>DAIDMU010000122.1 GCA_027448805.1 Sulfurimonas sp. | reverse complement strand
GATTTTGGATCAATATCTGGAAGTGATAATAGTGGATTCGTCTCAGAGCAAGTTGTCAATAAGTTTTCAGTAAAAATATCTATTGACACACTTGTAAATACCCTTGGGTTACTTGTTGCAACTGTTGCACCATCAAAATCTTATGATATTGAAAATAATCAAAATGCTAGTCCGTGGAGAAAAGATTAAATGGATTTATTCAAAAAAGTTAATTTAAAAGACTTTTTAAATGATAATCCACATATGTCTATCAAGCCATCTAAAAAAGATGGCTTGATGCTTGAAGGGAACTTTTCCTTTAAAACTAAATTTCAAAATTTTCCAGAAGTTGATGAAACATATAATCTTAGAATTTATATTTCAAATAAATTTCCTCATGTTATACCGGAAGTTGTGGAATTAAAAGACAAGATTCCAAAAATAAGTGATTATCATATAAATTCTGGGGATACTTTTTGTTTAGGTTCCCCAATAAAATTATTAACTCTAATTAATAAAAAACCAACTTTAAATGGTTTCGCAGAATATTGTTTGGTTCCTTTTTTATATGCAATATCTTTGAAAATAAAATATGACTATGATTTGATTTTTGGTGAATTAGCACATGGAACAGATGGAATTATTGGCGAATATATGCAAATATTTGAAGTTGAAAAGAAAGAAATAGTTAAAAATATCATAAACATGTTAAGTTTAAATAAAAGAATTGCCAATAAATTGGCATGTCCATGTCAGTGTGGTAATCGACTCGGGAAATGTAAACTAAGATTTACTGTAAATAAATATAGAAAGCTAGCACCTAGGTCATGGTATCAAGAGCATCTGCTTACAATAGATTAAATATTAAAAAAAGGAAACAGTTTGACTGTTTCCTTTTTAGAAATACTAATAGTTAGTAATGTACAGCTCAGTAACTGTTTTTTTCTTATTATGGAATGTCCCCTATAAACTAGACACTATTTGTAGTGTGCCTCAAGCTCTAGGTTTTGGAACAGATTAAATAATATAACTCTTATTTGTTCCATAAAGTGTTAAAAAACTCTAAATCTAAATTCCCATAAACCCTTTAGAGTTTTGGAACAAAAAGTAAGATTGCAAACCAGGTTAAGCTTTCGATTTTATAAATCATTCTCTTGAAAATACTATACTTCCTTTAATTTCCTTGTTTTAAAATTAAGAATATTCTAACTCTAATCAAGATAAAATAATCGTCTAAGTCAACTATATGAGTTATTATAGTTCAATTTAGATAGCTACAGCTATGTAAATAATGGTATTTAAGATGAATAGAAATGTACTATCACTATTAAATATGTCTAGAATACTTAAAGACCGCGTTGCTGCCGGTAAGTAAACCTTAATTTGTCGCAATTTTTTTGCGGCAAATTCTTCTCCCCGATAAATTCCTGTTTCTATACGCTTCTTTTATTGATTTTTGCCAACAAAGCTCCGTTCATAAATTTTAGTTTTCAATAAAACCAGATACAATATAATTATCATATACCTAAGAATGGAGACAAAATGAAAAAAATTGTAGTTGCGTTACTGATGATACTCTCAGTAAACCTAAGTGCACAGAGTAAAAATCCTCATGTTGTGTTAGAAACAAATCAAGGAATTATAGAGTTGGAGCTATTTCCGGAAGTAGCTCCTTTGGCAGTAGAAAATTTTACCACACATGTTAAAAATGGCTACTACAACGGACTCGTATTTCACAGAATCATCAAAGATTTTATGATTCAAGGCGGAGATCCTACGGGAACAGGCAGGGATGGAGAGAGTATTTGGAAAAAAGATTTTAAAGATGAGTTTACAAACAAAATGTTTGACAGGGCCGGTGTCCTTGCTATGGCAAACAGAGGTCCTCATACGAATGGCAGTCAGTTTTTTATCACAACTGCTCCTGCTCCATGGCTAAATGGAAGACATACGATTTTTGGTCAAGTTACTGCCCAAACAATGAGCAATGTAAAAAAACTTGAAAATGTTCCCACACTTGGACAAAAAGCCGGAGACAGACCTGTAGAGACACAAAAAATCATAAAAGCCTATATCAAAAAAGATTGATTTATTTCATTAGAATATGGCTGACGATTCTAGAAGGTTAGAATTTCCGGCTAAACTAGAATTTTTGCTTAATATTAAGTCAAAGGATGACGCTACATGTCTGTAATTTTGGAAGCACTGAATAATATAAGCAGTATTACTATTGCCTTATTACTTTTGTCGTTAGCTATCGCTCTCTTTTATGAGATGATAAACGGTTTTCATGATACCGCAAATGCCGTTGCAATGATCATCTATACTAACTCCCTCAAGGCAGAATATTCTGTTATCATGTCCGGCATAATGAATTTTTTTGGTGTTATAATGGGCGGCATAGGCGTTGCCTATGTTATTGTCCACCTATTACCGCTAGATATCATGGTCGCATCAGATCAAAATGCAACATTAGTTATGATTTATTCTCTATTGATTTCTGCAGTTATATGGAATTTCGGAACATGGTATTTTGGTTTGCCGGTTTCAAGTTCACATTCACTAATCGGCTCCCTTATAGGAGTAAGTACAGTGTTTGGAGTTATGAACGGTTTTGAGTTTTCACAAAGTGTAAATTGGAAAGTCTTATATGGTGTATTAACAGCATTGGCTCTCTCTCCCCTTTTAGGATTTGGTCTTGCATTTTTACTTATGAAAACGACGAGAAGATTTATTCATAATCCAAAATTTTTCAAAACACCTGCTAGTGAGGTGAAAAGAAAGCGTCCGAACTTTTGGATGCGTATGGGAATCATCGCGACCGGTGCCGGTGTTAGCTTTGCACACGGTTCAAATGACGGGCAAAAAGGAATAGGTCTTATAATGATCATTCTTATCGGTATATTACCGACTTATTATGCACTGGATATGGGTTCGCATCAATATAAAATCAAGCATACTCAAGACAGTGCCGAAAACTTGGCAAAATTTTATGCTGAAAACAACGAAAGTCTTAACAAACTAGTAAATGAGAAGCATCTTATCAGCGCACTTAAAACAAAAAATACGATTGCTGAATGTAATGTTAACCAAGTTTATGACACAACTTCTCTGATTGCTACCAAACTTAATGGTATCAAATCATACTCGGAACTTTCAGCGCAAGAGCGTTGGAGTGTTCATACGGCAATTTTATGTTCAGATAACTTTTTTGGTCAAGTTGAAAAGACATATTTGATAAGTGACAAAGATAAATCAGACTATATAAAAGCTCAAAGAAAAACATTGCTCTCGGCTACCGAATATGTTCCAAACTGGGTAATTATAGCTGTTGCGCTTGCCCTTAGTATCGGAACGATGATAGGCTATAAAAGAATCGTAATTACAATTGGTGAAAAAATCGGATCTCAGCCAATTAACTATATGCAAGGTACAGTTGCGCAGGCCATGGCAATGATGACTATTTTGCTGGCAAACTTTGCGCATGCCCCAGTTAGCACAACACATATTGTATCTAGTTCCGTTGCGGGAACAATGGTTGCAGAACCAGACGGCGGCGTGCAGAAAAATATGGTAAAGACTATTTTACTATCATGGCTTTTCACCTTACCGATAACAGCATTGCTGAGTTCAGCAATTTATTACTGTCTTAACTCTATTTTTATAGCAAAATAATATTTTCGGCATAAAGGAATCTCTTACTAAAAGAGATTCCTTTTTTTAAATATCATTTGTAATATTTGAAATCTCTCTTTGTTATCTCTAACGCTTTATAAAAATCAGTAATTTCACCGCCATGCTCAGCTTGAAATTTTCCAGCATCTTCTTTATTTAAAAAGGCATACTTGCTAATTTTACTCATCGTTCCTTTTACTCTGCTGCCTACAACATAATAAGCCCTTGTAGCATCAATAAATTTCAAACTGCCTACATCTACGACCATTGGATTTTTAAGCTCAATACCATCGCCCAAATGGTCTTCTAGGCAGTGCAAAGAGCAGTATTGATATGTTTTGTTGTTATGTGTCGCACTGTGGCTTGTTTTATAGTATTTAATTAAATCCATACCGCATCTTGGGCAAAATTGCTTATCTGCACCATCCTGTAGCAAAACAGCCTCTTCTTTATTGACACTTTGGAACATGCCTGTCTTGCCAACCACATCCTTTTGTGAACTACAGCCGATAAAGAAAAGCATAGCTACTGCCGATATCACTATTTTATACATCTATTACTCCTATCTTTATATAATGTTAGCAAGAAATGATTACTATATTGCTAAAATAAATAAAAAATGGATTTAAATGAAAAATAAAATAATTAAATACATCAAAGAAATAGCTGTTTTCTTTATTTTAATGGCAATTTTTGCAAATATTTTAAGCCTCTACAGAAGCAACAACTTAAACAAAGAGGCGCTGAATATTTCAAATGTATCTCTTCTGCACGACAGCTCATACTCTTTACCAAAAAACGAGCCTATTTTAATTCATTTTTGGGCCACTTGGTGTCCTACATGCAAGGCAGAAGCGCCAAATATACAGACAATCTCTGAAAATTACAATGTCTTAACTATTGCACTGAAGTCAGGAAGCGATACCGAAATAGAGGAGTATCTAAAAAGCCGCGGTTTAAATTTTAAAGTGGTAAATGATATAGATGGAACGATTACAGAAAAATTTGCAATATCAATCTTTCCGACAACTATTATTTATGACAAAGAGGGCAAGGTGGTGTTTAGTGATGTAGGCTACACGAGTACTTTGGGGCTATGGCTTAGGATGTGGTGGGCTAATCATTAACTGATGTTAAGCATTAAAACGAAAGTCCGTTTTAACGGCAGGGACAATGCCCCTTGCCGTTATTTACTGATTTTAACTTCGTATGCTTTATGAGATAAAGGTACCCAAGGACGTTTAATATGCTCTGGACGACGAAGTGTAGAGTTTTCATCTAAACCGCGTGTCAGCTCATCTCTCCATGATTGATAAACCTTAAAGTTGTTATCATAATTTACAAAGATATCACCTATTTTATCACCGGCTTGAGCAGGCTCTAAAATAACTTTTTGGTGCCAGCAGTGCATACCGGAGATTGGATCTGGATGCGGTGCTGCCACAGCATTTTGCCATGAACCGCTCAGTCCATCCCACCAGATATTCCCACTGTCTTTATTGTAGTCAGCGAATCTCTCTGCTTTAAACGGTTTGATGCCCTCTATATATTTGAGTTTACCCTCTTTGCCGTCCATTTGAACTTCAGCTGTTGGAACACCAAAACTGTTAATTCCGCTCTTGCCGCTATAATCTTCAATTTTTATTTGAGCACCGTCTTTACCGACATTTTCAACTGGATGAGCCAAAAATTTAGGGTCATTAATATTTCTAGGTACCGGTTGTGAATCAACTTTGCCGTCGCTTACCCCGTTTGGAATAGCAACAGAGTTAGTCAACTTCCATCTTCCACCATGATGTGAACAAGCAAGTGTACCTGGAAGGACACCCTCAGTCGGCACTGCCATCGCTACGAAGAAACCTGATTCTAACCCAGATAAACTATCTACGATTCTAACACGAATTGCATCTCCGCGCTTAAACCCTTGGCGAGCTGCATCCCCAGTTGAAATCCAGATCGGGTCATGGTTTTGTGAAATCTCCATCAGGTGCTTAGAATTCGCAGAACGCGTATGAATATTGTACGGTAATCTAAATACAGTATTTAATGCATAAGAGTCTTTCTCTGTCATATAAGAGTGGTTTACATGCGAAACGATATGTGACATATCTTTCTTCTCTTGATCATTCCTTGGGTAGAATGGAATAGCGTACTCCGGCCATTTCCAGTCATCCGCCAACCACTCACAGAAGAAGTCAAGTTTTTTATCAGGCGTAGCAAAGCCTTCCATCTTCTTACCGTTAATTTCAATACCGATAGGTTTAGTTTGACCGTGTGACTCTGCAGTCATCACACCTGTTCTCTTGTTGATATTAACATGTTTTTTATCATATTTATGCCCATGAGAGATATAGTTTTCTCCGTCATCTTTGATTTCACGCTCTTGCGCAGAGTAGATATTATTCTCTTCCATCCAAGCACCGTAATCTCTCATATACTCATATACAGGATATTCTGAATTTTTGTATCTCTCATCTGTTGTTGCTGTTGCTTTTAGATTTGGCAAGTTGTCGCCAAACGCAGCATCATACCACTCAGCAATAGTAACAGGTTTACCTGGGTTCTTTTTAGATTCCCACATTTTTTTGATACCTAGCTTTCCTGTTGGGTCAATATAGTTGACACACAGTTCGAACCAGAATTCATTATCTTCCCAAACTTCGCCAAGTCCGGCTTTTATATGGGCTTCAAGTGTAGCGCGAGCAGGATTTTTAGGTTTCCATCCAGCTTTTTCTAAAGCAACCCTTAAAACTGGCTGACGGAATGATGTCCATCTTGCTGGCATTGTAGCCTCAGAGTGTTGGTCATGTCTCTCTCCAGCCAATCCAACAGGTAAAATATAGTCCATATACCAGTTTGTCTCTGACCATACAGGAGATAAATTCATAGTGAGTTCCATCTTAGACTCATCTTTTAAAACATCTATCCATCTAAATCCATCTGGATTAATCCAAACCGGGTTATACATACGAGGAATATATACAGAGAGCTTACTAGGCACTTTTAGCCCTTTTGCCGTCCATTTCTTTTGCCACTCTGTATCTGTAAGAAGATGCGGCAAGAGATACGACATCTCATAAGATGACAGAGGCCATTCCGGCGGATATGTCAGTTCATTGTAAACATCTACATTTGCAATGTTTTCACCGCGCATTCCTTGTCCGACAGTAGCGCTTCCGCCTTTGCCCGATACAGAAATTACATGCCAGTGGTGGAAAAATGTTCCACCCTCCGGTCCAATTGCACCACGAAGTGCAAGGGCGAAGTAACCAGTGCGTCCACCCATCCAGCCA
>DAIDMU010000121.1 GCA_027448805.1 Sulfurimonas sp. | reverse complement strand
AAAGCTAGAAAAAAGATTCCTTTCACCGCAAAGATAGAGGTTGAAGCAGAGACATTTGAAATTGCAAAAGAGGCGTTTGCCGCAGGGGCTGACATAGTTAAAGTAGAATGTCACAAATATTTCAGAAGGTCTTGAATGGATTTTTTATTTAACACAAATGCTCAGTTTTTTATTGCAGCTTATTTAATCGGCGGTATTCCTTTTGGTCTTCTTTTAGCTAAAAAATTTGCCGGCGTAGATATAAAAGCAAGCGGCTCAGGCAGCATAGGCGCTACAAATGTTCTAAGAGTCGTAAAAGAGAGCGACCCTTCTTTGGCAAAAAAACTTGGAATTGCAACACTGGCACTTGACGCTATAAAAGGAGTTATAGTTCTTCTTGTTGCCTATTCTATCGGACTAAGCGAAGCTACGCTCTGGGGAATAGCAGTTTTAGCGGTTATCGGCCACTGTTTCTCTCCTTACTTAGGGTTTGAGGGCGGAAAAGGCGTTGCAACCGGCATGGGAGTTATGATGTTTATGCTACCGCTGGAGACCGTTATCGCTCTAGTCGTTTGGGCTCTTGGAGCAAAATTTATAAGAATCTCTTCACTATCCTCACTTACTGCGCTTCTTGCTCTTATTGTTGCAAGTTTTATCATCCACCCCGATATGGCTCACTCTCCTGTTTTAATAATAGGATTTATCCTTTTTTACAAACATATTCCAAATATTATTCGTCTTTTTAAAGGTGAAGAAAAAAGAGTACTTTAGTGACCATACATATAGAAGATTTAAAGTTCCAGTGTATCATTGGAATTTTAGATTTTGAGAGAGTAAAACCTCAAGATGTGATTATCAATATTGCCCTTGAGTATGAGTACCAAAAGAGCTTCATAAATTATGCAGATATTGTCGAAATTATCAAAGAAATGATGATAAAAAGTGAATTTTTGCTTATTGAAGACGCACTAAATGGGATAAATTTAAAGTTAATTAAAGAATTCAGCACCATAAAAAGCATCAATTTAAAGATAACGAAACCATCGATTTTACCCGACTGCAAGGTAAGTTTAAGCAATTATTACAAAGCCCAATCTTAAATATAAGTTAAAGTTTTATTAAAAAAAATTGAAATTTACTTTAAATTAACCTAAAATTATGATATGATTCCGCCAAAATATTCACTTATAGGACATAATTTATGCGCATTCTTATTATAGAAGATGAAGTTACATTAAATAAAATGCTTGCAGAGGGGCTAAAAGAGTTTGGCTACCAAAGCGATGTAGTAGAGACTCTTAAAGATGGCGAATACTACCTAGATATTCGTAACTATGATTTGGTACTGATGGACTGGATGCTTCCGGATGGAAACTCTGTTGATATAATTGGGGATATCAAAACAAATACTCCTAAAACTGCTGTAATCGTTTTATCCGCTAGAGATGATAACGAAAGTGAAATCGAAGCTCTAAGAAGCGGCGCTGACGACTATATCAGAAAACCATTTGATTTTGATGTCTTAGTTGCCAGAATCGAAGCTCGTCTTCGTTTTGGCGGCAGCAACATTATTGAAATCGAAGATTTGATCATCAATCCTGAAGAGGAAAAAATCACTTATAAAGAGATAGAGATAGAGCTTAAAGGCAAGCCTTTTGAAGTTTTAACTCACCTAGCTCGCCACCGTGATCAAATCGTATCTAAAGAGCAGCTTCTGGATGCAATCTGGGAAGAACCTGAGCTTGTAACTCCAAACGTAATCGAAGTTGCGATTAATCAAATTAGACAAAAAATGGACAAACCGTTAAACATAACCACTATTGAGACTGTCCGCCGTCGCGGTTACCGTTTCTGTTTTCCTAAAGAAATTAACTAACTGATGTTATGCACCTAAACGAACGCGTCCGTTTAGGTGGCAGAGACAAATTGTAGGTAAAAAATGTTCTCACAAAGAAGTATTAGACAAAGTTTTTTAATTCAACTTATTATTGCTTCCGCTTCACTCATACTTATATTTTCATCAATTCTATATTTTTATATTGAAAAGTCTATTTTTGACGAGAAACACCAAGAGCTTTTGGTCTATGCTAAAAATGTTGCATGCAATGAGTCTATCTATGGTCCTGAAGTACCGACACCCGAAGAGTATTTAGGATTGAGCATCGAGATAATGCATCTCAATAAAGAGCATTTGGATATTGACCTATATGAAACAACAAAAGATAAAAAATCATACCTGACGCTTATTTATCCGTTTAATTTAGATGAGCTAAGCTATCTGAAAATAACAAAAGATATAACAGTTACAAGAGTGCTTTTAGATAAGATTCTTCACTATCTTTTTATTATAAACATTGCAGGATTTTTACTAGTAGTAGTTTATGCTATCGGATTGTCTAAAATGCTTGTAACCCCAGTTAAAACACTGAGCAACAAACTCTCAAACATGAATGAACATCTTATGCGCCCCATAAAAGTGGAGGAGCTGCCGGAGGAGTTTGAACCGCTTGGAGCAACCATCAATCATCTAATTGCAAGAATACAGAATTTCGTAAAGTATCAAAAAGAGCTATTCATTGGGACTGCCCATGAGCTTAAAACTCCTCTTGCGGTTATAAAACTAAAAAATCAGGTAACTCTACTAAAAAAACGCTCTGCGGAAGAGTATATAGACGCTCTTAATGTAACAAACAAAACAATAGACGAGATGAACATAATAGTCTCAAACATACTAAATATCGGTCGCCAAGAGGGGATGCAGCTAGAAAAACCACAGGAAGTAGATGTTATAAAGGTTTTAAAACAAAAAGCGGATGACTTTAGGCTTCTTGCCGCAAACGAAGGAAAAATGCTCTACATGCATTTTGAACCAAACGGTTTTATGGCAATACTTCAAGTCGGGCTTCTAAATCAAATCGTACAAAATTTTCTACAAAATGCACTAAAATTTACCCCAAAAGACAAAAATGTAACCCTAAGAAGTTCGCTAAACAACTATGGGCTGCTTATAGAAGTTATAGATGAGGGGTGCGGAATAGATGAGAGTTCTGATCTGTTTGCGCCGTTTAAGAGAGAGGGAAATAAGCCCGGTGTTGGGCTAGGACTTTTTTTAGCTAAAAGTGCGGCCGACGCACTGGGTGCAAAAATAAGCATAAAAAATAGAACGGATGGTGTTATTGGAACAGTTGCCAGCTTAAATCTAAACTCAAAACTTTCATGCATTCTTCCTGCCAGCTAATTCTTATGGAATACTTATTGCTGCTATAGTTTTTCAGATATGATTATAAAATTGGGTCCCGAAGGAAGAAGATGACTGTCTTTAAAGCAATTTTATTGCCATTTTTAACACTTTTATTTATTGGGTGCAGCAGCACTCCTGAAAAAACTGTTGAAAATATGTATGATTCACTTAAAAAGGGTGACTTATCAAAATTGCTAAACAGCACCACAGATCAAATGTCTGGGGCATTTGCTGCCAGAGCACTTAGAGATTGTAGTGTTGATAAAAAAAGCTATACAGATGATCTTAAGTTGGTGCAGGATTGCATGGTTGAAATGTATTCCAAATTGGACGTTAAGAAAATAAAACTCATTAAAGAGGATAAAGAGAGCGCATTGGTAGAAGTGATTGTTAAAAATGGTTTAATTGAAAATACCACTAACATCAATTTAATTAGAGTAGATGGCGAGTGGCGAGTCACCACCAGTGAGTAAATATGAGAGCTTGCTGCTTAAGTATAGATTTAACTTCTTTTCGCTATAAATCGAGCACATAAAAAATATATTTTTAATATATTTAAATTGGACTATAACTACGAGGTATTTTAATGGCTTTGATAATAAATGATGAGTGTATTGCATGCGATGCGTGCCGTGAAGAGTGTCCTACTATAGCTATTGAAGAGGGCGACCCAATCTACTTCATTGATCCGGATCGTTGTACTGAGTGTGTTGGAGTATACGATGAGCCGGCATGTATATCTGTCTGCCCTGTTGATTGTATTGTTCCAGATAAAGATAACGTAGAGTCTATTGCAGAGCTTCAGTTTAAATATAAAAATATTCTAGCAGAAGAGTAGAGGTTTGGCAAAACGGGTAGCAGTCATAGACATAGGTTCTAACTCGGTTAGAATGGTAATCTATGAGAAAACTTCCCGATTTGCATTTCACATACTTCATGAAGCAAAAAGCAGAGTGAGAATTTCTCAAAATGCTTACCAAAATAATGGCAATCTGCAACAAATCCCAATGCAGAGAGCTTATGAAGCTCTTGAAGATTTTTTAACTATTATCTCATCTTTCAAAGCAAGAAAAACACTCTGCGTTGCCACATCAGCGCTTAGAGATGCCCCAAATCAAAAAGAATTTATCAATCGCGTAAAAAACTCCCTTGGGCTGAGCATAAAGGTTATTGACGGTCAAAAAGAGGCTTATCTCGGAGCAATCGCATGTGCAAATCTATTGCCTGAACAAGAAAATGCCCTTAGCATAGATATTGGCGGGGGTTCCACTGAATTTTCGCTAATTAATAAAAAAGATATAAATGCAAATATCTCTCTTAATCTTGGGACGGTAAGGTTAAAAGAGCTTTTTTTTGATTTTAATGATATTGAGGGCGCCAAAAAATATATTGACTTGCAGCTATCCAAGCTAGACGGCATTGACGTTTCTACGATAATAGGAATAGGCGGAACTTTCAGGGCAATATCTTATGCCATACTGAGCAACAGCGGCTATCCTCTTGAAAAGCTTCATGCTTACGAGCCAAACTATGAAGATTTTCATACTCTCCTTAGTAAAATTATAGATTCAGACGAAGACAATCTAAAAAAACTCGGCATAAAAAACAGCAGATTTGATGTTATAAAACCTGGTGCACTGATACTTCTTAGAGTTTTTAAAAAATTTAAAATAAAAGAGCTGATAACAAGCGGGGTTGGAGTCAGAGAGGGAGCTTTTCTGGCTGATTTGCTTAGAACATCAAAAGATAAATTTCCAGCTAACTACAACACTTCGGTAAGATATATCTTGGATTCTCATGTTGATAATCAAGCCCACTCAAATCAACTAAACAGAGTTGCGAAAGAGCTGTTTGACCTGACGCACAAAGAGCTTAAAATAGACGAAAAGTATCGTTATGAGTTGGCAATCGCCGCAAAACTCTGCATGAGCGGAAGCACTATTCACTACTACTCCTACAACAAGCACAGCTACGAGCTTATAGAGGATGCTTTGGAGTTTGGTTTTACGCACAAAGAGATAGTTCTTATTGCAACTCTAGCAAGATACTCAAAAAGAAAACTTCCCTCATCATCGCATATAGACAATTTCAAATCTCTGCTTCCTGACACAAATCAGCTAAACGCTCTTAGCTACCTTCTCTCATTAAGTGTTGCTCTTCTTAGCCACCAGCCAAGAAATATTGACTTTACTCTCAGTTTTGAAAATGGCGAACTAAAAATTGAATCTAAAAATAGTCTATATTTAGCAAAAGAAAATATAGAAAAACTAGAAACAATAAAAAACAGTAGCATAAATATCTCTTTTTTATAACCAAACATCAACGCGCAAACCTCATTTGGCACGATAATTGCTATTATATATGTTAACAGCGCTAAAGGTTTTTGTATATGAAAAAAATATTAACACTATTTATTATTACTACAACTTTTATGTACGCTTCATATAACCCTTTTTTCAACAGCGCCACTGCACCAAAACCAAAAGAAGAAGCGCCTAAGGCGGTAACAACAGTTGTTCAACAAAAGCCCACTCCAACAAGACAAAATGCCGAAATTGGCTATTTTGGGTTTATAGAGAGCAAAAAAGGAAAATTTGCGCTGGTTAGTTTTAGCGGAAAAAATATTGTCATAAGAATAGATGACTCCCTATACGTAGGCGAGCAGATTTTTAAAGTAACAGAAATAACAAGCAACTATATTCTTCTAAATGACAGATACAACAGACCTCAAACGGTGTATTTCAGTTCTGAAAAGCAGGTGCGCTAACATGAACAAGACCTATTTAGCTCTGCTTCTAACAATACTTTTTATGATTCCAGGATGCTCTAGCGAATACAAGCAAGAGATTTTAAAAGAGGAGTTGAGAGTTGAGTTAAATAGCTCCAACAATCCTGTTTTAAAAAAATCAAAAATTGAGATTTTAGAAGTAAACGCAGAGCATTTTCATATTATGCAAACTGATATTCCCGACAAAGAGGAGATAAAGCAGGTAAAAATCTTAGGTGCGCAGCTAAATGATGTAATTGCCCTAATAACTGAAGCAACCAACCAAGATATAATTTTTCAGCTACAATCAGAAAATACAGCCAACTCCGCTCAAACTACAAACAATTTAACCAGTTCAAACATTATCAATGCCACAAACACAGTCGGAACAAATTCTGCAAACTTAAACAATATAAGCGAGAGTTATGATGAGACGCAGATTCGTGAGTCAAAAGTTTACGTTTCAGCTTCAAATATAGGATTCGGCAGACTGCTAAAAAAAGCGATTGGCGACAAACTAAGTATTAGATATGAAGATGAGACATACTATCTTGGATACACAAAAACAACTACCATTAAGATACCGTCTCTTGCAGGCCTTGCAGATAAGCTGAAAAAAACGCTTGAAACACTTGGTGCGCTTAATGTTGCACACGACTCAATTACATCATCCGTTACATTTTCTGCAAGAGAAAAAGAGTATGTAGACATCATGAATTATTTGGAGATTTTAAGAAACAATCTTTACGTTATAGAGTATGACATTGCCATTTACAATGTAGAACTTACCGACAACTACTCTCTTGGAATAAACTGGAACATTATGCCGACAGCCAGCAGCGACGGCGGCTTTATCTCAAAAACATCTTCGGCTCTGGGTTCTGTCGGTGCAACAAGCACAACAGCCAGTTTTGGCGCAGTGTTTAATACAATTGACATGTCAGGTTCACTAATTGCAGAAGCGCTAACACAGTTTGGCAAAGTTGAGAGTATTCAAAGGCCTAGATTACTGGGGATTGCAGGAACTGATGTAACGCTTATCGACGGACTTGATGAACCATATATAAAAGAGCTAAAAACAACAACTGTCGGTGACAGCGGAGCTCAAACATCTACGGTAAGCGCTTCTGCATTAAGCGGTATCAGAGTTACGCTCAACTCCAACATAATGGATGGAACAGTTTTAACCGATATCTCTCTTGAAATAAACGACATTATAGGCTACAGCAATTTTGAGGTAAACAGCGTATCATACACACAGCCGAGAGTACATACAAAAAACATTAAGAGCAACATGCGTGTTCAGCCCGGAGTTCCTATAGTTATATCAGGGCTTTTTAGAAACAAATCAGACAAAGGATACAAAGGAATCCCAGGTATTGCAAAAACAGATGCCAGATTGCTAGGCGGAACTGAGTATGAGGGCGGCGCCAAAACTGAAATGGTAATCATTGTAACTCCCAGAGTTATTAAATACGTGATAAAGTGATGGGCTGAAATGGCTATTTTCACAGCGGGATGTATCGAATCAACTAGCAATAGCAAGAAGATTCGCGACCGTGTTTATGCGCTGGCAAAACATGATTTAGATTCGCCTGCTATGAAAATATCCATCAGACAATCCCCTACATGTATAAATTTTGTTGCATTTCTTCCAAAAGATAAAATCATACAAGAAAATATTCTAAAGAAAGTATCAGAGTGCGAGAATCGTACTGTAATAGTATTTGAACTTGACTACAAGTACGTTGGCGTAGTATGTGAATATAGACGAATTATTGACTACATACTGGATAAGCCAAAAGAGTTTGCCCAAGAGAGAGGCTATGAAACAGCTTTTGTAGATAACGCTGATGGCGTAAAACTTATATCTTTTAATCTTGAAGAGAACAATCGCAAAGCAAAAGCCGGCTTTCTCTCTCTTGGTTTTACTATTTTACTTACAACAACAATATTTTACAGCGGTTTTTACTATATGGAAAACACAGATATAAACAAGGGCAACAAAGAGTCTCTTGCCGAGGAGTACAAAACGATAGTAAAAAATGAGTTTGAAAAATCTGAAAAAATTGTTCAAAAAGTTGATATAGTTAATGTTCTTGAAGATATAGAACGTCTTACTCAGGCAACAAACAGCACTTTAGAACAGGTAAAATATAGCGAAAAGAACATCTGCGTAGAGATTAAAACTCTTCAAATAGACTCATTTACAATGATGCTGCCTCCAAACATGAAAGTTAAGAGCAGTGATAAATTCAAAGGTATAGTACAATACTGTTATGAAACAATATAATCTCGTTATCCTTTTTATTCTCATCCTCATAACCATAAGCGTCTCCAGCTACTTCTTTTATTTGGACATTATATACAAAGACAAACTTGTTAAAAGGGATGTTGAATCACTATATGACCTAAAACGCATCGCCGGCAAGCCAATAGTAGTCTTTGCAGATGCTGCGGAGCTTGATGAGAAAATTTTTGAATACAATCAAATCATACAAGAACTGAATATAGATGCCATCGCTGAAGGACAAAAAGATACTATCGTGATTCGCGGGGCAATCCACAACAGTTTTTCATATATTCTCTTAAAAAGATTGCTTGATATCATTAAAAACGATGAAGTAAATTTAGTAAGCGCTTGCGTCGGCAAAGAGTGCACCGACAACGATTATGGATTCTTAATCAAAATTAAACCATATTTATTAAAGTTAAAATAACAGCTGCCGATATAGGTTAATCTTATACAAAATAAAGGATGTAAAATGGTACACGGAAGTAACACAAGAAAAGGTTTTAGAGGGATGAGAAAGGTATCTCTCTGGTTGAGATGTTGATGGCGATTGTATTGCTAGGACTACTTGGAGTAATTAGTTATAACTACTACAAGGTTTACTACGATACTTCATTTGCTGCTAAGCAAGCTCGTGTTTATGTAATTGTTGACCAAGCTCAACAGCTTTCAAATGCACACGACTTGTATGAAGTAAAGAACGGTGTTGTACCTGCAACGATAGCCGCTATGGTTACAGACAGACAGTTGACGCAGATTCCTGATGCTATACCGCAAGTTACTGCTACTGGATGGGAGCTATATAGTTATAAAGCTGGAGCTGTTGCTACAATAGATTTAAATGGTACTACTGCTGATAATGATATTGCTTTTGTTACGAAAGTTGACTCAACCACTTCAGCAAATCAGGACAAGCTTGACTACTGTAACATTCTTACAAATACATTTAAGAATAGCTGGTCTCTGTCTGCAACCGACGCTGCTGTAGTAGCAATTGGAGCTACACCTAAGTTAGCTTATAATAATGCTGCATTTAGTACTGACGCTTTCTGCTACGCTTCAGCTGCTAATACTTACCACATGGTATTCGTAAAAAGAGTTGATCCGAATTAATGAGAAAAGCGTTTTCGCTTATCGAACTCTTTTTAGTCATAACCCTCATGGGGGTTATGATAATTTTTGCGTTTAACTACCTAGACACCAAAACCCTCTCAAAAGAAAAAATCAAAACAGAATTGACATCACATCTAAACATCATAACGGCTACAATTTTACAGTGTAAAGAACTTAGCAATATAATGCCCACCCAGAGTGACGGCTCACTTGCCAGCAATACACTTTTAAATACACTAGAGTGTAACACAACTACGCCATATTCGCTTGATGGAGGAAGAGGAGGCTTTATCCCGCCGCCTTTGAATGAGTTCATGCCTTACAGAGCTACACAGAGCGGAAGTGAGTTTTACTTTAGCACTGCAACTGCTATCGGCTCCTATAACGACGAAGCACTTCAAGAGTTACAAAGCAGCTACTCGACCACTCAATATGTGCTTACACATGACGCAACTACGGCTTATCTAAACTTTTATATATCTCGTTAAATTTAATGGTATAATTGTTTAAAAAACAATATGAACCTAAAAAATATTTTAACACCTAAACAGATAGAGATTTGTAAAAAAGAGAAGTACTACTATCAGCACGTAGGTATTAAAAAAAATATTTTACAAATTGCAATAGAACATAACTTTATCCAAAAAAAAGAGTCCATCGGCACTTACAGCCTTGATTTGATTAAAAAATATGAAATAGTTATTTCAGATGAAGATGCCCAAAATTTCTATATTGAGCGTAAAGAGCTTCTTGGCCCAAAACGTCTTGGGGAGCTGCAAGAACGCTTGGGCAAAAACGTTGTTCAGCACACTATTCCCGTAAGAGAATTTAACGATAAGTTTAGCGCTATTATATCGGTAGACCCAGATGCTATTGAAAAAAGAATAAAGCAATTCAACGCTTTTGATACGGATGATAATGAGGTTCTCTCACTCTTAGAAATGATTCTAAACCATGGTGTAAGAAATGGAATCAGTGATATACACATAAACGCCTATGAAGATTTTTCTTGGCTAAGATACAGAATAAACGGAAAAATACAAGCAAAATATCTGCTAAACTCTGAGCTCTCTCAAAGGTTCTCTCTAATTATTAAAGAAAAATCAAACATAGATTTAGTTAATGTTCAAACTCCGCAAAGCGGAGGATTTTCTCATGAATTTGAAGATGGCAGAGTTGATTTTCGTATAGAAATTGCACCATCGCACTACGGTGAAAACATCGTTATTCGTATTTTGGACAAATCCAACAACCTTAAATCTCTGATTCAACTATTTCCAGAGCATCATCCTATGCATGAACATCTCTTTCGTTTTATAAACCTGAAAAATGGCTTTTTTCTAACCGTCGGACCTACCGGAAGCGGTAAGACAACAACACTTAATGCCATCATAACTCAGCGCGACAGACTTCATGAAATTATCTATACAATTGAAGACCCAATAGAGTACAAGATAGATTTTGTTACCCAATTTCAGGTAAACGAAGATATTGGCTTTACATTTGCAACTGCAATAAAATCAGTAATGCGTCAAGACCCTGATGTTATCGTAATAGGTGAGATGCGCGATAGAGAGAGCATAACGACTGCACTAAAAGCTGCACATAGCGGACACATGGTCTTCTCAACGCTTCATACTACAAATGCCTATATGGCGTTAGAGCGAATACGTGACGAGGGCGGCGACCTCTTCATATTGGCATACTCATTAAGCGGAGTAATAGCACAAAGGCTTGTTTTAAAACTATGCAGCTGTAAAATAAAAAACACGGATGAGAAAGGGAAGTCTTATTTCAAATCAGAACATTCAGGATATATAAAGAGAGGGTGCATAAAGTGCAATTTTACCGGCTACAACGGCCGCATACTCCTTACAGATATGGTATTTGTTCCATCTGATATGAAAACAAGATACAGCTTCTACATGGCCCTAAAAAACAGCAGTGTACTAAAAGCTTGGGATCAGTTAATCACATTTAGCTACTACCAATCAGCACAGTACCTTTTTGAACAGGGCCTATGTGATTATGACACGCTGGCACTAGAACTTCTTTCATTGGGTTATATGGATGAAAATTAATCTATATACAATGCTTAAAACATTGCACTTTACGCTGCAAAACGGCAAAAATCTCTCGAGCGGCATGCATCTTTTAGCAACTACGGCAAAGACAAAAAAGGAGCGCAACACCTATAAGAAAATATATAATGATTTAAAAGACGGTTCTACATTTTCAGAGGCTCTAGTGAAGAGTCGCATAGGCTCATTGGATGTTTTGCAGTTTATTAAAATGGCCGAGCATGGAGTAAGCTTTAAATCTGCGCTTGGAAAAATAATAAACTATCTTGAGGTCAAAGATGAATTTGAGAGAGAGTCAAACGATAAAACTACACTGCCGTTTATATATTTCTCTCTAGCCTCATTGATAGTAGTAGGTGTTAAATTTTTTGCCGTTCCTTATCAGGTAGAGAGAGCCGCTGAGTATAGCAAAGAGATTATTGCCCTTGTAGGAAACCATCTTTTTATTGCACAAATTATGAGTGATATTCTTTTTGGACTGCTTATTGTTGTCGCCGGCTATTTTATAATTTTACTGACCGCTCTCTTTAGCCACTCTTTTGTAATTCAGGGAGTCGCTAAAAATATTGGTCTTCTACTCCCCTTTGCATCCGGAATCATTGTAAAATTTGAAAAATTTATGCTATTTAGCATTCTTGGAGAGATGCTTCAAAGCGGTATCTCATTTAAAAAAGCTATTAACTCCGCTATAGCTACAGTGTCGGTTTCAAAGTTTAAAAAAGCTCTTCAGGAGAGCTTAAACAGCATCAAAAATGACGGTAAGTTTATTTTTCATTCGGTTCTTTATGACGATGTAGAAAAAGGTCTGCTCCTAGGTACAGGTTCATCCTCTCAGATTGGTGCCGTTATGATTGAGATTAGCTCTCGTGCTAGGACTGACGCACTCAGGCTGAGTACTAAATTTTTTCGTCTTGTTACTGTAATTTCCGTGTTTTTAATGGCTTTTGCCGTTTTTATAGAGTTTTATACAGTTGTGCTGACCCAAATTTTGATACAAAAAGGGTTGATAGATATGTCGAAGGGTATTTCATAATGAGAAGCGGCTACTTGCTCTTGGAAGCAATGATTGCCGTTGTTATTGCGGGAGTAGTTGCTGCGGTTTTTATAACAATGAACTACTACACACATCTCCAATCAAATATGCTTAAACAACAAAACACCAAAACAATGCTTGAAGTTATACGAAGCAGATTGTTGAATCTGGCAATGGACGTAGAGAGTGACTCATATTTTGAATTATTAAAAGAAGAAGCAGACAATACTTTGCCGACAGTTGTAGGCTTGGGAACTGATGCTTGGGGCAAAAGAATTCACTACTATACCATTGACCTTGGAGCTTCAAACACTATTAATGCGCTCTATGCAGACTTAAATATAACCATTTCGCCAAATGCAAACATTGCAGGCCGTCTGATTAGCTCAGGAGAGGATATGATTCTTGATACCAATGCAACTCACAGCGTCGCACAGGGTGATGACCTGATGCTTGAGATAGGTGTGGGGGAGTTAAATCACTTTAAGCTCTACGGGAGTTCTGAGATAACTACACAGACGCGAGGGTACAACAGCGCCATTGTTTCAGATGCAGAGCCTCCAACTCCGATAAACGGAGCTCTTTGGTACGACACAACTATTTTAAAACTAAAGATATATTCTCAAACCGACAACAACTGGACAACTCTGCAATAGAGATTTTTTCTAAAATCTCTGTCCCATTGTAAATTCAAATACGGCTGTTTTGTCACCTTCTTCTTCTGCTAAAGGTTTTGAGAACATCAGCTGGATTGGTCCAACAGGAGAGAACCACTCAAGTCCTGCACCGAAGCCGCCACGAGAGATATCTTCAACCGTATACTCACTTGTTGTTTCTTCGCTGGTTCCAATAATACCCCAGTCAAGATATGTAACCAAACGCATCTTTGCTTTTGGCACAAGAGGAAAACTTAGCTCAAAACTGTTTGATGCCGTATATTCACCGCCGTATCTTCTAACTCCATCAGAAGCAGCAGGGTCAAGTTTTGTTTTTGGCGCAAGAGAGTATGACTCATAACCTCTAACACTTCCTATACCGCCCATAAAAAACTTCTCTGCTTCTGGCAGATACCCTGTCTCTTTTACATAAAAAAGTCTAGCTTTGTATCTAGCAATCAGATCAAAACCGAACCACTCTTCAAGCCCCTTAAAGGCGCCGAAATTTGTCCTGCTTTTAACAAAGTTCGCATCTGCACCGACACCTGCTTTTTCTATACTTTGACTTACCATAAAACCTTTTCTTGGAAGGTAAAAATCATCTGTATTGTCAAACTTTGCACTTACTGTAACCGAACTTTTTGCATAATCTTCAAAATATGGATTATTAGGATCAGTAGAGTTTGCGTCAATTTCATAGCTATTTTCTGAAAATCCGTAACCGATATGTCCGCTTATATATCTTGTAAATCTGTGTCCGATTCCAGCTGTAAAACCATCTGATAATACTGAGTAGTCGTTGTACTCGTAGTCGGAAGTATAAACAGAGAAGTTACCGCTAAAATCGCTGTCGTTAAGTCTTGGATTTGATATAGTAAAAGAGTAGTTTGAAGTCAGAGATGATCTCTCTGCCTTTACGCCCACATCAATACCCGAGCCCCAAACATTTCTATCATCAACTGCCACACTTACAAGCAATCCGCCATAACTTCCATATCCGCCTCCTAGCTGGATATTTCCTGTCGGAGCCTCTTTTACCTTGACAACCAAATCCATAGTCTTGCTGTCAATTCTCTTCTCTTCGATAGTATTTCCGTCAAAAAAACCGAGTCTTCCAAGCGAATTTCTAGAATCTGTCAAGTCTGTCAGCGAGTACATGTCGCCAGGCCCAAGATACAGCTCTCTTCTTATAATCCTGTCAAGCGTTCTGCTATTGCCCGAAATAACTACATTTCTAATCTTTACTTTTTCGCCTGGCATAATTTTAAAAACAACTTCAACTTCTTTTTTTTCTTTATTTTTTTTCAAATCCGGTACAATCTGAACAAAAGCGTAGCTTAAATCTGCAATAAGAGTTTTGATTCTTTGCGAGTCATCACGAAATGTTTGTACATTAAAAGCTTCTCCGACTTCAAGTTTTATCAGCTCCCTTACAAGGGCATCATCAATTACATGCTTATCTTGCTCTATACTTATCCCGCTGATTTTATAAATTTCGCCCTCTTTTATCTGATAGCTCATCTCTGCTGTGTAATTATCAAAATTAACTTTTACGAAAGGCTCTTTTACATCAATATCCAAATATCCATGCTGCATATATAAATCACGGATTCTAAGAGGGTCGTATGCCAAATCGGCAACCTTCATCTTTCCGTCATTTCTGCCCCAAAACCAGCCCATAAACTCTCGCTCTTTATTGGCTATCATATCGTCAAACTCATCACTCTCCAGTCCGACTGCTCCGCTGTACAGCAACTCTTCTATTATTATCTCTTCGCCTTCATTGACTAAAAATGTTACTTTGTAACTTCCATTATCAAGAAGTTCTTTTGAGATCTCTACAACGCTGTCAATTTTAGCTTCTTGATTTATCGCCTCAATAATTCTTTTTTTTGCAGCTTCAAGCTTTTTCTCATCATAGAGTGCGCCCACTTTTATCTGGATAATACTATCCATAGCCTCAGAGTCACCCTCTTTCCATCCCTTTAACTCTATCTTTGATATAAGCGGTTTTTCTTTAAAATGAAATGTCAATACACCATTCTCATCTACATCGGCCCATATATCTTCAAAATAACCCTGATTATGATATGTTTTAATTGATTCATCAAGCATTTTGTCATCAACACTGTCGCCAATTTCAAATTTCAACATTCTTAGTGCAACAGACTCCGACATCTGAACCATACCATCGTATTTAATGGATTTAATTGTGTATGCGAAAGAGTTTACGGCGATCAGGGTTAGCAGAGTTGCTAAAAATATTCTCATTGGGTTTCCATAATTATAAAATAAGAAGAGATTTTACCTTTTATGAGGTTAATATTAAGTAAACTTTGTATAATTTGGCAAATAAAAAAGAAGAACTGAGATGAATGTAGCAATAATAGGGTTAGGTCTTATGGGAGGTTCACTTGCCATAAGTTTAAAAAAATTAAATTTTATAGATAGCGTTGTCGGAAGTGACCACAATGAGACTCATCAGAAGGAGGCTATTGAGCTTGGTTTGGTTGACAAGATAGTAAAATTTGACGAAGTTAAAAATTATGATGTTATTTTTTTAGCAATCCCCGTTGATGGTGTTATTTCTGCGCTCAATAGCCTTGTTGATATAAAAGAGGATACAACAATTATAGACCTTGGAAGCACAAAAGCAAAAATAGTGGCTTCCGTTCCTCCCCAGATACGAAAAAACTTTGTTGCAGCCCATCCGATGACTGGAACAGAAAATTTTGGACCGCGTGCTGCCGTTGATAATCTGTACAACGACAAAGTAGTAGTTTTATGTGATTTAGAAAATAGCGGAGAGCATCAGGTAAGCGTTGCTAAAAAGATATTTAAAGCTCTAAATATGAAAAAACATTTTATGTCTGCCAGTCAACATGACCGCCATGCTGCTTTTATATCTCATATGCCTCATGCCATCTCATACTCTCTTGCGAACACGGTAATGCATCAAGAGAATAAACACAACATCTTAGCTCTTGCAGCCGGCGGATTTCGTTCAATGAGCCGCCTGGCAAAGAGCTCTGCAAATATGTGGGAAGATATTTTTAGACAAAATAAAACAAATCTGCTTGAGGCGATAGAGCTTTTTGAAGATGAGTTAAAAGTGCTTAAAAAGAATATTCAAGATGACGAATGGGAGAAGGTGCACAAAAATATAGAAGCAGGAAACAGGCTTCACGATATTTTAGATTAAATTAAAAATAGATTTTTGAATTGTGTATCAAGAAGAAAGAGCAACACAAAATGTGTTGCTCTTTAAGTTATTAGTTTGCTGCTGGAGCTGGAGTCTCAGCTGTTACGTTTGCTTCAACTGGAGCTTCAACCGGAGCTGGAGTTTCTACTGGAGCTGCAACTGGAGCTGGAGTTTCTACTGGAGCTGCAGTTTCTACTGGAGCCTCTTCTGCTTTTTTATCACAACCTAAAAATAGTGCTGATACAACTACTAAACCACCGATTAACTTTTTCATGTTTTCTCCTCAATATAATTAACAACTTAATTTTGTTGTTATTATTAACGAGTGGAATTATATGCTCATAATCTTAAACAAAAATAAATTTGTAAATTAATTTTGCATTTGATAACCTTATAAAACAAATATATCAATGTATATAATTTTTTCTAATCTATTTTGTACCTATTTTTTATTTTTCTTAAAACTTTTTTATCTAAATTTATCTCTAGATTTGAGTATATTTTACCCTCCAAAATCTCGATTGTCTCCTTTACTTCCAAGTCATCTTTATACGGAAGAAGTTTCATCAATAGAGTTTTTTGATCATTTGCAAAATCACTCTTTTTACTGTTTTTAAATTTTATTTTTTCTTTAAAAAACATCGCTAAAATGCCGATAATCAGACCGAAAACAAAAATTAAAATATAATTTAATTTATCATACTCATCACTGCTTTTTGTTTTTATTTCAGCACTCTCATCAATACTGTTTTTTTTAAGAACCAGCTCTTCCGTAACTTTGCCGTTTTTTACTTTTACAGGAATCTCTTTTGTTGAGATTGTTTTTATCTCTTTTGTTCTCGTATCAAAATAGCTTAGGCTAAAAGCCGGAACAACAAAATCTCTCTCTGCTACAAAAGCTATCTTTTGAGTCAGTTTCGTGCCACTAATCACTCTTTTTTCGTCAAAAACAGCCGCTCCGTCCACATTTTGTTTAAAGCTTTTTACATCCTCTAAATTTCCCTCTCCCTGCACTTCTACTATAACATTTAGGGCTTCATTTGCTTTTATCTCTCTCTTTTGGAGAGTTGTATTTATTGTAAAGTTTCCAACCAAATCAACTCCGGAGGGAAGCGGCTTTACATCTAAATTCAACTCGTTTGAAAAATATGTTTTCCATTTTAATGTTGGAATCCAAGCTCCCCAGCTATTTTCCCTGCTGTTTCTTGAAGCCACTCTCATCTGTGCTTTTGTTATTTTCAGCGCACCTGCTCTTTGCGGTGCTACTCTGTAAACCACCTTTGTAACCGTATGTTTATCATCCTGATATCTCTTAGGTTCTGACTCTTTTCTAACCCAAAGACCTTTTAGCTCCGGAGGGGTAAATTCGCTGTCTACGGCACTAACATCGTTTTTTTGCTTAAATGTCAGTGTTACATCAAACGTTTCGCCGACATAAAGCTCTTTTTTATCACTGCTAAGTGTCAGTTCAAAATCTAAATCTTTTGCTCCGCTTACTGGTTTTACTTCTATCTCTATCTCACTGCTGGTTTCTATTTTACCGTCAATCTCAACTTCAACTCTCTCAATTTTACAGCTCTTTTGCGGTATGAATTTATAACTCAGGGTATAACTCTTGCTGGTATTTCCATTTATAATCTGCATACTTGTTTGGGAACTGGTAGAGACTACATCGCTGTTACACAGCCTCTGTATATTTGGTCTTTTTATCTTCTCTCCTGATATGTTCAAAGAGTATGTAACCATATCTCCGAGCTCTATCGTTTTTGAATCGACCGTAGCCGTGAGTGCTCCAAAAAGTGAATGTGATGCAACTAGTAATAAAAACAGTAATTTTATAATATTGTTCAATTCTTTTCCTTTGACTTATTTTCTACCATGGTTTCTCATCTTTGCTTATGCTGCTGCTCTCTTTGTCGTTTATTTTGTACATGTAACTTTTTGAGTTCATATTTAGCTGCTCCATCCACTTCTGTTCTTCTGCATCGCTCATAATATTCTCTTTGTTTAACCCTTTTGTCTGAGAAGATGAGTTTTTTTCATCTTTTTTTGTTTTATCCTCGTTTTTTGTCTCATCGCTTTTTTTCTCTTTGTCAGACTTTTTCTCATCTTGGCTCTTGTTTTTATCTTCTTTTTCTTGGTTTTTCTCTCTGTTTTTATCAGATTTATTTTGTTGGCTATCTTTTGGCTCTTCTTTTTTCTCATCCTGATTACTCTTTTTGTCAGGCTCTTGTTCTTGCTTTTTAAGAAGCTTCTCTACTTCTTGGAGATTTTCTCTCGTCTCTTTGTCCTCTTTGATTTTCAAAGACTCCTCGTAAGACCCTATCGCTTTTTGCAAATCGCCATCTTTAGCATAGGCGTTTCCCAGATTTGAGAAGTTTTTTGCTCTTTTATCTTCATCTTCAAAAGTTGCTTTTTTGTAAGACTCTATCGCCTCTTTGTACTTTTTTTGTTTGTAGTATGCGTTTGCGGCATTGTAGTAACTTTCGCCGTTTTTGCTCTCATTCGCATAGCTTTCATAAAGTTTTGCGGACTCTTCAAACCTGCCATTTTCATAAGCCTCTTTTGCCTTTTTTAAGGCAATAAAATCCAAAATTCCGGCTTCTGCATGTTGATTTGAAAAAAGAAGATAAAAGAAGATAAAGATTGATGGCGCGGCAGCACGTGATTTTTTATAAAATGAGCTTGTCGCGATAAGCAGAATCAAAAGTGCCATACCAAGCGGATAGTAAAAAAGAGGTCTGTTTTTTTCTATCTCCTGACTTTTGAGCTCCTTCTCCTCACTCTTGCTCATTATCTCTTTGAGCATTGTTTTTATATCATTTGATGATGTCGTATTTTCTATGTAAACGCCACCTGTTTTTATTGCCAAATCTGCTATCTTTTCGTTTAGTTTTGAGATGATTATCTCGCCGTTATGCTTTATAAAAGTTCCGTCTTGAAGCTTTATAGGCGCACCCTGTTTAGTTGCAACTCCCAAGACAAAAACAGTAATGCCGTTCTTTTTTGCAAGCTCTATCTCCTCTTTAAAATCATCTTTATCCCCGCCGTCGCTTAAGATGAGAACAATCTTCTTCTCTTGGCTCTTTTGAGTTTTACTCACAACTTCAAGAATCGATAAAAAGTCGGTCCCCTTTTCGGTGATGGAAGAGGTATCAAGCCCCCTAAGCAAAAATGCGACCGATGCCGTATCAAAACTAAGAGGCGAGACAAGATATGAGTTCTTGGCAAATGCCACAATGCCTATACGCTCATTTGGCGCATCCTCTAAAAGTGTAAGCACCTTCTCTTTTGCTGACTCTAAACGGTTTGGATAGACATCTGCTGCGAGCATCGAGTCGGATATATCAAGCGCAATCATAATATCTGCACTTTTTGCTTTTATCTCAACCTTGCCGTCTTTTATAACAGGCTGCGCAAGAGCAATTATCATAAAAAATGCCATAAGGAAAAAGAGCGAATTTCTGGCTTGAAGCGTCAATGTGTTTGCATTTACGCGAAGTTTTTCCATAACATCTTGACTAAAAAAGTCTGCATGCGCCTCTTTTTGTGTAAGCAGAAGCCCAAAGAGAATAAAGAGCGGAGGCAGCATGTAGTAGAGAAATTCAGGGTGCAAAAAGGTCATGCGTACCCTCTTTTGTTTCTAAGATAGATGTAGAGCATCAAAGAGATAAGCGCAATAGAGAGCGGGAACTGATAGTAATATTTTGTGTGCGTAAAACTCTCTCTCTTTATCTCAGACTTCTCCAGCTCATCAATCTTTTTATAGACCTCCTGAAGCTCTGCGGCGCTTGATGCTCCAAAAGCAACCCCTCCGCTCTCGTTTGCAATGCGCAGCAGCACATCCTGATTGTACTCATCGGGCATGCCTATTCCTATCGGATAGACCTTGACACCCTCTTTTTTTGCCATCTCCAGAGCAATTTCAAGTGGAATTTTATCTATCTGCGGCGTGCTGTATCCGTCTGTGAGCAAAATCGCTATTTTAGTTTTTGATTTGCTTTTATTAAAAAGATTTACGCCTTGAGCCAAGGAGGTGTTTAGTGCCGTATATTGTCCGGCGATTCCTATATAGAGCTGCGAGAGAATTTTATTTAAAATATTTTCATCATAGGTCAGCGGCGAAGCTATAAACGAATAGGCTCCAAATACGACCAGACCCATGTTGTCATTTTTCCTCTGCGAGATAAAATCACCGACTATCTCTTTTACAACGTCAAAACGTGTAAGCTGTCCGTTATTTCTGTCAAATCCTTCTGCTTTCATAGACTCCGAAGCATCCAAAATCAGGGCTATTTCATATCCGTCTTTTGGCTCCAACTCATAAGGCTCATCTTTTATCGGCGACATAAGCGCCAAAATCAGCATAACAATCCCGAGCCATTTTAGAAAAAAAAGTGTTTTTGAAGCTGATATAGAGTTTTTCAAAAACTCTGCCGTGTGCGGAAAATAGATAGAGGTAAGTCTCATCTTGCAAAACATAGCGCAGACAAGAAAAAGAAAAATAAGAAAGATTAGATTTGGGAACTCAAAATAAAGTCCGTCAAACATCAATCATACCTTTGTAAAGTTCTATATACCCGATGATTTCGCCATCAAACGCATCCACATTTTTTTTGTATTTGTAAATCTCAAGCCTGCTTATAAGATTCTCATACATCTCTTGATGCCTCGGACTGTCATTTTTAAATGTGGCACCGTAGAGAGTGATGTCGTAGGCAGAGCGTTTGGCATCGCTTAAATCTAGCGAGTCAAGAAGCCTAAAATGCTCTTTTCGAACATTAAACCTTTTTCGTTTTTGAAGCAAGATGTAGATAGTATAAACTGCTCCCAAAACCAAAATAAGAGCAAGAAGAGTTGCGCCTAAAAAATAGTAAAGCGAATACTCCTGCACCTCAACAATCAGCTTAATATCATGAAGCGGAATATCGTAACTCTGCTCTTGTGCCATTATCTGCCCTCAAAAAGTCTGCGAAGCTCTACGCCCTCATGACTGTCGGTATATATTTTTGTAAATCTTATGCTATCACGTCTTAGCGTGTCAAAAAGTTTATGGTCATGCGCAGCGACTCTCTGGGAGTAGGCTCTCACGCTTAAAGCGTTAAAATCGCCCTCCAAAACCGCTCCGCTCTCAGGGTCAACCAAAGATGCAAATCCCATCTGGGGCGGATGCTCTTCAAGTCGGTCTCTTACTATGACAGAGAGCACCTCATGTTTTCTGGCCAAAAGCCTAAAGTCAGGTATCTCAAAATAGTCGCCTATGATTAAAATAAGCGATTTTCTCTTTAATCTCTTAAAAAGCGTATCGGCGATAACTTTGAAATCAACTTTTTTATTTATGGCGTCAAAATTTAAAATATCTTCGACGCTTCTATGGATTTGGTGCAGTTTTTTACCAGGTTTTGTGTATGAAACAATCTCATCCGTAAAGATGTACGAGCTTAGCAAATCCCCGTTTTTAAGGGTAGAAAATCCAAGAAGAGCCGCAACTTCGGCGATGGTCTCTTGTTTGAATTTTTTAGAGCCAAAGTGCACGCTTCCGTTTAAGACTGAAACAATAACAACATTCAGCTCTCTCTCTTCACGAAATATCTTAATAAAAGGACGCTGCATCTTCGCGGTAATATTCCAGTCTATATGGCGGATATCATCACCGGGCATATACTCCCGAAGCTCGATGAAGTCATACCCCTCGCCTTGAAAGACGGATGGATTGTTCCCGACCATTTCGCTAAAGACTTGGCGCCTTGCGCGAACTAAGATTTTTTGCAGCTTGCTCATAACTCTATTCCAAATCTACGGTATTGCTACGGCTTGGAGCACTTTTTCTATAATCTCGTCCGTTGTAATACCCTCCGCCTCAGCCTCATAGGTTAAAACAATACGGTGGCGCATAAGCTCTTTTGCAATGTACGCTACGTCAACAGGTGTTACAAAATCTTTTTGTCGCATAAACGCCATCGCTTTTACCGCTTTAAACATATCAATGCTGACACGAGGCGATGCTCCAAACTGGATATAGTCTTTAATGCTCTCAAGTCCATAATCAGCAGGATTTCTAGTTGCATTTACCAAATCTATCATGTACTCTTGAACCTCTTCATCTACATGTACATTTTTTATCGCCTCTTTTATCTCGTTTATATCATCCTTTGTAACTACCGCGGATATAGCTTCAAAGTTTCCGCTTGAAACTCTTCTTGCGATCTCTAGCTCTTCACTTTTTGTGTTGTAGTTTACGATGAGTTTTAGCATAAATCTATCTAACTGAGCCTCAGGAAGCTGGTAAACGCCCTCCTGCTCAACAGGGTTTTGAGTAGCCATTACAAAAAACGGAGGTTCCAATTTAAAAGTGGTATCGCCAAGCGTTACCTGCTTCTCCTGCATAACCTCAAGCAGAGCAGACTGAACCTTTGCCGGAGCGCGGTTAATCTCATCCGCCAAGAGAAGATTTGTAAAAATAGGACCTTTTTTTATCTTAAAACTGTTGTTTTTAGGGTCATATATCTCAGCGCCCAAAATGTCTGAGGGGAGAAGGTCGGGGGTAAATTGGGCGCGTTTAAAGTCAACTCCCAAACTTTTAGCCAGTGCGTTAACCGTTGTAGTCTTTGCAAGCCCCGGAACACCCTCTATCAGGATATGTCCATCACAAAAAAGAGCGATAAGAAGAGAGTCAATCATCTTCTCCTGCCCCACAACTACTTTGCTAACCTCTTTTTTAATCAACTCTATTTTGGAAATCATTAACTGCCTTATTTATAAATTGATATTTTTGCTGATAGAGTATAACAAAACGGGGTTAATGATTGGTGAAAAACTTCATAGTAAAAGCTATAAATCAAATCCTATGATTTTACCTATCCCCTCTTTTTTTATCATATCATCCAGTTTCACAGCAACGCTCTCTTTGGCCACTTCGTACCCTTGAGTTGACTGTCCTACTATATTTAGCTTGTTGCTGGCTACTACCAAACCTTTTGAATCTTTTATGCTAATCTCTATTGCAGAACGTGCAAGCGTGAACCCGTACGAAGAGGCTTTTTGAATATTTGATTTTACTACAATGTTAAAGTGCGTATTGCCGCTGCCGTCTCCAACCTGCACTCCTTTAGAGTTAAATCCCTCTCTTATAGGGGCCTCCAAGTTTTTCGATTCGGCGTCGCATATGATTGCAACGGTTATGCTTGATGCCAACTTCTCATAGCTGCTGTTTAAAATATCTATCTTTTGAAGATGCTCTTTGCCGTCATATGAGCTCTCCAAAACGTTCATAACAACAAGGGTGTCCGGCACGTTCTTAATCTCATCTTTTGCTTTTTTGTAGATATTTAACTGCTCTAACGCATGATGGAGAGAGAGCGACTTCATCTGGGCGTCTATGAGTCCAAACTTCTGCTCCAGCTCGTTTTTTAGGCTCAAAAAAAGCTTCTGCTTATCTGATTTAATTAAAACAATATGATTTTTAAAGCCGAGTTTTTGAGACTCTATCAGCTCGTAATTGCTTATGCGGATTTTTTTAACATCGCTTTGCGTCTTGCTTAGAACTGTTGATTGATGGGTGTTGAGCAAACCCTCCTGCACAACTTTTTGGGAATCAAATTGCGATGAGATTGAGACGCTAAGCGTTGAAGCCATCATATTTAGCGCATTTTTTACAGCCTCGTCCCTGTCTTCGCCATCGCCTATGGCATAAAGCGTTGAAGCTGTTGTTTGAGGAGGATTAACGTACCAAGATGGCAGAGGTTTTTTTTGCGCTACCTCAACCTCTTTTTGCGCCGCACAGCCTGCTAAAAATATAAAGCCCGCAAGCAGAAATAGTATTGAAAATTTTTTAATTCTTCTCTTCATTATTTTGACAACTGCTCTCTTGCTTTGTTGCTTTTTTCAATCAAACTCTGAATTCTGACATATGCCGTGCTTACTTCAGCAACAGGTTCTACCACCAACTCATCCGCCATTTTATAATATTTTTGCGCTTCGCCGTATGCTCCCTGAGCCTCTTTTATAACGCCTAGATTATAAAAAGGAACGTAACTTTTTTGCCGCGTAGAATCAATCAAATCTACAAGAAGCTTCTCTGCCTTCTCAAACCTGCTTTGCTTTATGTACTCAAGCGATGCCTCTAAAAGCTTCTCCTCTTGATTGCTGTATTTAATATCTGGGTCATCAAGCAAAACAACCTCAAAATTGCGATAATGCGGCATCAATTTATACACAAAATCATCGGCTATGCTATTTGCCAACCTCTGCAAAACCGCTTCAACAGCCGGAAGTCCGTTAGCACTGTCTTGGCACTGCTTGAATTCAGAGAGCTTGTTTATGGTATCCGCATAAATTATATCGCCCCTTGAGATGTCAACCATGCGTATCTCCGCAGAGAGTCCGACCGCTCTTTTTGTACATCTCGCCAGATAAGTAACACTCTCTTTGCACTTTTTGTCCTGGCATTTGGTACGCTCTTCCAAGAAGTGTGTGTCTTTTGATGTGGCCTCTGCGACTCTTCCCGATATTATCGCCTGAGCCCCGATCAGATTTCCGACATCAACAACGGTCGATACATCTACCAAACCGCTGTTTTGTATCTTCTGCTCAGCTATGATTTTGTCAAAATCTTTTCTGCTTATAACCGTAAAATAGTTTATATTCTCAATTTTTTGTTTGACTAGATTTGTCTCTATCTTGTTTGAGAGCCCGTCATAATCATTTTCAAACGGTGCAACACTCACCTTTTTTGTCAGAGTGGCTCTGTCTATCTCGGCCGGCTCAAGAGAGCGAATAGCGACTTTTTGCGAACAGCCGCTTAGGATAAAAAGAGCGTATGCAAGAGAGAGTAATTTAAAAGCTGTTCTGTGCATTCACATTACCAGGCAACAGATTTATTACTGCCTTGTTTTCCTATAATTCTCTCATCTTCCCAATATGCCAGACCGGTTTTTATCTCTGTTAATGTCATCTGAAAGTAGTACTCAACCCTTTGAGTTGAACTGTCTACGCGGATATTTCGTTGAAGAATTTTTCCTGAGAGGCTCAAATCCGGCGCAATCATGGTGCCTTTTGTTGCAACGCTCTCTTGTTTAAACTCTTCATTGCCGCGAAGCTCTTTTCTTGTCTGCATAGACATTTTGTCCTCTGCACCCTCAGCACCAACAGCAGTCGTGACTATAACTTTACCGCTTTGAAGCAGGCCTACTCGTATTTTTTTTACCAACTGGTCCGTATCTATGTGCTGCATGGTGTCGTTAAGTACCCGTGAGACTGCAAGAACATATCGTCCGCCGTCCTTTTTGGTAACCGCACCCGAGGCTAAGAGCGACTCCACCATGTCTTGAGCAGCAGCTTGAAAATCTCTATAATCAAGACCCATAACCGCTTCGCCCTTGTCGTTGTTTATATCAATATTTGTGGTTTTAGTGGCACACCCGCCGAGTAAAACTCCAAGCGCAGCTAAAATTATTGTCCATCGTATTGTTTGTCGCATATTACTTCCTTATCTCTTTTGATATATAGGCGAAATGTTTTCGCTTTTGTATTTGGCGATGTTGCGTTGATGTAAAAAGGCTGATTCGGATAAGCCGGAACACTGTTCCAGTTTGATAAAACCGTATCTATCGCGAACCCTTCGCTATCAAGCCAGACAACGCGGTACTCTAGATTTTGATAACTGCCCGAACTATTTTCGCCTACCACCTGCGCCTGCATAAAACCATCAGCCCTCTTTCGCCCTTTGATATCGCTCACGACAATATCACTGCTTCCACAATCGCCAATGACCTTTACAATCGCGTCGTTTGGTTCAGGCAATTTGCTGCATCCCATAAACGCAAAAAGCGTTAACATAATTAATCCGACTAATCTCATAAATGCTCCTAAAAATTTATAACAGATACACTGGGTTTTGACATAGCCGTAGGCAATCTTACGTAAACAATGGCGTGTCTTGCGCCCAAGCCAAGCTCTACGTCCATATTTTGCGCTCCTGCTCTTAAGTGAAGCTTGCCGTCATCTGGCATTTTAACCTTTGCAACCTGAAAATCTTTTGGCAGAGTGCTCCAAATTCTTCTATCTGCATGTGTTGTTAAGAGTTGAAACGCCGCAGTGGCCAAACCGAAATATGGATTTTTCTCACTTGCCTCATATTGTGAATATGTCTTAAGCAGCATTGAAAAGACTGCCCGAGTCAAGATATCATTGTATGAATACCTAAATTCACTGAGTATTACCCTCTCCATATCGCCCACAACAGATGTATTCTCGACCTCTTCATTGGCAGAAAATATCGCTAAAGTCGGCGTTGCCCGATGACGCGGTTCCATCTTTGGAAGCGCAATTCCCGTATAGAAAACTTTGTTTGAAGCCATATACATAGGAATATTTATCTTGTACTCTTTTTTTACAGGACCCAACCCGTTCTCATATATTACCCACACATATCTCTCTTTGAGAGGATTTCCCTCAAGCGCACCCTCAACCATAAGAAAATCTGATTTTAGAGTCTCGTTTTGCGGCACCATCCCGTAAGCCTCTTTTAGAAGCGATGAAGATTTTGCATAGTCACCCTCTATTAAGAAAAAGAGACCTGCAAGATATGTGGTAAACGGGTTTATAAAATCAGGATACGCCTCAAACTGCTCTAAAGATGAGTAGTTCTGTCTTACTATATCCCTAATCTGCGGATTGTTCATCGTCCTGTCAAACCCCTCTGTTTTCTTCTCCTGCCTTTTTTGGGCTATAACATCTTTTTGTTTTGCAATCAGCTCAGCATATGTCTCTTTTGCGCGTCGCTGCCTCTCAATGGCACGGTTTAACTCAACTCGCGCCTCTTCAAACTTTCCAAGAGCCATATAATCAATAGATTTGTATGTATTTACCATAATCGCTTCAGCGATTGAGGGACGGTAAGCAACTGCAGCATCATTTATCATCACTTGAGCCATATATTCGGCCGACGTGCTTGCAACTATGCTTTCATGCTGGTTTTTAATAACCGACTCAGACTCGTCAAGCAGAGAAATACTGCTCTTATAATTATTTGCATAGAGGTAGCCGTTTCCTGCCCTTAACATCGAGGGCATACTTTTTTTATTTATATCTGCAAGAGCTGCCGAGGGCGCATAGTCGCCAAGGGCAAACAGCCTCTCCTGCTCTGACTCTTTATTTAAATCTACACCGACAGAACTTGCCAAGTTTGACATACAGCCGCCAAAAAGAAGAGTCGCTGCAACGGTTAAAAATTTTGCAAGCCCTAAAAGTCTGCTCATTTTTTGATAACCCAGATATAAAGCTCGCAGCTATCCGGGTCCAACCAAATATCTCTCTCTACGACATAATCCAAATTAGTTTCACTTCTGAGAATAGATGATGTTTCAAAGAGTTTTCCAGATATATCATCATGTACAATTTTAAGCGCTTCATGCTCTGATGCAATTTGGGATTTTTGACGTTTTGCGAGGGATGATTTTGCAAGAGAGAGAGCGACGCTTTTTTGTTCTAAAAAGTTTCTCCCCTCCTCTTTTTCTGCAACTCCTATGCTTCCGACAACTCCATTTTGATTTGGCCTAAAAAACCAGACCGGTCTGTTTTGGTAAAGATTTGAGTGCGTGTTTAGGCTTTGCAGTACATAAGAGTCATAACATCTGCTTTGCACAAGCTTTTCTTTATCAAATGGAACCGTTTTTAGCACCGGCAGCTCTATTTTGTCAGGATTAATGTTTTTACTGCCAATCAAACTATTTATTCTCTCTTTTGGGCTCCCAACCAGTAAATACAATCTTTTTTTTGAATCTATATATGCGTCTACTTGGTAACTCTCATTTAAGAACACCTCTGACAATGCATTTACTTTGTCATAAACGTTAGTTGAAAACTTCTCGTTAGATGATTTAGATCTGATTTCAAATTGTGAGGTAATGTAAGATTTCAAATTATGCGCCAAATCACTTCTGGCCTTGTTCATTGCCTCCAGCCGCTGCATATAAATGCCTTGAAAATTGACGTCGCTCGAACCAACGGCATGCATTTCCGGAGGATTGTTAACCCAAAATGGGAGTTCTTCTGATGTCTTAGTCTCCGGCGAGATGGCACACCCTGCTAGGAGACATACGAAAACAAGCGGAAATAATTTATACATGTTGCTCCATAATTTAAAAACCAGTAACTACTCTTCTCTGTAGAGAGTGCCTTTTGAAACCTCTCTCTCATCTTTGTCAAACTGCATAAAGAGCATCTGCGTATTGCTTAGCTTTTTCAGAGTGATAGAGTGTCTGTCGACACACTTATCCACTCCATAGGTAAGCTTCTCTTTAAATTTTACCAAATCAGCCGTTTTTTCTTGAATGATGAGTTCGCCGCCGCAATGTAGCGAGTCATAGTTTATAGTCGCCTCCCCAGAGTCGGTTATTTTAATCATAATATCACCGCTTCCGCCGCTCCCTCTCATGGCAAATCCGCTCCAGATACCGTAAAAACCGCGTTTAACCTGCTCAATCTTTTTGATTGCGCCGTTGTTCTGGCTCTCCTCGCGTTCTGCGCTTGCTTTTAACACACTCCTGTTTTGCAAATCTTCATCAGTCGCATAGGCCTCAATGGTTACTACGATATCTCCGAAATTCTCGCCGTTTCTAAATTTAGGCTCGCCCTTTATGCGAACAATGCCGCCTGATTGTTCACGTACAACGTCATCTAAAATCTTGCCGTTTGCCGTTACCGTCTCAGAGATTACAACCTCGCCATAAATCTCTTTTGCGGCAGCGTTCTTTGCCTCTTGCAATGCAATCTCTTTTACCTGCAAAAACGACTTTTGCGCATACTGCATCTGGTTTATAGTAACTGTTTTTACTACGCTCTTATCTGCAAGAGCGAGAGTTAAAAAAAATATACCAAAAATTAAAAAATATCTCACTTTTCGCCTTATAATTTAGCTTGTCATAAAAACAATTTTAGTTAAAAAATATTTAACATCATATTAACTTGCTCATCTTCTTCGCGCTTTTAAGCGATGTGAGTTTTTTTCTCTCTATATCCAAAATTATCTGCTCATACTTCTTAGAGTCTCTCAGAGCCAGTAGAACCATCAACTCATCTAGAGATTTTATTTCATCTATTTTTTTTCTAAACTCTTCCTCTGCGTTAAGCTTTATAACTCTCTTTTTTATCTTTATCTTCGCAGCTAAAAAACCGGCTACAAAGGTGAGAATGTAGTAAAGATAAGAGTAGTTGAATTTAAAACCGCCGTTATCCGCCTTATCAAGCAGCTCCTCTTTGCTAAAGCCGCCCTCAACTTTTACGTTTAGTGCTTCTTGTGCGAGACGCTCTATCTTTTGGGTCTTTAAATTAAAGTACTCTATCTCTATCTTTGGAATCGTAAAATCTTTGCTTGCCACAAATGCAAACTTCTGGCTCCACTCTCCACTCTCTCCATCTTCGCTAAGCTCCTGTTTTCGTTCAACTTCTCCGGCAAAAATCTTCACGTCATCTATCTTAAACGCTATGGGTTTTATGGCTTCAAAATTGGCACTTCCTTTAATAACAACCTGCATATGATAAGGCTCGTAAGCTTTTACACGCGGCTCATTTTTTTTAATCTCTACGCCAAGTTCTCCAACGATAGTGCTGTTTGTCTCTTTTATATCCAGAGTCAGAACTTCCTGCTTTATTATTTTTTTTACAAACTCGCCTATTTTCATATTGTCTCTTCCGATTACCATATTTTCAACAGACTCTTTGTTTGTCTGCTTCATTATGGCATCAAAATCAAGCTCTATTTTGCCTGCTTCTTTGGCAAAAAGCACAAATTCGTAACTGCTTATTTTTTTTCCGCCTACTATATTTTCACTCTCTCTTAGATTTTTTAGCAGATATTTTTCATGCTCGCCGGCTATATTAAAATCGATTGTAAAAAATTCCGCACTGTCACTAAACTCACAAACATATTTCAGATATATAGGTTCGTTTACGTAAGCCGTTGTTTTATTGGAGACAGCACTCCACGTATAAGTGGAGGCAAAAATTTCTACATGTAAAAAAATAAGCATCGCCAAAACTGCTCTACCAAGGTTTTTTTTCATCTACTCTCCTCTTGTTTATCAGCTCATACTGTTTTGAGCTTAGCTTTGCATTGCCGCCCTCTAGATTTATCTGATTTTGCGATTTTGTTTTTTTACCGCCCTCATCAGCGCCTGAGCCGGCCTCTGCGCTTACTTGCATATTTGAGCCACCGCCCTCTTTTTGCTTCTTGTCGCTGGACTCTTTTTTTGCAAGTGCGGATTTGTCTTTTGCCTGCTGTTTCCCAGTGCTCATCTCTTTTTTCTCATCGACATTTCGTATAAACTCCAAGTTCTCATCAGCCTCTTTGGAGTAGAGTAGCGTCAGTGATTTTAGATAGGACTCTCTCGCTTTTTCAAACTGCCCCAGCCGCACAAGCGAATTTCCGATATTGTAGTAGATTATAGATTTTATCTCCATATCGGCTGATTTTACCATCTCAAAGTTCTGCAGCGCCTTTTCATACTCGCCGCTTCTGTAATATTCTGTCGCCTTATTGAAAAACTCCATATTATCTCCGGCACTCAAATGCACCCCAAAAAAAAGCAAGAACGTCACCACAAACCTCTTTAGCGTCGTCACGCTTACCAAAAATGTAATGATAGCAAGCGCTATAAAGTAATAAAAAAGCTCCATATTTCTGATAATCGTCACTTCACCCTTGTAATCTTTTGTTTCTTGAGACTCCAGAGCGTCAAGCAGTTCGTTAAAATCTTTTGTATAAATCCCGCCGGTAGCCTCCGAAATCTCTTTTACCGCACTATTTTCACGGCTCACTACAATGTCGCCGAGTTCATCTTTAAGCAGCTCTCCATTCTCAAGTCTCAAAGTTCCGCCCATCGTAGAAGCGGTCATAAAAATATTTACTCTCAAGTTATTCTCTTTGGCAAAATGTGCCTCCGCCTCGTAGCCGAGCTCATCAGCCCCGTCGCTAAAGAGCACAACTGTTACTTTTTTTGAACCGGACATTTTTCTTGCGAGTTTAAGCGCAGACATAATGTCACTTCCCTGAGTTATGATAAATTTTTCATTCAGCGAGCCAAAGAGATGCAAAAGAAGCTCTCTGTCCTCGGTTAGCGGCGAGAGCACGATAGCGTTTGTCGTAAAGCCCAAAACCCCGAATCTGCTCTTTTGCTTTGCCTCAACCAACTGCTTTAACATCTCTTTTGAATATGCCAACCTTGTAGGCTCAATATCTGATGCCTGCATAGAGTATGAGAGGTCAACCCCGATAACGACATCGCTTAAAATCTGCTCCGACTTTATCGGCTCCTGCTCTATAACTGGCCTTGCAAGCGATAAAACTATAAAAACAAAAGTCAACATATAGCCGTATGCACTTACCCTGAACTCTCTGAAATCTTTTTTTATAAAAAGCAGCAGAAGCAGTACTAAAAGCCAGAGATAATAGGGAGATAAAAACGTCATTTTCTAATCTCCCTGTATAGTAAAAAGAGCAAAAAGAGAAGTGCAAGAAGCAAAAATAGATGGTAGTAGTAATTTTTCAACAGATACTCTCTGCTTTTTATCTTTGAGGATTCAAGCTCGTCAATCTTCTCATAGACACTTTTTAACTCTTTTGCTGAAGTTGCGCTAAAAAACTCCCCGCCGCTCTCATCGGCAATCTTTCTCAAAAGCGCTTCATCCGCTTCGCCCTTGTTTCCCATACCTATCGAGTATATTTTTATATTTTCATCCTGCGCTAATTTTATGGCATCTTTTGGCGAGATAGAGCCGCTGTTGTGTTCGCCGTCTGTAAGAAGTATAATTATTTTCGTCTTTGCCTTCGAGTGCTTAAATGCCCGCACGCTCATAGCTACCGCTTCGCCTATGGCGGTGTTTTGCCCTGCCATGCCGTGAGTAAGATAACTTAACATATCCACAACCATATTTTTTTCATATGTAATCGGCGAGGCTATAAAAGCAAAATCCCCGTACAAAACTATGCCGAGATTGTCACTCTCTCTCTTTTGTATAAACTCGGTTGCGATTAGCTTTGTTATATCAAACCTGCTAAGGCGCTCACCGTTGCTCACCTCATCTTCCATATCAAAACCGGAAGCGTTCATGGAGCCGCTTGCATCTATTGCCAAAACTATATCTTTACCGTGCCTGTTTAGCGGATTTAATTTATCTACTACTATCGGAGAGGCTAAAGCGATGCACAAAAGCGTAAAGATAACTATCTTTACAATCCACTCAAGTTTTAGAAGATTTTTTTTTGCGGATAAGAATTGCAGATGCACAAAAAATCTCGGTTTAACATGTTCCTTGCATCTGTAAAGGCAGTAGAGTATCGGGATTAGCAGCAAAATCAAATATGAGTACTCGAAACTGTAATGGTTCATTTAAATGCAAATCCTAATTTATAGCCCCTATTTTAACCAAAAAGAGACAAATTAGAAATAAACCGCGCCTTAGAAAAACAAATTTAACATAGTTTGGAAATTTAGCTTTTTTTTTCTTGACATATGCACTCTATTTGTCTATAATTCGCGTCCACAAACACTATGTTTGTAAACGTCTTGTTAGCTCAGCTGGTAGAGCATCTCACTTTTAATGAGGTGGCCGATGGTTCGAATCCATCACAGGACACCATTTTGTTTTTTGGCCCCGTCGTCTAGCGGTAAGGATCCATGGTTTTCATCCATGTTACAGGAGTTCGATTCTCCTCGGGGTCACCACTTCAAACATTGCAATCACTGCGCTTTTTAACAATCCAATTTACTGCAACCACCATACTCTTTTAGTTTAGTTCACTTTATATTTTCACACCATTTTTTCAGGAGCTTATGACAAACGCCATATTCCTATTTTAACTCTGCCGTTAACACTTTATATCTTGCATCTATATCATTTACAAAATCTACTAAGACAAGTTCCGCCCGTTAGATAGAAAAAAAGAAGTTTTAAGTCATCTTGGCTAAGTAGAGTTAAATCAGAAAAAGGCTTGGCACTATTTGGTAAAGAATTTTCAAACAAAAATGTTTTTTTTGCAAATCATCACCCTGTTTTACTCAAAAATTGACTTCTTTGCCAAATTTATTCATAAACCAAAGAGAACTCTTTAAGCCTCAAATAACTCACTTATGCTATTATTATAAAAAAATTAAGCTTCTTGCAGTTCTGCAAGAAGTTATCTGTCGCTTTATGCGACAAGCTTTAGTGCCACAGCGGCTAGCGTAGTTAAATGGGCTCGAGTACCCTCACTTTTGGGTATTGCTCATTTAACGTGATAAATAAAAAGAAGAGAAGTTATGAGCAAAGTGGAAACTATTTACCTAAAAGATTATAAACCGAGCAGCTTTACCATTAAAACATGTGATTTGGTTTTTGAACTCTTTGAAGAGCATACGCAGGTTACAAATCTCCTAAGCATCACAAAAGTGGATAAAAGCGTAAAGGATTTGGTACTAAACAGCATTGATTTGGAACTAATCGAGATATATTTAAATGACGCAAAGCTCTCTGAGAGCAGATATGTCATAGCAAAAGAGACGCTCACTGTTTTAGATGTTGGCGATGAGTTTACACTTATCATCATAAACAAAATCTATCCGCAGCTAAACAGCGAGCTTGAGGGGCTTTACAAGTCGGGAAACATCTTCTGTACGCAAAACGAGCCGGAGGGGTTTAGACGCATAACTCCGTATATAGACCGTCCGGATGTCATGGCGGTGTTTAAAACAACTCTTGTGGCAGACAAAGAGCGCTACCCGATTTTGCTGAGCAACGGAAACAGAGAGTCAAACTTTAGGCTTGATGACGGAAGACATGGCATTACATGGTTTGACCCGCATCCAAAACCTTCATATCTTTTCGCGCTTGTCGCGGGAGATTTGGGAGTTATAGAGGATAAGTTTGTAACTAAAAGCGGCAAATATGTGCGAATGAATATCTATACAGACAAAGGGAATGAGCCCAAGTGCAAACATGCGATGAAGTCGCTTAAAGAGGCGATGAAGTGGGATGAAGAGGTGTATGGACGCGAGTATGATTTAGAGCTTTATAACATAGTGGCGGTTGATAGTTTTAACATGGGAGCGATGGAGAACAAGGGGTTAAACATTTTTAACTCCGCTTATGTTTTAGCAGACGAAGACACGGCAACTGATGCCAATTTTATGGGAATTCAGAGCGTTATTGCACATGAATATTTTCACAACTGGACGGGTAACCGCATCACTTGCCGTGACTGGTTTCAGCTCACACTTAAAGAGGGGTTGACTGTATTTCGCGACCAATGTTTCTCGGCAGATTTAAACTCAAAAGAGGTACAGCGCATAGAGGATGTTAGAGCTTTGCGAGAGAGACAGTTTGTTGAAGACAGTTCACCGACAGCTCATCCCATCCAGCCGAACTCATATATGGCAATAAACAACTTCTACACTGCTACTGTTTATGAGAAGGGCGCTGAGGTTATCCGCATGATTTACACTCTTTTGGGGGATGAAAAATACCGCAAAGCGACTGATTTGTACTTCAATAGTTTTGATGGCCAAGCGGTGCGAACTGATGACTTTTTATGGGCAATGAGCAAAGCAGGCGGAGTGGATTTGAAACAGTTTGAGAGATGGTACCATCAATCAGGCACGCCAAAACTCCAAGTTGACGAGAAGTTTGAGGACGGGAAATATACTTTGACTTTGACGCAGATAGTTCCAAAAGCAGTCGATGGAAGCGAGCAAAAGCCCTACTTTTTCCCTCTGAAAATGGCTCTTTTGGATGAGGACGGCAAAGAGATAGAAGCAAAAACACTCACAGTTTCAAAAGAGAGCGAGGATTTTGTTTTTAAGGTGGGCAAAAAGCCTGTTTTATCGATAAACAGAGACTTTTCTGCTCCGGTAATTATTGAGCAGAGTCACAATAATTACGCGTTTTTAATGAAGCATGATAAAAACAGTTTTGTTAAGTATGAGTCCGCTCAATCTTTTGGTGTTGCAACAATAGAAGCTTTGATGAGGGGCGAAGAGATAGACGAGGAGTTTGTAAAAGCTTACGGGCATGTTTTGGATGATGATAAGCTGGACCTCTCGTTTAAAGCGCTTCTTATGGAACTGCCAAGTGTAACTGCGATTATGCAAAGGCAAGAAGTGGTTGATTTTGAGCCGATTTATGAGGCAAAAGAGAAGTTACAGAAACATCTTGCAGTTGCTTTTAAAGATAAGCTTTTAGAAATTTACACCCAAAATCACAGACCTGCATGTAAAGAGCTTGATGCAAAAAGCATAGGTGAAAGAAGCCTCAAAAACCGTGTTCTAAAGCTCCTCTCCTCTTTAGAGAGCGATGATATTATTGCAATGGCAAATGTTCAGTACAACAGCTCTATAACTATGACCGACAGGATAGCTGCTCTTGATGTTTTGGAAAACACATCGCCAGAGTTTTCGGCTGTTGCGTTAGAGCATTTTTACAAAAAGTACAAAGAGAATAGTTTGGTTATGAACAAATACTTCTCAATCTTGGCGGCATCACACAGAAACGGCACGCTTGACCGCGTTATGGCGCTTGAGCATGACGGGGCATATAATGAGCTCGTGCCAAATCTTGTCCGCTCTCTTATAGGTGTTTTTGCAAGAAACTACAAACATTTTCATTCAAAAGACGGATACGGCTACAAGTTCGTGGCAGATAAAATCATAGACATCGACAAGATAAATCCGCAGATAGCTTCTGGACTTGCCGGAGCATTTAAGATATATGAGAAATTAAACGATAAAAACAAAAAGTTGATGAAAGCCGAGCTTGAGAGGATAATAGCTGAGCCGTCTATTTCAAAAAATGTATATGAGATTGTAAGTAAAATATTGAACTTTTAGCCCAATAGTATAAAATGTGTTAAAAATATCACACTTTTTACTATATTTAAGATATCATTGAAATCGAAGTTTTTATACTTATAAAGGATGTTTTATGGCTAGATTAGTTGTTCTTGGCGGAGGTGTTTCAGGTCATACTGCTGCTACTTTCGCAGCAAAATGGTTAGGCTCGGCTCATGAGGTTGTTGTTGTAACCCCAAATTCAAAATGGAACTGGATTCCGTCAAACATTTGGGTTGGTGTCGGAGAGATGAGTAAAGAGGAAGTTACTTTTGATTTAGCTCCTGTTTATGCTAAAGCCGGTATAAATTATAAGCAGGCAAAAGCTCTCTCAATTAACCCAGAAGGCAGCGAACTGCTCAATAAGCCTTTTGTTACTATTGAGTATACGCTTGCCGGCCGCGAGGGTATGACTGAAAATGTAGAGTATGATTATCTAATCAACGCTACGGGACCAAAACTTAACTTTGGTGCAACTCCAGGCCTTGGCGACGCTAACGGTCTTGGCGAATTCACAGTTTCGGTTTGTACGGCTGACCACGCTGTTCACGCAAATGAAGAGTTTCAAAAGTGCATCCAAAAGATGAAAAAAGGCGAGCGCCAAAAGTTTTTAATCGGAACGGGACATGGCTTGTGTACGTGTCAAGGCGCTGCATTTGAGTATATCTTTAACATCGAGCATGAGTTAAACAAAGCCGGTGTTCGTGATATGGCTGACTTGAAATGGATTTCAAACGAATCTTTCTTGGGTGACTTTGGCGTTGGCGGACTGCATATGAAAAGTATGGGATTTGCAGTTAGTTCAAAAATCTTTGCAGAATCACTTTTTACGGAGAGAAATGTTGACTGGATAATCGGTGCGCATGTAAACAAAGTAGAAAAAGGAAAAGTCAGTTATGAGCTGCTTGATGGCTCTATGGGTGAAGAGGAGTTTGACTTCTCGATGCTGATTCCTCCATTTGCCGGAGTAGGCTTAAAAGCTTATGCAAAAGACGGAACCGACATAACTGCAACTGTTTTTGCTCCAAACGGATTTATGAAAGTTGATGCTAACTACTCAGCAGGCGCTTATGAGAACTGGAGGGCAAGCGACTGGCCAAAAACTTACCAAAACCCGACTTACGGAAATATGTTTGCTTGCGGTATCGCATTTGCACCGCCACACCCTATTTCTAAACCGATGAGTTCTCCAAACGGAACACCAATCAACCCGACTCCTCCAAGAACGGGTATGCCATCAGGTATTATCGGTAAAGCGGTTGCTCACAGTATTTGTGACAGAATACTTCAAGGTGAAAATGCTCCTCTGCATGAAGCTTCTATGGCTCATATGGGTGCTGCTTGTGTTGCTTCAGCCGGAAAAGGCATTTTTGACGGAACTGCTGCGGCGATGACAATCTACCCTGTTGTTCCTGACTTTGAAAAGTACCCTGGAACAGGCCGTGATACGGATTATACATTCGGCGAGATTGGTCTTGCGGGTCACTGGATTAAACATATCCTTCACCATCTGTTTATATGGAAAGCCAAGCTAAAAGCCGGCTGGACATTAATCCCAGAATAGAAATATAAAGATATCAAAGGAGATATGATGAGTAAGAAAGCAGAACATAACATTAAGGCGTATGGTAATAATTTTACAACAATGACACCTGGTCCGTTTGCTATAAAGTTGAGAACATGCAAAATTTGGCAATTTATTAGATTTATTGTTATTAATATCAAAATGTTAGTAGTAGTACGAAAAAGCCACTAACGTTCATCTACAAAGACCTTAGAGAACAATCTAGGGTCTTTATTCATAAAGAAACATTAAAATCCTCAACAAAAAAGTAGTTTAACAGGGCATATCATGATTAGAGAGATAATTACATATCCAACTCCGCCAAGCGTAGAGTATGCAACTGATGTGAGAGTTTTTAACGAAGAGATATTTTCTTTGATAGGGGATATGAAAGATACAATTGAGGCTAACTCTTTGGATGGATTGGCAGCTTTTCAGATAGGCAGTTACTATAATGTCGTAGTTGTTAAAAAAGAGCAAGGCGGAGATTTTTTAGAGCTGATAAATCCAAGAATCATAAGCCAAAGCGGTAAGGTGACAACTGTTGAAAAAACGGCTTATTTTCCGAAACTCAGCGCAAATGTTACAAGATATGAGACAATCAGCCTAGTTTACCAAGATAGATTTGGCAACCAACACTCACTTAAAGCCGATGGAGATTTTAGTATTTTACTTCAAAGAAAAATTGATTATACATTTGGGTCAAGTTTTTTAAATAAGCTAAGCAAAGAAGAGAAAAAGCTCTTTACAAAAAAATTAGAGTTTGGAAGCGATGTCGCAATTTCTCAGAGCTGCCCTACAATTTTTAAAAGAGATTATATAACTAAAGCTATCAATGCACTAATGCTGGCAATGATAATTTTACTTATAGGCTCACTATTTGTCAGCGATGAGACATCAGCACAATTTTGGCAATATCAAACATATCTTTTTTATGGCGCGCTTGCATTGAATGTTATCTATTTTTTCTATGCCCAGTATGAGGGAAAGCGTTTTACATCATGCACAAGCTGCCAAATAGGAAATATAATAGGAACGGCCGTGATATCTCTTGTTAAGTTCTCTGTGATAATGTTGTTATCATATTTTATAATATAGGAAAAGTTAAAGTAAATGAAAAAAAAGATACCGAATCTCGTAGAAAATCAGGATATTTTTATAGCGTCAAAAAAGTCTATACTTTTTCAATGGATGTCATATGAGTCGCCGCAGGAGATATTGAAACTTCATGACATAGATGTGAATAATTTTTTAAATGAGTATGCGGACGGCGTTTTTGACTATTTTATGGGAGTGATTTCCGATAAGGTAGAGATAGGCGAGTGTCCTGTTATGCAGAGCCTTCTTGAGTTTTTAAAGGATAGAAACATAAGGGCGGATGAGGTTTTTGAGATTTGTACCCACTTTAGAAAAGCTATGATTGATTTCACGTATGGTGCCAAGTTGAACTCAAAGGAGCTCTTTGACGAGATGTCATATATTTTTGATAAAAATCTCAGAGGCATCCTAAAATATTATACAGACACAATCTTTCAAAAAGAGCAAGAGATAAATCGACATGTAAGATTGCTTAGCGAGTACCAAAAGGCACTGGATGAGAGTGCTATTATCTCTAAGACCGATATGAACGGTACGATAACTTATGTTAATGACAAGTATGCAAAATTAAGCGGTTATAGCGTTGATGAGCTTATGGGAAGCAAACACAGCATTGTAAAACATGAAGATATGCCGCAGGGCTATTTTAATGATTTATGGTTTCAGCTTGAAAATAGAGGCATTTTTAGAGGAACAATCAAGAACAATAAGAAAAACGGAGAGTACTTTTATATCGACGTTACGATTGTTAAAATCACAGACCCTTATGACAACTCCATTGAGTACATGTCGATTGCAAATGATGTTACAACGCTCATAGACGCAAGGCTTGAAGCTCAAAGGGCCTCTCAGGCCAAAGAGTATTTTTTATCCAACATGTCACACGAAATCAGAACCCCGCTTAACGCTATTTTGGGATTCGTCAATCTTCTTATAGAGCAGGACCTCTCAAAACAGCACAGAAGATATCTGGAGATAATATTAAACAGCGGAGAGAATCTTTTAAGTATTATCAACGATATTTTAGACTTCTCAAAACTTAGAAGCGGAGAGTTTACGATTGAACCTAGAATCTTCTCTATTCATAATGAAATTAGCCATACTTTAGAGCTTTTTGTCGCCTCCGCAAACGCAAAAGATATCACTATTACCTCGTTTATAGACCCGACGATACCTAAGGAGCTCTATGCGGATTCACTAAGAATAAAACAGATTTTATCAAATATTTTAAGCAATGCCATAAAATTCACAAAAGTCGGCGGACACATAAATGTAGAGGCTACATGCAAAGATAAAATCCTAAAAGTAAGCGTCCATGACAATGGAATCGGGATAGCACAGGAGGATATCAAAAATATATTTACCGCATTTACCCAAGCCGGACGCGGAGAGATAGAACATCTTGATGGTACTGGGCTTGGACTCTCCATTTGCCACCAGCTATCCGAGCATATGGGGGGAAGTGTTCATGCGCACTCAGAACTTGGGCAAGGAAGTACGTTTTGGGTTGAACTTCCAGTTGAGATTCACAACAACGAGTGCCAGATTTTCAGTGATTTGGATGAGCTTAGAATGCTTAAAACTGTTTTTTATTCAAAAGATATGGTAAGCGGCTTCAAATCAGAATCTTTTTTAAAGTACTCAAATATGTTTAATATGAATATAAATATGGTTGACACGATAGAAAAAGAGCACGATATAGTAATATTTTTGGATGAATACGTTGATGATGAGTTTAAAGAGAGAATTTTAAATTCTGATAAAAAATATATAGCACTTACGAGCAAACCAAGCGATAAATATGAGAAATATTCACATATATCAAGTATCTGCTTTCCGCTTTACTGCTCAAAAATCAAGACTACATTTGACGAACTGCTCCATCCGGACTCATTCTCTCCTCACAAACATGTGCGAAGTATGAAGTTTCAAGGACATATCTTAGTAGCAGAGGACAATGAGGCAAATCAGGAGCTTATAAAAATTCTTTTGACAAAGTATGGGCTCACTTATGATTTGGCAACAAACGGCCTTGAAGCGGTAAATCTTTACAAGGCTAACAACTATGATCTTATTTTGATGGATGAGCAGATGCCGATTATGGACGGTAACGAAGCCGTGCAGGCCATCATAAAGTATGAAAGAGAGAAAGAGCTTAGACATACGCCTATATCAGCGTTAACAGCCAATGTAATTAAAGGCGCGAAAGAGAGAGGTTTAATGAGCGGTTTTGACTCATTTTTAGGAAAACCTATTGTCATCAAAGAGCTTGAAAGAGTCTTTACCAACTATCTAAAAGTTACAAATGATGATTTGATTGAACCAAAATCTACTGCTGCAAACAGCGGTATCGATGGTCTGAACTGCGAAAAGCTGAATCAAGAGCTGATGCTTGAGAGAGAAGAGCTGATAATGCTTGTGGAGCTTTTTATTAAAAAAATGTCCAAACAGATACCAGAGATGGAAGATGCGATAAAATCAAGAGATTACAATAAAATAGCGCTTATTGCCCACAGCATAAAGGGTTCAAGCGGCAACTTCAGGCTTGAAGAGGTGCAAGAAGATAGTTCAAAAATAGAGAAAATGGCCAAAAATAGAGATAGTGACTACAACTATGAAGCTATGTTTGAGAAGATAAAAAACAGGCTTTCTAAGATAAAAATCTCTTAAGTGCTACTCTATGTAGTAGCCAATTCCGGAGGCATTTTTTATTATGTCTGTCGGAAGTTTGCTTCTAAGTCTCCACACAAGCGTTCTTATGCTGTTTTCAGTTGCTCCGTTGTCTTTCCAAACATAATCAATTGCTTGACTGAAGCTAATCACATGACCGAGTTTTGCAACAAGAAGACGCAGGATTGCATTCTCTTTTTTTGTAAGTTTTATTTTTTCATTATTGTAAAATATCTCATCTTTAGAAATATCTATATAATAGCTATCCCCAAAGATAACTATCGGTCTGTCTGACTCTCTTTTTGCATAAAGCAGTTTTTCTATATTTTGCTCATCAATTTTAGAGGCATTTATCTCTTCATATCTTTTGTTTTCCATCTCAAATTTGAAAATAGCCATCTGTATGGTAGCATGAAGGGAGGATGGATCAAAAGGTTTAACTATGTACCCGTAAGGCTCTGTTTTTATCGCCTCTGCAATAATGTCGTCATCGCTGTAAGATGTGAGGTATATAAACGGGATTGAGTAGTGCTGTCTGATTGTCTTTGCCAGCTCTATCCCGTCATTACTCTCCTGAAGAGAGATATCTATTATTATAACGTCCGGTTTGGTCTCTTCTATCTTCTCTTTTGCCTGTGGCGCATTGTCACACACTGCGATTATGTTATATCCATGTTTTTGCAGAGAAAGTTTTAGATTCAGTGCTGTAATTTCATCATCTTCGACGATGATAATTTTGTGTTTTTCCATAATTTGCCCAGATAGTTAAATATAATTATTTTGTGATATTGTTTTGTAATAATATCACAATTGTATAAGTTTTTATTATTCTAGGGCAAGAATGTGATAATTGTAATAACTTTGTGATTATCTTGTTACAAAACTACACCAAAAATAGCGCTATTAATCTTTAAACTTTGAACGTATCTCTAAAAATGTATCCAGATTTTCAAAAAAGATATCTACAAGCTTAGGGTCAAAGTGTTTTTGGCGCCCGTTTCTTATAAGCTCAAATATTTTCTCGTCTTCCCACGCTTTTTTATAGCATCTATCACTTCCAAGTGCGTCAAACACATCTGCAATTGCAGTTATGCGTCCGTATATGTGAATATCCTCGCCTTTAAGAATTGGGATATCCGCCGCCGTCCCACTGCTCATGGTGCGTGTGTGCGACTATGGCAGCTGCTTGCAAAATCTCTCTTTTAGAGTTTTTAAGCATTTCATAGCCGAGTGATGAGTGTGTTTTCATAATGTTCCACTCATTATCGGTAAGTTTACCGGGCTTGTTTAAGATGTCATCAGGAATGCCTACTTTGCCGATATCGTGCATAGGACTGGCCATCTTTAGCAGTTCTGCTTTTTCTTCATCCAGTCCATAATGCAAAGCGAAAACTTTAGAGTACTCAGCAACTCTCTTTACGTGGTTTCCGGTTTCTTTGCTTCTGGTTTCTCCGATAGCACCCATTGTATAGACGACGTCCCTTTGTGTTTCCGTAATCTCATCTTGGGCTATTATTAGGTCGGTTATATCATGCAAAACAACCATAAACTCTGCGATATTTTTATTTTTATCGTAGATGACGTTTACGGAAGTGTCCATATGAATTATTGTCTTATCTTGTCGTTTAAACGGAACAACGCCAGACCATGCGCCATTTTTTAGTAAAATTTTGTTTATAGAGTCAAAATGAGTCTTTGTAAAATTTGATTCCAATATATCAGCTATATTTTTTTGAATCATTTTTTCTGCCGTACAGCGATAGATATCACAAAATACATCATTAACGTATATAAGATTGTAGTTTGTATCCACACGGAAGAAAGAGCTGCTTAGGTTTATGATTTTCTCATATTGGTTAAGCATGTACTCTTTCTCTTTCGTTTTTTCTTCAAGAGCATTAACAGCACCTTCCAAGTGCTGTTTTCTCTCAACTTCATCAGTAATGTCATCTCGTATAGAGACATACTCAGTGATGTCGCCGTCCATATCTAAAATAGGAAAAACATATGAACGAACATAGTAGGAAGAGCCATCTTTAGCCCTGTTTTTAACTATGCCTCTCCAGCTTTGTTTTTGTTTTATGGTTCTCCACATATCTTCATATACGGAAGACGGTACGTCTTTGTGACGAACTATATTGTGCGGTTTGCCGATAAGCTCATCTCTTGTGTATCCGGATAGTTTTATAAAACGCTCATTTACATCTTTAATGATTCCTTTTGTGTCCGTCAAGGAGTAGAGAGCCGACTCCTTAATGATATTTTGAAATTGGCTTAAACTTTTGTTTTTCTCCTCGAGGTTTTTAGATGTTTGTTTTATCAAGTGTGTCAAAGCATTTAAAGTATAAGCTTTTGCGCTAATTGGCTTCTTTTCAAAGCCTATATCGTGAGAGACATCTGGATTTTCGCTAAGCCCTATAAATGTAGATGAAACATTTAGTATTTTATTGCATCTGTTTTTTTCAAAAAACTCTCCATAAGTTATAAATCCGCTTGTCGGAGCTATTTTTTCAAGCATGATAAACTCGCTCTTTAGATGCTCTTTCAGAAAATATTTTCTTGCGGAACAAGAGTAGATAAATATGCTCTCAACAGGGTTTTTAGAAAAATTTTCAACTATTTCGATTGCACTTTTCTCATTTTCAATAATATCTCCAAACCCAAATTTTACGCTAATTCCCTCTTTTATGTGGCCCGCCATAATCAGCTCTTTGTTATTGCCGACTGCGATTGGTGCCCGAGCGATGTTTATGCCGTCTTCATTAAATATAAGCGGAAATTCAATTCCGGATATTGGAAGATTGTTTGCTACATCATCTCCTAAAAAATGTCTATAAATGTCTTGTGCTTTTTGATTATTAATTTCATAAATTATGCTTTTATCGGCTTTAGTTATAGTCATTGATTCGCCGATTGTCTGCCAATTTAAAAGATACTCGTTAAAAATCTGTAAGTTCTCTGAGTCTAGTATTGAAACGGAGACAGCAGTTGTTGATGTTTTGGTACCGGCACCCACGACTGTTTGAGCCGCAAATGCACCGTTATCTCCGGCATTTCCGCCTGCAATTTTAATATGCGGAATTTTTTCGTTTAGAGCATTTAAAAAATCCTCTCCATCGTTAGAGTATGGGTTATTAAATGCAATAATAAGTTTTGTATGTAAAGTTGTAAGGTTGGCTAGTTTGTATGCAATATCTCTCTCATCTTTGCCTTCAATTAGTTCAACATGCACATTCGTTGATTTAAAAATAGTTAATGATAGCACGGCGGAATTTTCTATCATCTGACCTTCAATAATCTCGCCTGCCGTCGATGTGGAGATAATAGAGGCCCGTGGCAAAAGAGTGTTAATGACACTTAATATATTTTGCATATTTTGCGGATCATTATTTCCAACAAAAAGCTGTATAAAGGGCTTGTCGCTTTCACTGATTTTATGCTCTTCTAAAAAAGATTTGAACTTTTTCTGAGAAGTAAATATATGGTTAAAAGTCTGCAAAAAATCCTCTGTTATTTTTATTGAATATTATATTATTATTTATTAAAGTGGCATTAATTGCCTAAAACAGCACAAAATTTGCGTTTTAGTTTGTTTTTTAAGTTTTTTTAATGTATCCTATACCAGATAAGTGAGAATATTTAAGGATTTAGAAGAGTATGATTAAGAAATTTTGCATATTATTATTTAGCTTGGCTATAAGTCTTAATGCTAGTATAAACAGAGAAGAGTTAAATAGGTTTAATGTCGGTGCGCTACTGGTCAAAGATATGACTTCCAACCAAATGCTTTATTCAAGAGAAGCGTTTAAAGAGGTAAAGCCGGCCAGTCTGACTAAAGTTATTACAGTTTTGCTGGCAATAGAGCAAGGAAATCTAGAGCGTCCGGTGACAATTACGCGTGAGATGACTAAAGTAGAGCCAACCGTTGCAGGATACAAACCTGGCGATGTTATTCGTCTAAAAGACTTGATAATGGCAGCTATGATAAAATCTGACAATGATGCTGCAATGGCTATTTCAATTGCTGTTGGAGGAAGTGAGAAGAAATTTGTTAATATGATGAATGCCAAAGCTAAAGCAATAGGAATGAAGCATACCAATTTTACGAATCCATGCGGATACGACATCAAGAATCACTATTCAACACCCAAAGACCTTCTTGCAATGACTGAGTATGCTATTAAGAATAAACAATTTAATAACATCAGCAAAATGAATCAGCATACCTACTTCTCGCTGAACAAAAATAAGAAGTTTCTTGCCTACACTCATAACCGCCTCTTAAACAGCTATGAATATGCGGTTGGCGTAAAGACTGGGTACACATCTAAAGCGGGACCTTGCCTTATAGCTCGAGCAAAAAAAGACGGCAAAGATTGTCTTATTGTTATGATGAATGCAAAAGAGAATCGCTGGAAAATGGCAGAAGAGATTTTTGAACAAGTTTTTTTGAAAAAATCACCTAAAAATGGGTAAAGTTTAGTAGACGAATGGCTCTTTTTTTAGGTAATATCTAAGGGCACATTTGGGCGCACCGAGCAACTTTATTGTTTGGGAAGACCGTATTTGTGGGGTTATAGAAGAAATGGCTCCGAATACTGGATTCGAACCAGTGGCCAAGTGATTAACAGTCACCTACTCTACCGCTGAGCTAATTCGGAATGTTTAACAGGTCGGAATTATACTTTATGAGGCTTTAAAAGTCAAGGATTTCTGCGCTACTTTGAGCGTTTTCTTTTCTCATTCTCATGCAGGATAAAAAATTCCAAATTCCCGACCTTTTTGGTTACTATTTTTGACTCAGATATTAGATTCTCCAGCCGTTTTCTGCTCTCTTCATCAAAGAGCAAATCTATATCTTCCATAGTCAGCGGTCTCTTGTCCAGCGTGTTTAAAATCTCTTCATCGTCATAGCTTGAGTTGTTTGGCTCTGCGTGAACTCTAGAGGCTATATGGATAGGCAGAGAGCTGTCAAAGAGTAGCGAAGCGTCATGAAGTTCTCTGTAGCTAAGTCCGCTCACGGGATAAGCCGGCGGTCTGTCAATGGTGCCCAGATCGATTCTAGTTACATGCATCTTTAAAAGAGTCTCATTTAGCCTCTCTATCTCCTCTTTTGTGTCGTTTAGACCGTGAACAAAAAGTATCTCGATAAATAGTTTGCCTTTGTACGCTTTGCTAAAATCTATTACTTTTTGAACGATATTTTCAATCTCTATCCCAATATGCGGTCTGTCAATTCTCTTAAACACACTCTCGCTAACTGCATCAAGAGATAGTTTTACCTGGTCAAGTTTTAAAAGGGAGTTGAAAACTTTTTCATCGATTAGCGTTGCGCTGTTTGAGAGAATGAGCGTTTGCGCGCCGTTTTTGATTTTGTTTAACTCATCTATTAGCTCATCAAGATATGGATAGAGAGTGGGTTCCCCGTTTGCAGTTATTGTTATAACGTCTATCTTGTCGCTCAGATGCTCTTTAAGCTCGGCAATTATCGTAGAAACTTCCACTATTTTTTTTTGTGTGTCGGTTGTTGCGCTTGGTGCAAGTTCGCAGTAGAGGCAGTCAAAATTGCACTGTTTTAGAGCCGGGGACAGGTCTATGCCCAAAGAAGAACCGAATCTTCTTGAGTTTATAGGACCGAAGATAGTCTTCACTTACTTTTTACTTACCCTATGGCATTCAGTTATGAAGTGTTTTGCATTTTCTACAGGAACATCCGGAAGGATGCCGTGACCTAAATTAAATATATGCCTTTTGCCGCCCATGATTTTTTGAAGCGCTTCTACACACTCTGTTGTTGCCTCTTTTGAATACAATCTGCACGGCTCCATATTTCCTTGAAGCACATAGCGTTCGCCAAGTTTCTCTTTAGCGTATCCCATAGGAGTTGACCAGTCAACGCCAAATACGTCAAAATTACCGTAAACTTTGTCTAAAAATGCAGGAATTCCTTTTGGGAACATAATAATAGGAATATGTGGATATTTAGCCTTTAAATAATCCGCGATTTCAACCATATACTTCCAAGAGAACTCATCATATTTTGCAGGCTCTATCGCCGCAGCCCATGAGTCAAATATTTGAACTACGTCTATGCCTGCTTCAATCTGCTTTTCCATATATATTTTTACAACTTCTGTTACTTTTGCAAGTATTCTGTGCAGAAATTCAGGGTTAGAGTACATCATTTTTTTACATATGTTATATGTTTTTGTACCTTCTCCCTCTATCATGTAAGTAGCTAGTGTCCAAGGAGCTCCGGTAAAACCGATAAGAGCTTTATCGTCTGCTAGCTGCTCTTTTATAAGCTTGATTGTATCGTAAACATAAGTGAGTTTTGATGCGGCTTCATCACCGCCTAAAAGAGCATCCAAATCAGCTTGATTTTTTATAGGTTTTTCAAAAACAGGTCCCTCTCCTGTAAGAAAATCAAGTTTCATGCCCATCTCATTTGGAACAACAAGAATATCACTGAATAAAATTGCTGCATCAACCCCGACAATATCTACAGGCTGAAGTGTAACTTCTGCGGCAAGTTTTGGGTTGTGGCAAAGATTTAAAAAATTTCCGGCTTGTTTTCTTACTTCCATGTACTCAGGAAGGTATCTTCCCGCCTGTCTCATCATCCAAACAGGAGTGTATGGAGTCTCCTTGCCAAAGCATGCGTCTACAAATATTTTACTCATTAATCACCCTTGTTTAATTAGTTTTAAGTATAACTTTTTTTAATTTGTGGCTAATGACTTTTTCCAACTTTCCCCAAGAAGAAAAGTCCGACCGCCACTGCAGTTATTGATAGCGCAAAGTATAACATATCTAAGGCGCCATTGTACTCTGTATGACCAACTTTTTGAAAAAAAGTAACAACAAGTACCATTACGATAACTTTTGATATTTTATCTTTAAGCTGGTCTAGTGAATGGATAGCTAAAAGACTGTTTTCCTCTCCATTCTCATCTTTTGCGACATCTATTTCAGATATAAAAAGTTCATATAGCCCAAAAGCAAAAAGAAGCATTACAACGCCAATCAAGTATAAATCGACCGCACCAATGATACCGCCTACAACATCTTGATGAAAATTTTCAGGATGTGTTTGATTTATATATGTTGATAAGACATATTTTGCTGTGTCATATATGTCAAAACTTGCTACTATAAACAGCGATATAGCTCCGACAAGACCAAAAACCACAGAAAGAATTATTATAAATCTTGAACCCCACAGACTATTTTCAAATATTTTTTCAATCATAACTATTTCTCCTCATCCATTTCTATCCATTTTTGAGCGATTCTAACAGCGTTTGTAGCCGCTCCCACTCTTAGATTATCTGCAACTATGAACATATGAAGCATATTTTTAGAGAAGTTGTCATTTCTGATACGTCCCACAAAAGTCTCATTTTTTTCTAAACATGTTGCAGGCATCGGATAGATAGACTCTGATGGGTTGTCCAATATAACAATATTTGGTGCTTTGCTCAGTATCTCTCTAGCGTCGCTCGCATTAACTTCATTTGCAAATGTAAGAGTTAGGGCCTCTGCGTGACCGCGAAGAGTCGGAACACGAACACATGTAGCGCTTAGAGGAATTTTTTTATGCATGATTTTGGCAGTTTCATTTACCATTTTCATCTCCTCTTTTGTGTATCCGTTTTCTAGAAAAACATCTATCTGAGGGATTACATTTAGAGCAATTTGGTGTTTAAAAGCTTTATGCACGCTTTCACCTAATTTGAAACTGAAAAAGTCTTTCATCTGATTTACCAACTCCTCCATAGCGCTTTTTCCGGCACCGGAAGTTGCTTGATAGGTACTTACGTCAACCCTTGTCAAATCATAAGCTTCATCAAGCGGTTTTAGTGCCTGAACCATCTGAATTGTAGAGCAGTTTGGATTTGCAATTACACCTGTTTTTTTCCATTTGGCGATATCCTCTGGATTTACTTCAGGAACAACAAGAGGAGTGTTCTCATCCATTCTAAAGTGAGAGGTGTTATCGATTACGACAGCACCGGCTTTAACGGCAAAAGGAGCGAACTGTGCGCTTACGCTTCCTCCGGCAGAAAATAGTGCTATTTCAATATTCTCTTCTTCAAAAACTGTGTCAGTCAGCTCTTTTATTGCTATCTCTTTGTTGCCGTACTCTACGCTCTTTCCTATACTTCTAGAGCTAGCCAGCGGAACTAATTTTTTGATAGGAAAGTCAACTTCATGCAAAATTGCCAATATCTCTTCTCCAACTGCTCCGTTTGCTCCAACCACTGCTACATTATATTTTTTTGTCATTCTTGTTCCTTCATTATTTTAATTAAATCCGCGAGACTCTAGAAAAAGCTCCTGCGGTGTTATTTCATTACACTCACTCAAAATAACCGCTCTCTCAACAACGGATATAAGCTCTCTAATGTTTCCGGGCCACTCATAGGCAAGAAGCTGTTTTTTCGCTTCGTCAGAAAATATTTTTAATTCAAAACCGTATTTTATACAATTTTGCTCTAAAACTTTTTGTGCAATCTGCAAAATTTCCTCTTTTCTATCTCTAAGAGGCGGGATATTTATCGGGATGGTATTTAAGCGAAAATATAAGTCATTTCTAAATTCGCCGTTCTTTATCTTATCGGAGAGATTTGCATTTGTTGCAGAGATTACTCTGATATCTATTTTTATGCTCTTTGATGAGCCTAATCTTCTTATCTCTTTCTCTTGGAGTGCGCGAAGCAGTTTGGCTTGGACGCCGTATGGCATCTCTCCTATCTCATCTAAAAAGAGTGTTCCGCCGTTGGCCAGTTCAAACTGTCCTGCCTTGGATTCGCCTGCATCGGTAAACGCACCCTTTTCAAATCCAAAAAGTTCGCTCTCAATAAGATTGTCCGGAATTGCCGCCATGTTGATTGCTATAAATGGCTTTTTTGCTCTAGGAGAGTTTTCGTGAATAAAAGAAGCAAAAACCTCTTTGCCGACACCACTCTCTCCCAGGAGTAAAATGCTAGCATCTGTTTTAGATGCTTTTTTTGCAATATTTAAAGCTGATTCTAATGCTTTTGATGTACCGAAAAAACTATCATTGTCGCTTTTCTGATTGATTTGTGCTACTGTTTTTTTTACTTTTTGTATCTTGTCTTCTCTTCTGATGGCAGCTATTAAAGTATCTACATCAAAAGGTTTCAATAAAAAGTCTTTTACGCCGAGATGAATTGATTCGATTGCTCTTTGGAGCGTTGCATTCCCGGTCATAATAATAACTTCAAATTTTCCGTTTAAAGCTTTTACAAACTCGATGCCATCCATACCGGGCATATTTATATCGGTTATAATTAAATGAAAAGTGTCATCAATGCCTTTTAAGGCATCTTTTGCATTTTTAAATGTTTTGATTTCAAACTCTTTATAATCATTCATAGCGATTTCAAGAGATTTTCTCATATTGATATCATCTTCAACTATTGCAATTTTCACTAATTTTTGCCTTATTTTAAAGGGGCAATTCTAGCAAAATTATCATTAAAATCGACTTTGAAGCAAGTGGTTTTGAGTGTGAGTGTTGTCGTTGAGCTGTTTTGCAAATTGCTTGTTGTCTCTTTATGTTCAACATGAAGACCAAGTTTGTGCATGTAGTCAATGAACTCTTCTGAATTTTCAAATATTAGCTGTTTTAAATTTTTGCTGTTTTTGTTTAGCAGAATTAACTCATTTTGCGGTGTGCCGTTGCATTTTGTCATAGCATTTGAAATGAGAAGTGTTTCGTTGTAAAGAGTGGCATCTTTTACAATGTATTTGTAGGAGATAAGGTGCTCACTTGCAGTTAACGTAAGTGAGCTAAAAATTATTATTGAGCAAAGTCTGAGTGAGAAATTACGATTTCCATCTCTACTTCGCATAATCCCTCTTTAAAAGTTGTTTCAACAACATTTGCATTTTTAACCATAGCTTGAACATAAGTGCGTATTGTAGATTTTTGCATCATCATATTTTTTACCGTGTCTTGACCATCAATTCTTACGCCTTTAACTTTCTCTGCAATTGCTCTGTAAGCATCTGCAATTGCCGCTCTTTTTGCAAGTGCGTAAGCTTGAGCCGGAGAAGATGTGTTCATCGGTGCAACGCCTTGTCCGACAACAGATATATGAATAGATCTATTCTCTTTTAAAACTTGTTCCTGCGCTGCCATTGAAGCCAGTTCTTCTTCTCTTTGAGCTTTAACTTGAGCAAGTTCGTCTATCGCTCTTTTGCTGTCTTCCTTTGCTTTGGTTGCCTGAATTGTAGCGAGCGTAGCCTCTTCTCTGGCTTGCGTTGCCGCAGCTTTTACTGCTGCAAGTTCAGCATTTGTCTGTTCTATGGCGGTAGCATTGCTTGCTTTATCTGCTCCAAATAGTGATGAAACACTTAAAAGCAGTGCGAGTAATATCGAATATCTCATTGTTTGTCCCTTGGCATGGTTTTATAATAATCGTACTTAAGCAACTACTATTCCAACTCCATTGTTCCAAGAAGAGAATCGTCTTCATACTCATCTTCGTCTTCAACAGGCTGTTTTGGACAGCGAGAAACGCTTGCAACGTCATCACCTTTTACGATGAAAACTCCGCTTGTATTTCTGCTTGATTTAGAGATTGTCTGCATATCGACTCTTATCATTTTTCCTGCTTTTGTAAGCGCCATCATATCCATCTCTTCATCAACCATAAGACATCCGACAACATATTTGCCTGTTTTAGCAGTCATCTTCATTGCAATAACACCGCTTCCGCCGCGATTTGTTAAACGATATTCGCCGGCATCTGTGCGTTTGCCGATACCTTTCTCGCTCACTACAAGAATCTCCTGCTCGTCATTTGCAATAATGTTTGCATCGACAACTACATCATCCGCATGTTTAAACTTGATACCTCTCACACCTCTTGTATTTCTACCTTGGTCACGGGTTTTGTCTATTTCAAATTTTATACATTGAGCCATTTTTGTCATAATAAATAGATACTTTATGCTTTGGTCTGCGATTTTAGCAGTTATGATTGAGTCGTCATCATCAAGGCTGATAGCTCTAACACCGTTGCTTCTGATATTTGCAAATTCACTTAAATTTGTTCTCTTTACGACACCTTTTTTAGTGAAAAATACTAAAGACTTCTCTTCGCTAAAGTCAGTTGTCGGGTTGATAGATTGTATCTGCTCATCTGCAACAAGGTTAAGCAGGTTTACAACCGCTTTACCTTTAGCGATTCTGCTTCCCTCAGGAATTTTGTAAACTTTTAACCAGTGGAGCTGTCCGCGGTCTGTTACAAAAAGAAGGGTGTCATGAGTATTGCAGGTAAAGAATCTCTCAATAAAGTCATCCTCATAAGTAGTAACGGCAATTTTGCCTTTGCCGCCTCTTTTTTGTTTTTCATATTGGCCAAGAGGAACTCTTTTGATGTAACCTCTGTGAGTAATAGTTACAACCATCGGTTCATTAGGGATTAAATCTTCAATATCAATGTCATCATAATCATCTTCAATTTCAGTTCGTCTTGCATCCGTATATGTAGCTAGAACTTCGTCAAACTCTTGGTCTATAATCCCATGCAGAATTGCTTCGCTTTTTAAAATTGACTCTAGGTATTCGATTAGTTTGATAAGTTCAAGAAGTTCATTCTCTATTTTCTCGCGCTCTAAACCTGTCAATCTTCCAAGGCGCATATCAACGATGCTTTGCGCCTGAATAGTTGAAAAATCGAATTCGGAAACAAGGTTATCTCTTGCATCTTCAATGTTTTTGCTAGATTTAATAACTCTTATGATTTCATCAATAATATCAAGAGCTTTTTTAAGACCCTCTAAGATATGCGCTCTGGCTTTTGCTTTTTCAAGGTCAAAGATAGTACGGCGGATAATTATAGTTTTACGGTGATTTATAAAGTGTCTTAGAATGTCTATTATTCCAAATACTCTAGGCTCTTGGTTTAAAATAGAGAGCATGATGATACCAAAAGTAGTCTGCATGCTGGTGTGTTTGAAAAGATTGTTAAGAACTATCTCGCTCATTGCATCTTTTTTTAGCTCTATTACTGCACGGATACCGTCACGGTCAGATTCGTCACGAATCTCAGAGATACCCTCTATCATCTTTTCTTTTACAAGATTTGCGATGCTTTCAATCAGACGAGCTTTGTTAACCTGATATGGAAGCTCATCTATTACGATAACATCTCTGTTACCTTTTTTTTCAATATGAGTTTTAGCACGAACTTTTATGCGGCCGCGGCCTGTTGCATAGGCATCCATAATTCCTTTTTTACCAAATATCGTTCCGCCTGTAGGAAAATCCGGTGCTTTAATATGCTCCATCAGTTCATATAGTTCAATATCCGGATTTGCTAGAAGTGCTTTTAAGCCCATCATAACCTCTTGAGGGTTGTGCGGAGGGATGTTTGTTGCCATACCGACAGCAATACCCGATGAACCGTTTATTAGAAGGTTTGGAACACGTGTAGGCATAACATCAGGTTCTTTTGTAGTGCCGTCATAGTTGTCTATCATATTCACAGTATTTTTTTCTAAATCTTTTAGAAGCTCGCCCGCATACTTTGTCATTCTGGCTTCGGTATAACGCATAGCAGCAGCGCTGTCGCCGTCAACTGAACCGAAGTTTCCTTGACCGTCCACAAGCTCCATTCTCATAGAGAAGTGTTGAGCCATACGAACTAGCGCATCATAAACTGCCGTATCACCGTGTGGATGGTACTGACCGATAACGTCACCGACGATACGTGCTGATTTTTTAAACTTTGACCCATGAGAGAGGCTTAGTTTATCCATTGCATAAAGGATTCTTCTGTGAACTGGTTTAAGTCCATCGCGAACGTCAGGAAGTGCACGACCTACGATTACACTCATAGAGTAGTCGAGGTAGCTGTTTTGAAGAGTCTCTTCAATATTTATAGTTTGTATATTGTCGTTGTTTAGCAAGTTGCCCATATATAACACCTAATCTTTATAAAATTCAAAAATTAATTCCATTGATGGTATCTTATTAAGGCTTAAGAGTTGCGTAAAAATAGGAAATTTTTCAAGAAGTTTTGGCAAGTGTGAAAATGTGTTGCAAATTGATGAGCTGTTTTTTTTAGAGCATGATGTATTTCACCGCAAAGAGTTAACTTTGCGGTGATTTTGTTTTAGCATTTTTTGTAAATTAAAATGCAACCATTGCCATAAAAAGAAGATCTGAATCTGTTTTTTTAGCTGAATCGTTCGGATAGTCAATGTTTGAGTACTCTAGACATAGGCGTACATTTTGAGCTACATTATGTTCAATCCCGAGCGAAATAATTGATTCATCTTTAGTTTTAACTCTTTTATCTTCATGAGACAGATACGCTACCTTAAGCCCTATATCGCTGATTGGATTTAGCTGTGCATCAAAAGAGAATCCGGTTTTTTCCTCTTTTAAACCTACTATTGCGCTTGGTGAATATTTATTATTAAGCAGTGCAGCCCCGGTTATCATTAGCGACATCCCGCTAATGGTGCCCTCTATTTGCATATCTATACCATTTGCTTTTCTATCAAAAGAGTCCGCTGCAGAAGTCCAAACAATATCGCTCGCATTTTGGGTTACTCCAATTATGTCTCCGCCGATGTAGAATCCGCCGGCGGCAATAGTAAAGTCTGATAGACTAAACTCGTAAGCAGCTCTTGCAAAATCTTTATAACCTTCTGAAGACACATCTATAGATTGGCCGTATCCTGGCACGTATTGACCTGCAGTGGCATATAATCCATGTCCATGATAGTATATCTGAACACCGGATGCAGAACCGTCGCCTATGCCATTTCTTTGTAATATATTTGCTTTTTTGCGATTTTCAAACTGGCGAATTGGTCTATATAAACCTGTTGAGTACATCTCTGTTCCTGAAAACAGACCTAAAGAGTCTGTATTAAAGGCTGTTATGCCAAGGCGGCCAAAACTAAAAGCTTTTGTAAATGTAAGCTTACCGCTTATCCCTGCTCCAGAGCCTTCACTTTCAACACCCGTAACAGTGCCGTTTATATCTGTTGTAGATATATCATTAACACCGTTAGCTAGTTCAAAAGAGCCACCAATGTTGTCGGAAATTTTCCCGCCAAAAAGAAGTGCGGATTCATCAAATATTTCTGAGAATGTTGTATGATCATCGGCAACAGTCGGGTCACCTTTTTTAGTATCATGAAGACGAGCTTTTAGTACAAAACCAAAACCCAAGTTTTCAGGCAGCGCTAAACCACCATTTTGATTACTTTTAATCTCTTTTTTTCCGTTTGTCATCGTAAAGCCCGACATTTTAAAATCTCTACCAAAAGAGTTCAGCTTTGGTATGTTTTGAAAGTGGCAAGACATACAATCCATATCCATCTGTCTGGCAAACGCAGGTGTTGCCTCCGCCGCTGTTGCGCACACTAAAGATAAACCAACTATCGAGACAATTTTTTTTGTGAAAAAATCCCTTCTCATAAAACCCCTTTTTATAATAAAATATTATATATACATCATAAATGTATATATAAAAAACTATATTGTTATAAATATTAAAATAGTCTTAAATTGAGATTTTTCGGTAACAATGGCTGAAATATGTCAATTGATTAAAAATTAATCAGTATTCTGCCTATTATTAAATTTTTAATATGTATAATTTGAGTATATTTACTATGCAAAGGATAGAAGATGAAGAGATATTTTATCAGCGTGTTGTTGCCCTCTTTGGTATTTGCCGAGGATGCGTTGAGCAGCGGGGACACCGCTTGGATGCTGGTTGCTACGGCGCTTGTAATGCTGATGACACCTGCCGGATTGGCGCTTTTTTACGGAGGTTTGACACGTTCCAAAAACGTACTCAATACAATGGGTATGAGCTTAGGCGCCTATGCCATCGGAACGCTTGTCTGGGTATTGGTCGGTTACTCAATAGCTTTTGGCGACGGAGATATACTCGGAAGCGGCAAGATGCTGCTATCGGGCATAACTTCAGATACTTTAAAAGGCACTATTCCTGAGTTACTTTTTATAGCATTTCAGGGAACTTTTGCGGCTATCGCAGTTGCAATTGCAAGCGGTTCTATGATAGAGCGTGTAAAGTTCTCTACATATATGGTGTTCGCAGCTCTGTGGATAGTCGCTGTATATGCACCTGTTGCTCACTGGGCATGGGGAGGCGGTTCAACACTTAACTTTGGTGAGATGGACTTTGCGGGGGGAACGGTTGTTCACCTAAATGCGGGTGTGGCAGGTTTTGTGGTTGCGATGATACTCGGGAGAAGGAGAGATTACGGCAAAGTTGCGATTAAACCATTTTCGCCTGTTTTGGTGACACTTGGTGCGGCACTTTTATGGTTTGGATGGTTTGGATTTAATGCAGGTTCGGCATTGGCCGCAGACGGTATTGCGTCATCTGCATTTTTGGTAACAAACGTTGCCGCGTCACTGGGTGTGATAGGATGGATAATTGCCGAGTGGCTTGTTTACAAAAAAGCCACTATCATAGGTGGGGCTTCAGGTGCCGTTGCAGGTCTCGTGGCGATTACTCCGGCATCCGGAAGTGCAGGAGTTGAGGGTGCCATCATCATAGGCTTAATTGGCGGTGTTCTTGGTTTTTATGGCGTTGCAAAGCTTAAAAACATCTTTAAAGTGGATGATTCTTTGGATGCGTTTTGGATTCACGGTCTCGTCGGCATTTGGGGTTCGATTGCAACCGCGATTTTTATTGCGCCTTATGCGATGACAGAGGGCTACAATATGGCTTCTCAGTTGTTGAGCCAGCTTCTGGCGATAGGTTTGACTATTGTTTACAGCGCTGTCGTTACGGCAATTGTTTATTATGCCGCTTCAGCATTGACAGGCGGCGGCAGAGTCAATGATGAGAGTGAAAGCAGAGGACTTGACGAAACAGTTCACGGCGAAAAGGCTTTAAATCTATAGTTTTAGATTTAAAGCTGTTGATTAAAAGCATAAAAACGGTTACAATTTTAAACTAAATTTGGAGATATTATTATGAAAAGAGTAGAAGCGGTTATTAAGCCATTTAAATTAGAAGATGTGAAAGATGCCTTGGCAGAGATTGGAATTACCGGTATGACGGTAAGTGAAGTAAAGGGTTACGGCCGTCAAAAAGGGCATAGCGAACTATACCGCGGTGCCGAGTACGTTGTAGATTTTTTACCTAAAATCAAAATGGAAATGGTAGTTGAGGACGAGAGTGTTGATCAGGTTATTAAAACAATCGTGGAGGCTGCGAGAACAGGCAAGATTGGTGACGGAAAAATATTTGTAAGCGATATTGAGAAAATCATCCGAATTCGTACTGGCGAGACAGACAGCGAAGCTATTTAATTTTTCACGCTGACCACTGTGGCACAAAACGAAGTTTCTTTAGAAAAGCTTGCCGCAAAAAGCGGCAGATAAAATTAATATTTTAGCTGATTAAAAATTAATCATTTAAAAAAAAATCTGCATAGTTTCTAAGCTATAATTCCTTTTAAATTTTTGAAGGATTTTATATGCTGGAAGCTGATTTCAAATACATCATCGACACATTCTTTACCATTTTTACAATGACACTGATAATTTTTATGGTTCCCGGTTTTGCTATGCTTGAAGCAGGGCTTGTTCGTACCAAAAATGTCTCCGCAGTTTTAACAATAAACGTGATGATATACGCAGTCGCCTCGTTAGCATTTTTGCTTGTCGGTTATAAACTTGCTTTTGGGAGCTGGGATAGCGTAAATAGCAGCATTTGGGCTGTTTTTATGTTTCAGATGGCATTTGTCGGAAAGACGGTAAATATCATGAGCGGCGGCGTGAGTGAGCGTGTTCGTATAATTCCGCTGGCAATTTTTACTATCGTTATGGGCGCTCTAATTTATCCTACTGTTGTAAATGTCAGCTGGGGTGCTGATATGATTAAGGGAACACTATTTGATATTGAAATGTATGATTTAGCTGGTTCTACCGTCATTCATTCAACCGGCGGCTGGGCACTTTTAGCGGCTATAATCATTATCGGCTCAAGAAGAGGTCGTTATCATGAAGGCAAAATAAGAGTAATTCCGGCTTCAAATATCCCGCTGGTTGTTCTTGGTGCGCTGCTGCTCTGGATAGGGTGGTTTGGATTTAACGGCGGAAGTGTTGGCTCAATCTCTAGCATTGAAAATGCAAATCTTGTCGCTAAAACTATTATGAACACAAATACGGCAGGTCTTGCAGGCGCGATAATCGCAGGAATAATTATGTACATCAGGTATAAACTTTTTGACATTACTATGATACTAAACGGCGCTTTAGGCGGCCTTGTGGCGGTAACGGCGGCGGCAAATTTTTATGATATGTACACACCGATATTGGTTGGTCTTGTCGGCGGCGCATTGGTAGTTTTTGCAGTTCCGGTATTTGATAAATTTAAACTTGATGACCCTGTTGGAGCGCTCTCTGTTCATCTTGTTAACGGAATATGGGGAACTTTGGCAGCTGGAATATTTGTAGAAAGCATCTCATTTACCGCACAGTTAAAAGGTGTAGTTCTTGTAGGAATTTTTACATTTAGCGTCTCTTATGCCGTTTTATTTATAATCAATAAAATATCTAAGTTTAGGGCGGATGATGAAGCTCAGCTTATGGGTATGGATATAAATGAGTGCGGTGTAGAATCATATCCGGAATTTAAGAGAGCTATATAAACTTCTCTCACCCATTTAACAAAATAGTAACAATTTTTTTGTTACTATTCGTATCATGATTAGACACAGCAACTCCCTTCTTATCTCTCTTTTCATCCATGCTATTTTGCTCTTAACACTTTTTTTTGCATGGAAGAGTTACTTTGAAGTCAAAAAAGAGGAGCAAGAGAAGATTTGTTTAAAGCTTTGCAGCGTTGAGCCAAGCAAAGAGCTCTTAGAGCCAAAAGAGGCAAAAACGAACGAAACAGCTCCGCAAAACAAAAAAAAAGAGCCTAAAAGGGTAAAAAAAGCTCTAAAAGAGGAAAAAGAAGCAGAAAAGAAGATAGAGGTAGAGAGCGAAGCCAAAGAGATAAAAGCCGCTATTGTTGAAATAATAAAGGGTGAGGTCATTGTAGAAATTGTGCCAAAAAGATTGGCTAAAATAGAGAAGCCGACAGTTGAACAAAAAATAGATGATGCCAAGTTGACGCAGGAAGCGCCAAAAGATGACTATATTGAGATAAATATGCAAAAGATTTCAGAGCTTTTAAAAGAGAATCTCTACTATCCGATGAGTGCTAGAAAAAGAAATATTACAGGCTCGGTGAAGGTTAGTTTTACTTTAGGCGTTGATGCAAAAGTTCACAATATAAAGATAGTTGAATCACAGAGCGATATTTTAAGCCGTGCAGCGATTAAAACCATAGAGGATTTATCTACAAAGTTTCCAAAACCCATAAAAGAGCTTACCCTGAGCGTTCCTATCAACTATAATTTAAATTAAATTCGTAAAATGTGATATTTTGCAATTGTCCTTTAATAATTACATGCTACAATCTTGCAATAACAGAAATATGATTTAACAACTTTAGGATGTCAAAATGAGAAGCGTGTTAAGAGACCTTGTGTCTCTAAAAAAAGTCAATTTGATGGTTACGATTTTTCTTGCAATTATTCTCTTGGGTACTTCATTTTACACCTACAATGTAGTTAAAAGATACTTTAAACAGCAGGATATTGAGCAAATAAAGGGAGATGTCTCAGAGCTTGGATACACTCTGATATCCTCCATAGAGAGAGACGGCTTAGAGAGCTCCCTGCCGATTTTATATAAAAGTTTGGCAACACATAAAGAGTACCAATCGCTCTCAATTGCAATCGGAAAGCAGATAGTTCTCTCAACAGATAAAAATCAGATAAATAGAGTTTATGAAAACGGCCTGCATGTTGATGAGATAAGCAGTTGTTTGCTAAGAGAAGATATTGTCTTTTTTTCTGATTTTAGTTATTTTGATAAAGAGAAACAAGTAGGGTTTAACTTAATAGTAGACTTGAATGATGAGTACCTTTTAAGTGCTGAAAAGAGCGTTCAGGCAATGATTGCGACATTTGTGTTCTATTTTATTTTAATAATGCTGGCTTTTCTTCTCTTCTTATATTTTTTAAATGTCTATCCTCTAATAAAACTTAAAAATTGTATCGAGAAACAGGAGTGTTTACCATCAAATTTTTTCATCAAAGAGCATTTTTTCTTATATCACTCTTTGATGGAAAAATATAAGGAAGTAACGCTTTTAAACAAAACTCTCGAGGACAAAGTTGCTCAAAGAACTAAAATGCTATCAAAAACAAACGAGCTCTTTAAAGAGGCTCAAAAGCTTACCCGCATAGGCAATTGGGAGTGGAATATAGGCGACAACTCGATAGTATGGTCAGATGAGGTATTTACTATTTTCGGGCATAAGCCACAGGAGTTTATGCCTACATATGATGCCATTATGAATTCCGTTCATGCAGATGATAGAGATTTTATAAAAGATTCAGTTGATAAAGCTATAAAGAGCGGGATAAATTATGCGATAAATCATAGGATAGTACTCCCTGATGGTACACAAAAGGTGGTTTATGCGAAGGGAAGAGTAGAGTATGACGAGATGCACAACCCTCTGCGGATGGTCGGAACGGTTCAAGATATTACGGAGCGGTATAAAATAAGCAAAGAGCTTGAGTTTCAATCAAAACTTCTTAACTCTGTAACAGACTCTATATTTGTACATGATTTGGATGGAAACTTTATATATGTCAATGAAGCTGCATACAAAACAAGGGGATACACAAGAGAAGAGCTTATGGGTATGAGAGTGCAAGACCTCGACTACCATGATGAAAAAAGCGGAGATGAGGTATATGAGGAGAATATAAAAAGTGTCAAAGAGCAGTTGAATAAAAAAGAGAATGCGGTTATTGAGGTTTCGCACAAAACAAAAGATGGAAAAATTATTCCCATAGATATAACATGCAGGCTGATTCAAGAAGAGGACAAAAAATATATTATAAGCATTGCCCGAGATATAAGCACGCTCAAAGTAATGAATGAAAATCTCAAAATAATGGCGACTACCGATAATCTTACGGGGATTTACAATAGACATAAGTTTGAAGAGATGTTTGAGATAGAGATTGAGCGTGTTTTAAGATATGAGACTCCTCTAACATTGATAATGTTTGATATTGACCATTTTAAGATGGTAAATGATACATTTGGGCACGACGTAGGCGACTATGTCATAAAAAAAATTGTTGATGTTGTAAAGAAAAAAATTAGAAATATAGATATATTTGTAAGATGGGGAGGGGAAGAGTTTATCATTCTTTGCCCGCAAACAGACTCTTTAAGTGCGGCAACTTTGGCCCAAAAACTAAGAGAAGTAATAGAAAAAACTACGCTTGAGAAAGTCGGAAACATTACATGCAGCTTCGGGGTAACCGCGTATCTGAAAAAAGAGAGTAAAAATAGTTTTATTAAACGTCTGGACAGCGCTTTGTACAAAGCAAAAGATGAGGGAAGAAACAGGGTGGTTGTTGTTTAGATTGAGAGTTGCTCTAAGATTTTGCTATTTTTCATCTTACCCCTTGCACATATTTTTTTTGCAATTTCTTTAAATACTCTAATAGATATGAAATTTACTTACTTTTAAATCACGAAAGTGTAAAATACCGCTAAAATTTACCCACAAGGTTTAGATATGAAAAAAATTTCTAAAATACTAGTTGCGAACAGAGGCGAAATAGCCTTAAGAATTATTAGAGCGTGTAAAGAGCTAGACATAAAAAGTGTAGCTATTTTCTCTGAAGTTGATGTTGAGGGAATTTGGGTAAAAAAAGCAGATGAGTGCTATCCGATTATGGGAGATGCGCTGCAAGCTTATCTTGATTATGAACGTATTATCACTTTGGCACTAAAAGCAGGTTGTGACGCTATCCACCCTGGATACGGCTTCTTGTCTGAAAATGCAGAGTTTGCTGCGGCTTGTGGAGAGAGAGGACTTATTTTTATCGGTCCTAAACCTGAGCATATTGCACTTTTTGGCGATAAGATGGCTTCAAAAGTTGCAATGCGTCAAATAGGAGTGCCAGTTTTAGAGGGTACTGACGAGCCAATACTTGATAAAGCAGAGGGTGCGAAAATCGCTGCAAAAATAGGTTTTCCAATCATCATCAAAGCTGCTTTTGGCGGCGGCGGCAGAGGTATGAGAATCGTAAAGAGTGCAAACCTTTTCAATGAGATGTTTGACTCTGCAACAAATGAGGCGAAAAAATATTTTGGAAAAGGCGATGTTTTTATTGAAAAATATGTAGAAAATCCAAGACATATCGAAATCCAGATTGTTGCAGACAAATACGGAAATGTTGTTCATTTAGGCGAGAGAGACTGTTCAATTCAAAGAAGACACCAAAAAGTAATCGAAATTGCTCCATCTCCAAGACTAAACCAAGAAGCAAGAAAAGAGCTTTACAGAATTTCAACAAATGCCATGCTTAAACTAGGTTATGAGAGTGTCGGAACGGTAGAGTATCTGCTTGATGCGGATGACAATATCTACTTCATAGAGATGAACACAAGAGTTCAAGTTGAACATCCTGTTACCGAAATAATCTCAGGAATAGATATTATCCAGAGAATGATAGAGATTGCAGAGGGCGATAAACTTAAATTCTTGCAAGAAGAGATTAACTTTCGCGGATACGCTATTGAGTTTAGAATAAATGCTGAAAATCCTCAAAACAACTTTATGCCTTCAATCGGGACTATCACAAACTACATCACTCCCGGCGGTCCTGGAGTTAGACTTGACTCAAGCGCATATGCAGGGTACACAATCCCTCCAAACTACGACTCAATGGTTGGAAAGCTTATTGTTTGGGCGCTTGACTGGGAAGGTGCAGTTAAAAAAGCCTCAAGAGCACTAGATGAATTTTACATCGACGGAGTTATCACAAACCTCTCTCTTCACAGAGAAATCGTAAAAGATGCTGATTTTATTGCCGGAAAACTAGATACAAGCTACCTAGATAAAAAAATGGAACTGTTTAATCTGAAAGCTACAAAATCAATAGCTGAAGAAGAAACAAAGACATCGTTTATAACAAATCTTATAAACAAGATAAAAGAACACAAATTAGTAATTAGACATTAATGTTTATCACTATTTATTGCCTAATAATAAAGAGAGTTGTAGTAAAATTACACTCATAAAATTATTAAAGGCATAAACAGTGAGCATTTACAGAGAGTATGACATCAGAGGTGTTTTTCAAGAAGAGTTAAATGAGCAGAGTGTTGTTCGAATAGGTTATGCGCTGGCTTCAAAGATAGACGGCGAATATGTAGCAGTTGGTTATGATGCCAGAAATCACTCCCCTATTCTCTTTGAATACCTTGTTCACGGACTCAACGCCGGAGGCAAAAAAGTTTTGGACATGGGACTTGTTCCCACTCCTGTTAACTACTTTTGTAACTACAACGAGTTTAACGGTGTTATTGCATCGGCTTCCGTAATGATTACAGGCTCGCACAACCCAAGCGAATACAACGGTTTTAAAATCACAATCAACAAAGCTCCATTTTTCGGCGAAGATATATATGCTCTCGGTCATGAGTGTGAAGCCCTGGATTTTCCGCTTAAACCAAAAAGAGAAGTTACTAAGATAGATGCCCTGACCAGATATGTAGATTATTTGGTAAATCAATTTCAACACTTAAAAGGAATGCCGCAACGCATAGTTTATGACTGCGGAAACGGTGTTGCAGGTGTTGTAACTGAGAGAATTTTCGGCGCCTTGAAGCTAAATACAAAAGGGCTTTTCGTAGATCCTGACGGAGCATTTCCTAACCACCATCCAGACCCATCCGATGAGCATAATTTAGAGGATATCAAAAAACTTCTCTCAACCGATGGCGACATCGCTTTTGCTTATGACGGAGATGCCGACAGAATAGCCGTTTTAACCCACAAGAACAATATAAAAGGCGATATGATGGCCCTTTTATACTCTTTGAAGATGGACAAACCGACCGTAATCGGAGAGGTAAAGTGCTCTCAGGTAATGTATGATGAGCTTGAGCGTCGCGGTGCGAAAGCCATAATGTACAAAACGGGCCACTCAAACCTAAAAGTAAAAATGCAAGAGACAAACGCTGATTTGGCATGCGAAGTGAGCGGACATGTATTTTTCAAAAACCGCTATTTTGGTTATGATGACGCCATCTACGCGACTCTTAGAATGCTAGAACTAATTCACGACGGTATAGACTTGGATGCTGAACTTGCAAAACTCCCTAAAGTTTTCTCAACAGAGGAGATAAAGGTAAAGACAACGGAAGCAGAGAAGTTCAAAATCATCAACAGAGTGAAGGAGCTTCTAAAAAGTCCTCCCTCTTCGTTTCCAAAAATAAGAAACATCATAGACGTGGACGGTGTCCGCATAAACTTTGAAAACGGATGGGGATTGGTGCGCGCGAGCAATACAACTCCGGTTTTGGTTACCCGTTTTGAATCAACTTCGCAAGAAGAGGCAAAACTATATGAAAAAGCTATAAACGATTTGATTTTAGAAGCTAAAAACTCTCTATAACAAGGACAACAATGAAAACTCATACTCTTTTAATGCCTCTTGACATGCATCTTCACCTTCGTGACGGGGTTATGCTTGAAAATGTCGCTCCTCTTAGTGCTTACAGTTTTAGCGGCGGACTTGTTATGCCAAATCTTGTCCCGCCCGTTGAAACATTAGAGGATGTAAAAGCTTATAAAGCGCGGATTATGGCAGCTGTGCCAAATGACTATTTTGAGCCGTATATGACGCTGTTTTATAAAAATTATGATAAAAAATTCCTAGCAAGCATCGTAGACCATGTTACTGCCATTAAGCTCTACCCTGCCGGAATTACTACAAACTCAGAGGGAGGCGTTTCATCTTTTAACGTAGAGGAGATGCGCGAAACACTTGAAGCTATGAGTATTTTGGGAATTCCGCTTTGTGTTCACGGAGAGACTGACGGCTTCGTTATGGATAGAGAAGCTGAGTTTATGAGCATTTACGAGCTGCTTGCCAAAAACTTTCCTAATCTGAAAATTATAATGGAACATATCACAACAAAAGCAGCGGTTGATATGCTGGATAAGTATAAAAATCTCTACGCAACTATAACCGCCCACCACCTGATTTTCACACTTGATGATGTTGTCGGCGGAATGATGATGCCTCACAACTTCTGCAAACCAATCGCAAAAAGACCGGAGGATTTGGACGCTCTTTTAACGGTAGCTCTTGAAGCTCATCCAAAAGTTATGTTCGGTTCAGACTCGGCACCTCATCCAAGAGACAAAAAAGAGAGCGCGGGATGTGCAGCCGGAGTATTTAGCGCGCCTATTGCTTTGCAACTCCTTTGTGAAATTTTTGAGCAGTATGACAAGCTTGAGAACCTTCAAGCCTTTGTCAGCGACAATGCACAGAGCATATATAAACTCTGCCCGGAATTTAAAGAAGTTATTTTAGAAAAACGCCCTTTTGTCGTTCCGGCAAGCTACGGAAATGTCGTACCTATGTATGCTAACAAAGTTATTAACTGGGCAATAAGAAGCGTTGAGTAGAGTTTTACTTTTAGAAGATGATCCGCTTTTTGCGGATACACTCGCAGATTTACTCGAAGAGAGCGGCTTTGAAGTAGTTCACGTTCCAAACGGGCAAAGCGCTTTGGATAAAACATTTACGCAAAAATTCGACCTCTATCTTCTTGACATAAATGTGCCGCTAATTGACGGCACCACTCTTCTTAAAGAGCTAAGAGACTCAAACGACAACACCCCTGCCATTTTTTTAACATCACACAAAGACAAAGAGATGCTCAAAAAAAGTTTTATGAGCGGCGGAGACGATTTTTTAACGAAGCCTTTTGATACGGACGAGCTTCTGCTGCGCATAAACGCTCTGTTAAAAAGGTTTCAGAACGAAGGCGGCTTATGTATCGGGTTGTTATGCAGCGACAATATTCACAAACGAATCTCTTATAACAACAAAGAGCTGGAACTCTCAAAAAAAGAGTATGAGCTTCTTCTGCTTCTTATGAAACATGCAAACAACACGGTGCCAAAAGAGATGATTTTAGACGAGCTATGGAGCAGCAGCGAGGGCGGAAGTGACGGAGCGCTCAGAGTTTACATAAACCGCATAAAGCAGCTTGTCCCGCAAATAAGCATAGAGAACGTCCGCGGAATAGGATATAAACTTGTTTCGTAACCTGCGTATAAATATTTTTATATATTACGCACTTACAGTAATCTCTCTTATGGCTGTTTTATACTATTTTACGGCTGTTGTGGAGATAGAAAATATATTTTTGCTGCTGCTCATACTGCTTGTTTTAATAGCATTTACGGGCATCATAATTGCAAAACTCTCAATCGACCCGCTGTTTGAGCATGTAGCAAATCTGCAAAACCTCTCAACAGAGACTCTTCATGAGCTAAATCTCCCAATCAGTACAATCAAGACAAATATCCACATGTTGAAAAAAAATCTAACCGCAGAGAAAGATTTAAAGAGAATCTCTAGGATTGAGAGCGCTTGCGACATGCTTGAGCAGCGCTATAATGAGCTTGATTATATGATAAAATTGCAGAGCTCAAAGATAAAGCATGAAATTATCAATCTTGATGAACTTATAAAGAGCAGAGTTGAGTTTTTAAACCGAATTTATCCGCATATAGAATTCTCCTTTGAGATAACGCCTACGCAAATAACCAATGATAAAGTGGGCTTATCAAAAGTAATTGACAATCTTATAGACAATGCTGTAAAATATTCACAAAATATTCACAAAATAAGTATAAAATTGCAAGACCAAACTCTATCCATACAAGACTACGGTTGCGGCATGGATGAAGTAGAGCTTTTAAAAATTTTTGACAGATATTACCAGAGCAATAAGAATATGCAGGGTTTTGGTATCGGGCTTAGTATGGTTAAGCGGTTTTGTGATGCAAACGAAATTTTATTAAATTTCAAGTCCAAGCCCAATTTTGGCACAACAGTTATTTTAAAATTCAAGGAAAATTAGTGGAAAACAGTATTTTAGCTTATGCGGAAGTAACATTAAACTATGGAGTTATGGGGCTGCTTATACTTATGAGTATCGTAACTCTTTGGTTATTTATAGAAAGAATGATGTTTTATAGCACTGTCCGCGTTGGTGATTATGAGAACAGAGATAAACTTGAGATGGATTTAACGGATAATATAAGCGTTATTAGCGTTATCGGCTCAAATGCTCCGTATGTAGGGCTTTTGGGGACTGTTATCGGGATTATGCTTACATTTTACACTATGGGTGAAGTCGGAACTATTGATGCAAAAAAAATAATGGTAGGACTGGCCCTAGCGCTTAAAGCTACCGCAATGGGACTTGTTGTCGCTATGCCGGCTATAATTTTTTACACCATGCTGCTTCGCAAAGTAGAGAAGATATTGACGGTTTTTGACATTGCCCAAGACAAAAAAACAAGTAACTAGATATGGCAAAATTTAAAAAACAGCGAAAAAGATTTGATGAGATAAACGTCATCCCCTTTATCGACATTATGCTTGTTCTTCTTGTTATGGTTTTAACAACTGCAACATTCGTGAACCAAGGCATTATTCCCATTGATCTTCCTCAGGCAAAAGCTTCAAAAAAAGAGGACGCTAAAAAAGAGATGACAATCTACGTAAACGCCAAGGGTGAGCTCTTTTTTGAAAAAGAAAAAGTTGATTTAAAGACGCTTGAGGAGAAGCTCTCCACAATCTCAAAAGAGCAGACCGTAGTTTTAAGAAGCGACAAAGAGTCAAAATTTCAAGATTTTGTTAGCGTTATGGATATACTAAAACGCCTAAACCACGAACAGTTATACATAGTCACAAAAGAGTAGTCAGTAGGCTTTCTCCAAAAGCTTAAACCTGCTCTGCGAGGAGTTTTCTTCTGCACTCTGCCCCCTTTTGTCGACTAGTTGCGAACTGTTTTCATCTACGCTAAATACTTTCTCCTCAACACTCTCAACATCGTGAAAGAGCGTGGTCGCTATAAAGAAAAGTATCATGATAACAACAACACTTACATACAAGAGTACATAATTTTTTATATGGCCTGTTTCAAAAGGGTTTTGCATTAAATCTCCGGCAGTTTTGTGACATTAAAATGACAAATTTTATAAAAATTAAAGAAGCTTATTATATCATACGTTGGATTTTTAATTAAAAAGAAGCAGGCAGATGCAAAAAATTTTGTATATATTAATATTTTTCTTTGTAGCATTTCTGGATGCCTCTTTGACCCAGCCTGCAATCGATTTATCCCAAAAAAACAAAAACATCGGCAAAAGTATTCTCTACTTTGAGGATAAAAGTGCAAAGATGGATTTTAGCCAAATCAAAAATCTGTCAAAAGATGCGTTTAAACCACTAAACAAAGAGGTTGACAGCCAGCTTTTTACAACCTCTGCATTTTGGTACAAGTTTGATGTTTACAACAAAGAATCTGCGCCTACTAAAAGACTGTTTGTCATAGGCATCCCATGGCTAGACACTATAAAAATACATGTAGAAAATGAGGAGACAGAGCTCTCAATCTATGAGGGCGGAGATAACTTTGCTTACAAAAACAGAACTATAGATCATACCTATACCAATTTTGAACATGAGTTTCAAAGTGGCCACTCAAGCGTTTATGTGCAGGTAAAGACGCTTGACCCTTTTATAGTCCCAATCTCTGTTATGGACAGTTTAGAGTTTTTGGAAGAGGAAGTTAACCACTCAAACTACACAGGTTTTATATATGGGATTATAATGGCTATGCTGCTATACAATTTGATTCTATTTTTTAACATAAAAATAGCGTACTACGGCTTTTACGTACTATATCTCGGCCTATTTTTGCTTATGAACGCATCTTACAACTGCTATACTTTTAAGTTGTTTTTTTATGATTATCCCGTTGTTCAAAACTGGTTTGAATCTACAACAATATATCTATTTTCAATAGGCGGAATATTATTTGCACAATCTTTTTTAAATCTCAAAAACTGTTTTCCTAAACTAAATATAGTCACAAACTATCTTCTTCTCTTCTATGCCGCTATTATGGCCATCACATTCTTTATTGGATACAGATATAACATTGTGTTTGCCATAAGCCTGACGGTACTCTTCAGCATTTATGTGTTTGGAATTACCATCTACTCTATTATTAATGGGAATCACTACGCAAGGCTCTTCTTGCTTGCAATAACTGCCGGATTACTTGGAACTTTGGTAACCGCACTTACCGTAATGGCACTGATACCTTATACGGATGCAGGACTTCATGCGGTCGATTATGGTATGATTATCGATACTATTCTGCTCTCCTTTGCTTTGGCGGACAGATTTAAGGCAACGCAAGAAGAGAAGCTTATTGCCGAAAATGAGACCAAAAAGGCGCTGGAAGCAAAAAAAGCAAAAGAAGAATTTCTCTCAAATATGAGCCATGAAATTCGCACCCCGATGAATGCCATTATAGGCTTTGTAAATATTTTAAAAAACAATGTAACGGGAGAGAAAAATTTATCCTACATCAATATTATCCAATCGAGCTCTAAAACTATGCTGCATCTCATAGACGATATTTTAGATTTTTCAAAAATAGAAAACGGAAAACTCTCAATAAACAGGCATCCTTTTAATCCCCACAATGAGCTTATCCACTGCCTTAAGCTATTTGAGGCCTCTGCTGCTGAGAAATCTATAGAACTTCTTACAAATGTAGATAAAAACCTTCCCGAGTGCCTAGAGGGCGATTTGATAAGAATAAAACAGATCATGTTTAATTTTCTGAGCAATGCTATTAAATTTTCCCCAGAGGGCAAAAAAGTTTTTATAGCTATCAAATACGAAAACAATCTCCTTAGCATCTCCGTACAAGATGAGGGTATCGGAATATCAGATGAGTCACAAGAGAAGATTTTTAACCCGTTTGAACAAGTAGACGGCACTATGGCCAAAAAATACGGCGGCACAGGTTTGGGACTTTCAATATCTTTAAAGCTGGCAAAACTTATGGGCGGAGAGATAGCTCTCTCAAGCACTCTTGGTGTCGGAAGCACATTTACTCTTTTATTGCCTGTAAAAATTTGTGATATTGCCGACGAAGCCGCACCGGACAAAGAAGAGCTCTACTCGGCAGAAGATTTTGACTACAGCAGGCTCTCTGGACACGTCTTGGTCGCCGAGGACAACAGAATGAACCAAACGCTTATGAAGATACTGCTTGAGGAGTATAACCTTGATTGCACAATAGCTTCAGACGGTTTGGAGGCTGTTGATATGTTTAAGTCATCAAAATTTGAGCTGATTTTAATGGATGACAGCATGCCAAATATGACCGGAATAGAGGCTCTTAAAAAGATACGTGGCTACGAGCATGAAAACAACTTAGCCATCACGCCGATAGTAGCGCTAACCGCAAATGTGATGGAAGAGGATAAGTTGAAATTTTTTGAAGCTGGGGCAGATGATTTTATTGCAAAGCCGATAGATATTTTAGAGTTCAACAGAGTTTTAGAGCGTTTTTTATCAAAAAAATCAGCATTTTTATGATAATATATTTAAAAAAATATTAGGGGAATATTTATGCAATCAACAATGTTCAATGGAACAAAAGTTACTCTAATAGGAGATGCTATCGGGGTTGGCGACAGCGCACCGGTTGTTACTGCCATCGGGACTGATCTAAACGAAGTAGAGATTGGCGGAGCAAAAGATAAAATACAGCTAATCATTACCGTGCCTTCACTGGATACAAATACATGTGCTGCCGAGACTAGAAGATTTAACGAAGACGTTAACAATTTAGATATATGCGAGACTACTGTTATCTCTATGGATTTGCCTTTTGCATCTGAGCGTTTTTGCACAACTTCTGGCATTGAAAATCTAACTGTTGCAAGCGATTATTTAGACAAAAGCGTTAGCAAGGCTTATGGCGTTTTGATGGATGACAACAGACTTAAAGGTCTTAGTGCGAGAGCTGTTTTTGTGGTAGACAGAAGCGGTACTATTGTTTATAAAGAGATAGTAAAAGAGGTTACAAGCGAACCTAACTATGAAGCAGCGCTTGAAGCTATAAAAGAGGCTAGGTAGCCTCTGGTATCCTAATTTTTTCAGGATATAAATGCTATTTTGTGCCAGAAATAAATATAATTTTTGCACTGCCGATTCGCTCGTAGATGGAGATTTTCTTTTTATACGGCATCCATCTTATAAGAAAAGTAGCTAAAGATTCCCACAGGGAAACCCATGCCGCAACGGTTAAACCCTCTGCGACGACTGCAAACGCTATGCTTTTTTGCATAAACTCGCTTTGGTTCATAAATACCGACGTTCCTGCAATTACCGCACCCACTACAAACAAGATTATCGATTTTCTGAGCATCTCTTTCATTTTTCTATGCTCATGTTCTTGCAGATAGGTGAAAAATTTATTTACGCTGTTTGTGACTCTTGAAGTAGCTTCGCTATCTACCTCTGCTTCAAAATTAAACCGGATAATAAATCTCTCTTGCTCAATCTCACTGGCACTCTCAATTATATACTCGACTAAATCTTGGTTTAAATCTTTTTTTAAAAAGTGTGATTTTTTGTCAAAATTGCTATACAAATCCTCTACTTTTTTTGTAGAGATATCTATAATTACCTCTCCGCTGTCCGTATGTTCATAACGCTCTAAAATCTCTTTTTTCATACTTTTGCCAAATATTTTTATTTAATTATACTGATTATTATAACTTTTTATTCATATTTCTTAAATTATTGAAGGCTCAATGGAGAAAAGCAGTGAAGCTTGTGCTCTCCCTTCTTTGCGAAGGGAAAAGTAGTTACTTAAGAAACGATGTGGTTACATCATCCCCGGCATACCGCCCATTCCGCCACCCATATTAGCAGGTGCCGGATTCTCTTCTGGGATTTCAAAAATAGCAGCCTCGGTAGTCAAAAGCAGACTTGCAACCGAAGTGGCGTTTATAAGAGCCACACGTGCAACTTTCAGAGGGTCAATGATTCCTGCTTCAAACATGTCAACATATTCGCCTGTTGCAGCATTGAAACCGGTATTTTCACTCTTAGCGCTCTCTACCGCATTTACAACAACACCTGTGTCATATCCTGCATTTTGAGCAATCTGCTTCATCGGTGCTTTTACGGCGCGAAGGATAATTTCACAACCAATCTTTTGGTCGCCCGTTAAATCAAGATTAACCTTTGCGGCAGCGCGAACTAAAGCAGCTCCGCCACCTATGATAATGCCCTCTTCAACCGCAGCTTTTGTAGCCGAGAGTGCGTCATCAACACGATCTTTTCTCTCTTTCATTTCAGTCTCTGTTGCTGCACCGACTTTGATAACAGCTACTCCGCCACTTAGTTTTGCCAAACGCTCTTGAAGCTTCTCTTTGTCATATTCACTTGTAGTTGAGCTAATCTGAACTTTTATTTCGGCAATTCTAGATTTTACATTTTCAGGCTTTCCGGCGCCGTTTACGATTACGGTATTATCTTTATCAATTACTACACGAGATGCTTGACCAAGGTTCTGGATTGTAGCACCCTCAAGCGTATAGCCGGTCTCTTCAGAGATTACTGTACCCGCCGTAAGTATTGCTAAATCTTGAAGCATAGCTTTACGGCGATCCCCAAACCCTGGAGCTTTAACAGCAGAGATATTTAAAACACCGCGAAGTTTGTTTACAACCAGAGTTGAAAGAGCCTCTCCCTCCACATCTTCAGCGATGATAAGAAGCGGGCGGGAAGTTTTTTGAACCTGCTCCAAAACAGGAAGCAGATCTTTAAGTGAATTTATCTTGCTGTCAACCAGTAAAATCCAAGGATTGTCTATCTCTGCAACCATCTTTTCAGTATTTGTAATAAAATAAGGACTTAAATAACCGCGGTCAAACTGCATTCCCTCAACTACATCAAGCTCATCGGAGATGCCTTTAGCCTCTTCAACGGTTATTACACCGTCTTGACCAACTTTCTCCATTGCTTCTGCTATCATATCGCCTATTTGAGTATCTGAGTTTGCAGAGATACTTGCAACCTGTGCAATCTCTTTTTTACCGTTTACCGCTTTGCTGGCAGCTTTTAGGTTCTCTAAAATTGCTGTACAAGCTTTGTCCATTCCACGCTTAACTTCAACCGGATTAGCTCCTGCAGTAATGTTTCTAAGACCCTCGCTAAATATCGCATTTGCCAAAACTGTTGCCGTAGTTGTACCGTCACCTGCTTCATCAGCAGTGTTTGATGCTACTTGTTTTACAAGTTGAGCACCCATATCTTCAAGTTTATCTTTAAGTTCTATTTCACGAGCAACAGTAACACCGTCTTTTGTTATGATTGGACTGCCGTAGCTTTTTTGAATCAAAACATTACGACCGCGAGGTCCCATTGTTACCTTTACCGCATCTGTTAGTTTTGCAACACCGCGAGCCAACGCATTTCTTGCACTGTCTGAAAAAATTATCTCTTTTGCCATTAAAAATCCTTTAAATTTATTTTACGATTCCAAAAATATCTTCTGTTTCTAAAACTAGAAACTTTTCACCGTCAAGTGAGATTTCACTGCCTGAAAATTTTCCAAAAACTACAATTTCGCCACAAGCCAACTCGGTAACTTCTGCGCTAACTGCAACAACTTTGCCTTTTGAAGGTTTTTCTTGAGCATTATCAGGAATAATAATACCACTGCTAGTAGTATTTGCCTCTTCTACTCTTTTTACTAGGACTCTTTTGCCTAATGGTTGAAAATTCATTTAAACTCCTTAAATAATATAATTTATATCGCGAATTTTATACAAATAAGGTAACAAAGTCAATGTCTTAGCCTATAAGACTAAAGTTTATTTATACCGGTTACTTAAGATTGTTGATAGTAATATTATTTTTTGGCTTTTTTCGTATCTTAGGTTAATTAAAGTTTTAAAGAAGTATAATTCTGCCTCTTAAAAGATGTCAGGGTAGCTCAGCTGGTTAGAGCACTGGTCTCATAAGCCGGGGGTCGGGGGTTCGAGTCCCCCCTCTGACACCATTTTTTAAGATTCCGAATTAGCTCAGCGGTAGAGTAGGTGA
>DAIDMU010000120.1 GCA_027448805.1 Sulfurimonas sp. | reverse complement strand
CTCTGCCCCATTTCAGCGATAATATCATTCTTTTTTTGTAGCAGTGGAGTAAACTGCGCCTCTGCTGCCGCTATCTCTGACGCTTTTTCCGCCTTTGCAGCATCCGTATTAATCGCATAATATGCTTTTATTTCGGGAACTATTACTTTAAACAATCCTATCGGATTATATAAGTCATCTTTTACGGCATACATACAAGTAATAACGCCATTCGCAAGGTCAGTCTCGTATATAGTGCTTGAATATGCAGCAGGGTTATCAACCTTGCAGACATTAGCGGCGACGATGGCATTGAAATCAGGCGGGTTTGCGGTTATATGCTTTGTTAAAGAGCCATTCGCATTAAAAACACCTTTGCTCTTAAGCTCTGCAAGAGAAACGGTCGGGATAGTATCAACTTGATACTTGCCATATTTTTGCTCCGAAAAGTCTTGTCTGACTTGATCGGGAATAAGTGCGCTTTGGTAATTAGCAAAGAGCGTAGTTTTTAAAATAAAAAGTGTTGCTAAAGCTGCTATGAGTTTAAAGGGTCTCATTTTGCACCTCAATTCTTCTTTGCGCTCTCTTTTTTGAGACGAAATAATCAAGCGTTAAGCCGGCAATAATATAGATAAAAGTGAACCATTTCACAAAAACATCATACTCGTTTACAAATATTGCTATTTGTGCTTGAGTCTCTGCATTATCTGGAGCGGTGCCAAAAATATCAATAAATGCACCTTGCGCCGAAGTCTGAATGATAAAAAGACAAAACATATATAAAGAGAGATATATAAATATTCTTAAAAATATGCTCATATTTCGTAAACGCCATTTTTGGAGTTTTTTAGCTTTTATCTCTGCTTTCTGCTCTTTGATATCTGCTAAAATTTGAACCACATCAAGCTTGTACAAGCTCTCAAGCGTAACAATAAAAAACATACCTATAATGACACCATAGAATATGATATTACCCAGAAGCTGCCAAATAGGAGCTCCGGGCGCATCATCAAAATTGATAAAAGAGGATGCGAAGACGAGTCCAAAAATCGTAAACCCGATTAAGCCTGAATAAAAGAGCAATCTAACGGGAAAAAAGTAGTCTCTCAACAATTTAAAAATGACGAGCGATCTGTCAATATTCTTGAGCCACAAAAGAGCAACTCTCTTGGTTAGTGTAAGATTTAATTTTTGCATTTTTTATCCTTAATTTAAAATGGTTCAATCGCGCCAACGGCGACGTAAAAATTATAAGCCCAGCTCGTGCGAGGCGCTTCTTTTGCGATTGCTTTTAGTTCTTCTTGCATTTTTTCTCTGTTTTCACGACTTTGTTCCACTTCTTCAAAACGAAAATCGTGTCGTAAAGTTTCTTCCCTCGCAAAAAGCCGTAGCTCTTCTTTTTTTAAGTAATTAAACCGCTCTTGTTTTTCGATTGGCAACACCGAAAAATCTTTTTTATATCGATTGTTTATGTAATCTAGTTGTGTTACAAACAAAAAAATAAAAATCGGAGTAGTAATAGCAAAAATCACTAAAAACGATTCATGAAGCGTCGTTGTACATTTAAGATACATCGATCTACCTGGAGCATAAACATCTACTAATATATCACTTGGCCTTCTCATCTTAATCTCCTTAGTTTATTTTTGGGATTTGAAAGTAGAGCAGCGGAAGCTTAGAGACTATTGCATCAACTCTTACCGGGTCCCTATTTTCTTTTATGTAAGATTTAACCTTACTCAAGGTTTTAATCAACTCTTCTGCTGCAATTGAGCCGGCTGCTGATAGAGTGCCTTGCTTTAGCTTTAGAGCAATAACATTTTTGTTGTGTGTAAGAGCTCTGAGCTCGGTCCTTATGTGTTTATATTTACTCATCTTTTAACTCCTTGTTTATTTTTTATTTTTTTTCATCGCTGTAGTTGCAATAAGAAAAAGAACAATTGCTGATAAAATAAAATCTTCTACACTTCCAAAATTGAACATGTTATCTCCTTTAATTTGCCTAATATACTAAATATATGCAGTAATTATATCCTATTAAGATATATATGTCAAGCTATTTTCTCCGAATATGCTAAATTTATGCATTTTTATTTGCCTTTTAGGTAAATTTATGCTATTATTTACATCTTAATAAGATATATATAGGAGTAAATCAATTATGACACTTGAAGAGTTCAAAGAAAGACTCAATTCTCTGAATCTAAACCTAACTGAATTTGCAGAATTAACAGATATTTCATATTCCACAATTTCAAAATATGGACGCTCAAATCCTGTTCCTCCATGGATTGCTAAATTTCTTGATATGTACGAAAAAACCAAAGAGCTAGATGAGTTCAAACTTCTAATCAAAGAGCTTAATGAGAAGCTGAACGGGCATTAAATAACCTTTTTTGCTGCTGCCTTTTCTTTATTTTTTTGAAATTTCTCGTTTTGAACTGTTTCGTAGCGTGTGGCTAACATGTCTTCAAACTCTCTGCGTCTTTCGTATTCTATAAAGCCCTTAGCTCTTCTTAAATCTTCATCTTCGGCATTAGGGTTTAAAGCCTTGCGTTCCATAAAATCAAGCTCTTCTTGTGGCAATGGTGTATAACCTCTGTAAAGATGATTATCCACCATAGCTATATATTCAAACTTCTCGCCTAGCTCATCAAAATCACTCTCAAGAATCACATCACGAGTAGTAGCTTGTTCAGAATAAGTATTGATTTTATTAATATTCCAACCCCTTCCTTCTTTTTGTAAGTTTTGAATCTCATAAGTAAACTTGCCTGCTCTATCGATTAAAGCTTGTTTTGTTTTTCTTCCATCCGTTCGGAAATAGAACTTATTTTTGATAGTCTTATCTATGATCTGCCCGATTGCCTCTTTCTCTTCCTCACCTTGAAGCCCGCCGCAATACATGCCACCTTTACTTCTTAGTTTCTCTAACTGGTCCTTAAGCAACTCTTCGTTATTCAACATACGCATATAGGAGCTAAATTCGTCAATTAAATAAAAATAATGTCTTTTCTTAGTGTCAGGTTGTGAAAGATGGATAAGTGTATAGAGTGCTATAAATGCAGACGAGCTTGATTTTAGGTATTTACTGAGCTTTGGCGGATAAGAAACATAAAGTTTGGCTCCGTGTGAACGCTTCAAAAAATCTTCTACAATAAATGTCTCTGCTCCGTCTTGAATGCGAAAGTTCATCAAATAAAATGGGCGTAGTATCTGCTTGAGTGTACCGACCACATCCCCCTCGCTCCTCTGGGAATCGTTTTGAGTCTCCATGATAAGCTCATCTAACTTGTGTATAAAATACGCCCACTTCTCTTTTACAGTTGTAAAATTTTGTCTCTGCACCAATAGAGAGATATTTATTAAGTGCTCTTCTGCTCCTGTAGTAAAAAAATTCACTTTACCCTCCCCGCTTGCAGCTGATAGAAGAAGTGAAAAATACTCCCCTTGTATTGATGTATCCTCCCCCAAAAAATTATGTATAGTGGCTCTCTGGTCATAAGGATTGATAATAATATCCCGCAATGGATTATAAAAATCCGACACCATCTCAAGCTTACCGCCGTCATGTACAAGTGCGTTATCGTAACACCATGTTTGTGAGAGCAGGGATTTAAAAAAAATACTTTTTCCCCCGCCCATTCCGCCCCATACCATGGTTGTAAGCTTCATATTGGCTCGGTCAAACCAAATCTGAGTCGATTTGACAAACTTACGATATAAATATGGTGGATTACACTCTTTGAGTGTTTTTGGAGAGAACCTAAACTGCCCTATATAAAAATCATATTTTGTTTTTTTTCTATAGTGATGTTTGATTTTATCGAACGAACTCCATATAATCCCGTCAATTACTCTCACTGGATTGATAGATGAAGAGTTAGGATATTTATATAACTTAAATCCTGCGTGTACACCTCTAAAATTACCATATATGGCAAGTAAAATTCCCGCTGGAATCCAAAAATCCCATGTATATAAAAAATCCATTTTTTATATCTCCTTTTCGTATGATTTTTCAAGTTTTCGCTCTTGAAGTTCATGTATAACAGCCTTTGTAACTCCGCTTAGGCTTATATCACCTTTTTTAATTACCTCTATAGCTGCATTTGCAATTGATTTTACAAATTGAACTCCCTCTTTTAAATCATTAAAGTATGTATTGTTTATGATTTCCAAAGTCTGTTTGGTGTCTAGCTCTGCGATTTGATTTAATGATTCAACAAAGTGTTCTTTATTTATAGCTTTTGCCTCTGTAGCAATTTCTATCAAATCATTTGCATGTTCAAACTTCTCAAGCAGATTTTCAACAAAGCTTCCTTTTTCTTTTTCAACTTCTTGAACTTGCTCTTGTTGTCTGTTTTGGATTTTACGCTCTTCGGGATTTATTCCGTTTTTATGTAAGTCGTTTATATCTTGCCCCGCCTCTGATTTTTTATATTTGATGTACTCAAATTTCTCTATCTTTGTCGATTCCACTATTTTCTTGACAAACTCAATCCCTGGCTTATCGTGTTGTTGATAGAACTCAACAGATTCATAATTGCCGGCTTTTAAAGCTTCTGAAACTTTTAAATGATTAGAAGTTGAATTTGCAATAATTACATTTATATTGGTAAAGTCTCTATTCATCGCCGCCGCCGCGTAGTCAAATTTACTCTCGAACACACAAACTCTTTTTGACGGTTCCTTACTTTCAAAATTAGAGATGTTTTTCTCAGAAAAATTCATACTCTTGAGTGAGCCTATCTGCTTTAAGAAATGAATATCAGCACCGCCGCCGACTGACTCTATCCCGATACCGAACGCTTTTTTAACCTCTCCGTCTTTATTGGTGTATTCGCCCGTAATCATCTTAAATTGTTTTGGTAACTTATGAATATCTAAACCTCTACTTGAAAGATAATCAAGTGCAGGCTTGTAATTTCCGATTTCTTTTATTTCTGTAACTCTCGAATTGATTTGAGCCTCAACTTTTGCGATATTTTCTTGTTTTTTGGTTTCAAGATTTACGCTTGGATTATAATTATGATTTCTGCCATTAAGATAATCTAGCCTCTCTTGAACATGGTTACGCACTCCGGAGTGAGCTATTGCAAATTCTAACGCCTCTTTGTAGGTTGCATTTTTTACATCCATTATAAGTGTCTCAACTGTCCCATTGTTGCCGCCGAAATCCTTGTATTTGTACTCGCCTTTATTGTCGATATACATATTAGCACTAGCGGTATTTTCGGCTCTTACTTTAAACTCATAACGCCCATTTTTGATTTTATATTCCAAACCTAAAGCATCAAGAACCTTAGCAGGGTCTGTAAGCTTCAACTCTTGTTTTGTCTTATTTGAGAGTTCGTTGAACTCACTTGACTCTAATGTTTTTATTTCTCTTTTCATTGGTAATAACTCCTCTGGTTTTCTTTGAGCCGCTTTTAGCATTTCACTCGCATTTAGTTTTTGGCTATCTCTAGCGGCTCTGGTTTTAAGCTCCTTAATATCATCCGTGATGATATGAGCCTCATACTTGGCTCTTGTAATCTGTGTATAAAAATCATTAAATGATGCAGCTTGAGAATTTGCAACTGCAATAACTTTATTTGTTGTCTTACCCTGACTTGCAAAGTCCGTTATGGCATAAGCATGAGCGATATATTTATAGTTTTTGATGCTAAAAGTTTTTTCATCTTTATCAAATTTAACCGTGATCTCATCCTCTTTTATCGCTGTAACCTTTCCTATTTGCCCGTTTTTTAAACCTAGCTTAGTATCATTTTTTTTCATGATGATTTGGTCGCCGATACCTAAATCTGTTTTAGTATCTTTAAATAAATTTAGGCTATTGCCTTGTTTAGATAAATCCACCGTCTCAGTAAATACCTTATCTTTGAATGTATGTTCTATCTCAAGAGTGTTTTTATTAATATCAACATTAATAATTTTTGCTTCACGCCCTGCTGAAATAGAGCCTATATTTTTTGAGAGATAAACTTTTTCGCCTGCTTGATAATAGATAGCACTTCTTTTTTCAAGGGCTGACATGCTCGGAACTTCTCTTGTAGTAAATGTTTGAGATTCTGTTATCTCTCCCTCCTTAACTAAAAAAGAACGAATAGAGCTGTTTAAGGCTCTACGGTCTGCATTTGTAGTGGTAATAAGCAAAGAGTTGTCTCTATCTTTTAAATATTCCTCTTGAGCAGCTTTGAGCCTCTCATCACTATTTGTAATTTCTCTCGTTGTGTCCTTGAGAATATCAAGAGCAGCAGATATATCTTTGTCTAATATATTTTTAACCGTCGCTCTCATAAGATCGTTTTTCTGTCTGTTACCCTCATCAAGGTGAACGGTTTTAAAACCTTGCCTTTGCATCCCTGCAAAAATATCTCCTTGCTCAATACTTTTCTTTTGGTTCTGATCACCTGAAAAAACAAGCTTGAGATTGTTTGTCTCTGCGATTTTCATAAGCTCATGAGTATCACGCAAACCTAACATACCCGCCTCATCTATGATAATAAGAGCATCTTTTATATCTGCTCCGTTTTCTTGGATAAATTTAGCAACGGTGTAGCTCTCTTTTATACCCGCCTCTTTTGCAAGATTGTCGGTCGCTGTACCTGTAGGAGCAAGTGCGACTACTTTTATATCATTAGCCTCTGCGACATTCTTCACAATTTCAAGAGATGTACTTTTTCCGGCACCAGCTACGCCTTGAGCGACGATAAACTGACTATCAGTAGTTAAGATTGTATGAGCTAGATTGTTTTGTCCGTCTTTTAACTCAAAAGTTTTTTCTTTTTCAAAGTTTTTTATAGCCTCAGCGATCTGCTCTTTATCCTCGGTAACTTTGAAAGTTTTGAGGTCTTTTTTTGAGAAGATATACTCCTCTTTTTCTAGCACCTCTTTAGTTGTGTACTCATTACGATTTTTGTCAATTATGATAAGTTCCTCGAAATTTTGAAACTCTTTTTCAATATCTTGAAGTGATACATTAGTAGTTAAAGAAACCTTAAGAGCATGTTTTAAAATATCTTCTCTGGTAAAAACAGATTTTTTATCTGTAATATCTTCAATCGCAATAGCCACCGCTTCTTTCGCACTAAACTGTCGGATTTCAAAGTCTGGATTTTTAGATTTAATCAAATCTAAATCTGCGCCTGCTTCTTTCAATCTTTCTATATTTACCTCTTGTATGCCTGCTCTATCTTTGTTCTTATCTTTCCATTTTGCAGTCTGTTTCTGGGCGGTATGAGTCGCTTTATAGCTCGTTTGTCCGCTTTTTTCCATCTCATTTTTTATGTCGTCTGAACGAGTAGAAAACTTATCTCTTAACTCTTTATATACACTTTTTAAAGAGAAACTACCTACTTTAGCATTCATTATTTCTACTTCATAACCTAACGCTTGCAGTTTTTGAGCGAAACTGTTACGCTGAATTTGCCCAATTAGTTGATGGTTCATCATGATTTGATTGAATTCAACGCTTCGCCAGTTGCCGTTTTTATCCTGAATCATATTCATGGCTAGGCAGTGTTGATGAAGATGCATATCGTTGTTACGACTCTCACTATGGTCAAAGCGGGTAAATAGCATCTTAGATTCCGCTTGCTCTCCTTGTATGTTGTCTCGGCTTTTAGAATTTGAATAGTTAGCCTCTGCAAAATCTAAAGCCTCATCTATAGACTCTGAAAAAGCTTCTCTGATTTGAGCTTTTACTTCATCACTTGAGACTTCATATAAAATAGATACTGATTTATCCGCTGCAAAAGTTAAATCACAAGCAGCTCTTTTGCGGTCTCCTGCTTCATCTAAATCTTTTTTAGAGAGCTTGATAAGCTGCTCTCCGCTTTGAGGATACCGCCCGTTTAAAAGAGCATCAAAGTCTTTTAAGTTGAAATCGCTCAAGCCTAACTCAGATATCAAGCCGCCATAAAATGAGCCTTGCTCAAATTCATTATTTATAAAATACGTATCGTTCTCAAAATAATTTCTAGCTCCTGAAGCAGATACAATTTTTGGTCTTGCCAGCATTGTTTTTCCTCCTTTTTTAGTATTTTTCTTTTTGAAAGCAACGCTCCACCTCATAGGTGGGTTCGGTGCCTCTCTCTTACGAGTAATAATTAATTAATAATCAAGTAATAACTATTAATGAGTATTAATAACCTATAATAATGTGTGATAAGTAGTAATACTAATGATGAAACTTAGAATAGTCAGGCTCTACAATTTCGTAGCTTTTAACTTCACTTTTTTTGAATAAACTTGATGTGCCTGTGGTAGATTTTTGAGGGGTTTGAGTTTGTATTCTTGGCTCTACTTCTTCTACAATAGCCACCGCCTCATCTTTTGTTTTTTGCACTAGCTCTTTAAAATGTCTCTTAATAAATTGAGACAAATTAGATTGTTTGGTAATTACATTCTTAGACTTTAAGAATTGACAAATGGACGTTTGAGAATATTTATTCTCAATAAGATTTTTTATCTCATCCTTAAAATCATTTAATTTTGAGTCGCTCTTCGGTTTGTTCTTTTTTTTAAACTCTTCAAGTGTCATGATAACACCTCCTAACTATCCAAATTTACCCATAAACCACATCATTAAAATACTGATAACACCTCCAACAAACATACTAGACAAAGAGGCGATAATCAATCGTATTTCACTTTTATTTTTACACTCCCAAAACTCTTTACGAACATTTTTTAAAGCGTCTAAATTTTGCTCTAACTCCAAACTTTCTTTTTCGAGACTTTTAAAAAGAGAATTTTTTCTTAAAGCTAACTTAAACTCATTTACCACATCTTCCCTCATTTTTTTACCGTCAAAATCTTTTTGAATTAATTGAATTTGTCCGATAAGCTTCGCTATGTCATCCAAAAGAAGATCATATTGTTCTTCATTAATTATTTTAACCTTGCCCGCCACTTTTTACCCCTCTAATTTTTTAACGATTTTAGACATCATTGGCTCGATAAATTCACGATATAGGTTTTGAGAATTGAGAATTAAACCTCTTTCTTTCGTCAGTTTTAATCTCTTCCCATCATCCGCCTCTGCTCTTTGTTGGGTAGTTATCGCCTCAACATCTTGATCAATTAAAGATTTAAGAGTCACGCCCCTATTTCGGGCTCTCCTTATAGCTTTGGAATCTTTGATTACAAACCAGTTGTCTTCATTTTTTAAATCAACCCCGTAATCTTTTTTAAGCACCGCGGCATTATCAAAAAAAGTCTCAAACTGCTCTCTTGGATCGCTGTACTCAAATTCATTGTAACGATTAAAGCCAAAAATAATTTTGTTTGCCGGCACTTCATTTTTTATGTTTTCCAAAAATTTTACAGCAACATTAAAATCGTCTGCCCCATCCATGGCGGGTATAATTACTAAATCTAAAGTTGAATAAAGATTACTTTTTTTCATTGCTGAGTGAAATTTATCTAGCATGACTGCACCTACATCAATCACTTTTAAGCCTGGCTTAATTAATAAGCTCTCAAAATCAAAAAACGACTCACTCGTCTCGTCTAAAAAAGAAAGTTGCACGCTCTTATAAATATCATCTGTGTTGAGCTTTGCATCGCTTTTATTGATGTAATCAATCTCAATTAAAGTTGCATTGTTTAAGTAAGATGCAACTATGGAACTTGTAGTACTTTTACTCGCACCACCTTTAAAGTTGTAAACTAAAATATTTTTTACCATTTTTTAATCCCTATTTTTGGTTTTTAAGGGTTAATTGTAACCCTTGATGTTGTTTATCTTGCCAGATGAGGGCGGACTTGTTTTGGGCGCTTGTGTAGATTACGAGTCGCTCGTTGTCGATCGCAAAAATAAGCCCTTGAGCCTTTCCTTTTTTGATAAAATCATTGTTTGATTTTGCCTCGCCTATTTTGTTTATAAGTTCTTGATTAATGTAATAATCATTTAACTCTTTTTGAGCAAAAGAGCCAACATAACCTCCTAAAAACATCGCAACTATCGCAATTGCAATAGTATTTTTAATTTTGAAACTCGATACTTTTTGCTCAAACTTGATGAATTTTTCAATTTGAAAATCAAGTGTTTCAAGCTCTTTGCTTAATTTTTGCGCCGCTTTAGCTGCATTATTTATTGATTTTTCCTGTTTTTCACTCATCCCCGCCTCTTCTTTTTTTGGCGGTGGTGGTGGAGAGTATTCTTTTTTTGGTGGCGAGGGTGGTAGGGTCGTTTTTTTAACCACTACCACCTCCTCAGGTTCTTTGTCAAAACTAATGTCCTCAAAATCAACCACACCGTCGTCCGGTGCATCCCAATCTGTCTCTTTCATTTTTTCACTCCTCTTTTCTTAATTTTTCAATTTCTTCAAAAATTTCTTTTGCGAATTTTTTACACTCTTCAGGATTTTTATCAATAAACTTAAAATATGGATAAAATCCGATATAAAGATTGGTGTGGTCGCCAAACTCGTGATTATTAAAAAAGAGATGAAAATTATTTTTTTCATTTTTAGGAAAATACAAATAAATAGTATCCTCCTCTGCAAACTCAAAACGAGTGATTACCTCAAAAAGTTGATGCTGTATCTCCTCTGCCGTTAAGGGTAAAGGAAGCGACACAAAACCGCTGCCTTTTAGCAAATTTCTTGTATCTTTTGCTGCTTTAATCATTTTTTTACCTTGTGTTAAATTTTGTTTTACATTTCATTAAATGCAAAATCAAATTCAACTGTTTCTTCAAGAAACAGAAACATAACCATAACCCCGCTTTTCAGGTTGGTGATAATTTATTAAACCCAAGATCAGACGCGGTGGGTTGATAATTTAAATAACTTGAGGTTCTAAAAACACCTCTCGTAAGCTCTTGAGTGGTGAAAGAGCTTAAAAGGGATGTTTTAAGCGTAGCGTTGTTGCTACGCCGAAATTCCGAGAGCCTTTTTAAGCTCGATTATCGAATATCTAATAAACCTACCGCGACCGTAGCGCTGTATCAATCCCTCTTTTTCAAGATTTGCGATTGTTTGTTTATCACAATCAAACAGCTCCGCCGCCTTCGGTTTACCGATATATTTTTCCTCCGCAAACTCTTTTGTTTTTTCCATTTTTTGCAAAATCAACCTTTGATTTGCCCTTATTTCATTTATTATTTCTTCGCTGATTATTACTATTTTTTCCATTTTTAAGTCCTTTTGAGATATAATATATAGATTAAGCTATATATAGCATAATATAGATATTTATTTAACTTAACATTATTATATATAAATATATCGCTATATAGCAACATATTCATATATCTTTGCTATACTATGCTACATTATGTAACACTGAAGGACTATAATGGAAGATACTGTTAATTTTTACATTGAAAAATTATTTGAATATTTTGATGTTCACACCATTTCAGAGCTTGCTCTTAAGATAAATGTGCAGCAACCAGTGATATCTGGCTGGAAAGCTAGAAACTCAATCAACCCGATTAAAAAAAAGTGCCGTGAGTTAGGCATTTATAATGAGATTTTTGGTGACTCTTCTGTATCTATTATTCAAGGTAGTGGCGGAAGAGCGGCAGGAAGAGATTATCAAGAGGGTGAAAAAGCAACAGAACAGCCTCAACTTGATGAGCTTACTATGTCACTTGTCAAGAAGCTGATCGATAAAATCGGTGAAGATGAACTACAGTTTAAATTAATGGAATTGATTAAAAATGGATGAAAATGAAGGCGTTACTATCACACAAGGCGAAAACGGCAGAGCAGCTGGGCGAGATTATATAGAAAACAATTTTTTTCTTTTTAAACTCTCTCCTTTGTTCATTAAAATATTTAATGATACTTATGATGTGCGTAAGGCTATTATTAGGTTTGCTACTTTTTCTTATTTAGCAATTTGTTTTATTGGTTTTGTGGCTACTTTGTATGTATTTAAAATCAAAGGAAGTGATCTTAGTTTTGATTTAATAGGTACCTTTTTATTTTCTATAATAATTTTAGTTTTGTATAATATTTTTAATAATATTTTTTACATGGAGTTTGAAAGATTTAAAAAATGTGAAAAGATTATTTTTTTGCTTTTTTTGATTTGGTGGTGTGGGGATTTTTAAGTTACTTAATCTTATGATTTTTTAAATTATAAAAAAGGTTTCTATATGTCAGGTGATGTAAATGTTAAATTATGTGTGTATTTTATAGATAACAAATATAAGTTTTGTTTAGATGGTAAATATGTTGAGTTTAAAAATATAATTAGCTCTTTAAAAAATATGAGCAGTTTAATGGAAGATTGTACTTTTAAAAACCCATTATATACATTCAGAATAGAAATTAAAGATGATGGAAGTGGTACATCAGGTTTTTCATTTGAATTAAAATTAACCTTTGAAAATGATGAAGTTATACATATAAGCGAACCAATAAAAATAGCAGAAATAGAAAATGAAGATTTTATTAATGTAAATGATAAAGAAACTAGCTGTGATGATATCTTAAGCGTATTACTTAATTTGATTGCTTTAACGCCTAAAATTGATAAGGAGATGGATTTAAAAAAAGAGGATGAGAATTTAAGAGAGAAAGTTGAGCCAAAAGATGATCGAAAGCTGTAGATATGTAAAAGCTCCTCACCATCTTTTTAATCTCGTTATGTCTATTTTCTTAATTTTTTCTTTTTAAAACTCTTCTCTTAAAAAACCGCAGAATATAGGAAATACTGAAAAATAGACATAACTACCCTGTATAGAGGACAGCCTTTTAGCAACTATTCTCTGTACAGGGTAGTTTTCCGCGTCAAATGAGGTTTCGCTTTCATTTTTAACATAGTAGATAATGTTGTGCTCATCATCTACGACACATTATATGGACGGTAGCCCTTATCCATAACCTTTCTTACCTTATAGCAGAAACAGCGTATCATAGCTGCTCTTACCGATATTTAAGGATGCCACTACAAAGCATTACTGCTTACTACGGGTATCTCCAGAGTGAATTGAACCGCTAACCGCCTCACACTCTGCACATTTGGTCTCTTTTGATTTTTGACATCTTATCCTTGATGTGGCTAACTCTATATTTTCCCTCCCGAAACTCTAGGGAGTTGAGGGCTATTTGCTTTTAAAGGATTTTCAACCTTGCAGTTGCCTCTCAAACCGCTACTATTTATTTTAACAATTGTAAAAAATATGAACGATTTATAATAAAATTGTGGTACAATTGCAGACACCACATAATCTTTATGTGCCGAGCTTTATCAATCTTCTAGGGTCGCCAAACTATAGGTTAGATTGATAAAGTCTTTCATATTTATTACTTCAAAAATTCATTATCAGATTCCATAAAAAGTAGAATATTGATAAGTCAAGTTTTAAAGCTTTGATAGTCGTACAGTTATCTGTTGTTGTTTTGATTGAAGAGCGATAAGGAGAGGGTACGAATCTTTCCCTATGGAAATTACTCAATGCAAGAGACCGGAGTCTCAAACACGAAGCCAACCGAAGTTAACCTCTACAGATTCGTACCCTGCATTCAGTAATTTGATATGAAAGAATTCTACTGCTTTTTTTGAGACAATACCATAAAGGCAAAAAAGAGGTTTTTTGATTATATGGAGTTATACAGAGTTGTATGGAGTGCTAATTTTTTCGTTTTTTGAGATTTTTTTCTTAAATGTTTTGATTAGTTCGAAAAAGAATTTAATTTTAAGAAGTGTAATTTAAAATCTAAAACCGTACCCTAGACAGTACCCTAAGATTTTATTTTGAGAAGTTTTTGAGCTTTTAAAAAGCTTTGAAAGTGCCTATTTTAGGCTTATGGTGCGGATGAGAAGACTCGAACTTCCACGTCTTGCGACACCAGATCCTAAGTCTGGCGTGTATACCAATTTCACCACATCCGCATGCGGTCTAATATTTTAATTTCTTAACTTTATTTAAAAAGTCAAAGCTTTAGCGCCATAGTGGCCAGCAGTTGTTTAATCAAGTGGTACGCCCTAATGGATTCGAACCATTGGCCTACGCCTTAGAAGGGCGTTGCTCTATCCAGCTGAGCTAAGGACGCATGCATTTATAAAAATGGTGCGCCCGATAGGATTCGAACCTATAACCGTCGGATCCGAAGTCCGAAACTCTATCCAATTGAGCCACGAACGCCACAAAGTTTATTATTTTATTAAGTTTTTTTATATTTTTTTGTTATGGGGTGGGATGCGGGGCTCGAACCCGTGACCCTCGGCACCACAAACCAATGCTCTAACCAACTGAGCTAATCCCACCATGTCTTTAAAAATATAAAAGTGGTCGGGGTGAAAGGACTCGAACCTTCGGCCCCTTGGTCCCAAACCAAGTACTCTAACCATACTGAGCTACACCCCGACCTACACATTTAACCAACCGTTATAGCTGATTAATGAGGCGAAATTATAGTCAATAACCATTTAAATGTCAATAGTATTTTTTACATATTTTAAAACTTGAAATTATGTGACACAAAAAGAGATTAAGATTACTTTGTTACAATACTTTTACATAGTTTTAAAGGGTTGATTTTGAGTGATGTAGCTTTTAAATGCAGAGAACTTTTGAAAGAGGAGGGTGTTAACATACTTTCTCAAATAGATTTTAAAATCAATGGCAAAATAAAAACAGTAACCTTTGAGTATATACTAGATACATTTATGATGGCTTCGTATGAGTCACAGCTTGTCTTTTTAACTGCTTTACAAAAATCAATAAATTCAAAAGAGGGTGGTGTTGAGAAGTTTTTTGAAGGGATGGGGCAACTTCTGCTACTCACCCACCTCTCTAATAAAATAGAAGTTTAAATCAAAAATAAGACTCTCACATCAAAAGATGTGAAGCCAAAAATTCACTTTTTTTAGCGGAGAATCAAAACTGTATCATCCCGTCAATCGGCGAAGAGGCCGTCGCGTATGGACGTTTTGGGATTCTTCCTGCCAAATAGCTCATTCGCCCCGCTATTACCGCATGTTTCATAGCTTCAGCCATTATCATAGGATTTTGCGCCTGAGCGATTGCCGTGTTTGTTAGAACACCAGCAGCTCCGAGCTCCATTGCATAAGCCGCGTCACTTGCGCAACCTATTCCTGCATCTACAATTACAGGTACGCTTACAGCCTCACGAACGAAAACAATATTGTATGGATTTTGAATCCCTAAACCGCTTCCGATAGGGGCTGCAAGAGGCATAATAGCGTGGGCGCCTGCATCTTCAAGTCTCTTTGCCATAATCGGGTCATCCGAAGTGTAAGCCATAATAGTAAAGCCGTCTTTTGCGAGTATCTGACATGCTTTTATGGTCTCTAGCACATCAGGATAGAGAGTCTTTTGAGTATCGCCGATAACCTCCAGCTTTATCAAATCAATCCCCGTAGCCTCTCTCATCAGACGAAAAGTCGTAATCGCCTCTTCTGCTGTTACACATCCGGCGGAGTTTGGCAAAAACTTTACGTTTGTGCCTTTAAATGTGTCGCGAAGGTTCTCTTTGTCTGGATCTGTAATATTTAAGCGACGCACTGCAACTGTAATCAGCTCGCTCCCGCTTGCAAGCGTTGCCTCTTTTGTGGTTTGAAAATCTTTATACTTTCCGCTTCCGACAATTAAACGGCTGTTTAACTCATATTTTCCGATTTTTAAAATATCTCTCATTTTTTATTCCTATCTATTTATTTTGTCACACCAACCGGAGCTTGTCCCGATTGGCTACGCTAACCGCTTTGGCACTAAAGCTTGACACTTTGTGTCAGATATATTTGTATGCTATTTTTCACAACCTACTTATTTCTTCTATTAAATCATCCGGCGTAAGTGAGAAATCAGCCCCCGTGTAGTTCAGCGCCAGCTTTGCATGAGCCAAAGAGGCGTTTATGGCCGCATCCAAGCCGTTATACCCTTGCGCCAGAAGTGAGCCGACCATCCCGCCCAGCACATCTCCGCTCCCGCCTTTTGCCAACGATGGCCTACCGTGCGGGTTCACATAAAACTCGTCGCCTTTTGCGATTATGACATTTGCACCTTTTAAAATAAGCGTTACATGCTGATAAGCTTTACAAAACTCCTCTGCATATTTAAAGCGGTTTTTTTGTAGCTCCTCTGTCGTTATATCAGCAATTTTTGCGATTTTAAGAAGTGAAACAAACTCTTTTGCGTGCGGAGTTACAACTACTTCTGCTCTCTTTAAAATCTCTAAGACAAGAGGCATGTGAAAGAGATCGGCATCTGCAACCAGAGGCAGCGTGTTATCTAAAAATTTATCCAGCTCTATCTTGCTAAACTCAGCTCCAAGCCCCATCCCCAAAGCCAAAGCTGTTGCGTTTTTTGGAACTTCGTGTGAGTACATTAACGTGTGAGGAATCTCTATCTCTTCAAACCCGACAAGAGTAACCAACCCGCTTCCGAATCTCAGGGCTGAAAGGGCGCTCATTATGCTAGCTCCGCTTTTCTCGCCGCTGATAACTGCCAAATGTCCGTAAGAGCCTTTGTGAGAATCTTTTTTCACTCTGTTTGGAAGCCTCAAATCCTCCAAGTCGAGCAAACTCCATCTGCTTCGCTTCTCGTAAACCTCTCTGCTAAGACCAAGATTTAGAACTTTTATCTCTCCGACAAACCCTTTTGATTCATCTAAAAACATGCTCTTTTTCAAGGCACCCATAGTCAAAGTCACATCTGCGGCAAATTTATAGCCTGACGGGATATCGCAGGCGATTTTAAAAGCCCTTAAACCATTCATCTCTTCAATAACGGTTTTCATCTCATCGCTAAACTCTCCGCTAAAGCCTGTTCCGACAATGGCATCGACCAAAATATCGCACTCTTCAAGCTTTTTGCACTCTTTGACGCCTATGGCGCAAGAACGCTTCTCTTGCAAAAGCGCCATTTTTGATGTAGGTTTTTTTGCATAGTATATCGATGTGTCGTAGTCCGCATGCAGAAGTCTTGCGAGAGCTATGCCGTCAGCTCCATTATTTCCGCTTCCGCATACAATAATTATTTTTGAATTATTTTTAAAGTTGTTACGAATATACTCAGCCATGCCGCTGGCTGCATGTTCCATCAAAATATCTTCGCTTAAAAAAAACTCTTCATAGCACCTTTTGTCTAGAGATGCCACCTCATCAAAAAGTTTTTGCATGACTACTCTTCAAAAAGATACTCGTCAATCTGAACTATATTGCTTTTAATATCATTAAATAAAAGCGTGTGGTAGTTCGTTCTGTACTGATAAAAAAATCTGTTTTTTGGCAGTTTTTTTAGATTTGAGGTGTTGAAATAATCAAGGTTAGAACATCTTCCAAGATATAAAAAAGTAAACAGCAGTTTAATTTGCGGACTTTCAAATGTACTATGAGGCTGAGCCAAAAATGTCAACCCATATTTTTTGAGATTTAAAAAATTTAACATGTAGAGCAAAAAGTCTTCAAATTTTGTATAAAACCCGTTTAATTTTTCTATATCATGGAAAAAATAGTAGTAGTTATCCAAAAGTCCCTGATTTTGAAGAGTCTGCGTCAGTCTGCTTGTTATATCTCTCTTGTTGGAGAAGTAGTTTGGATCAGTTGCCATATAGATATGTTTTTTCTGAGCAACAAGCTCATTAAATTTCTCTTGAAAAGCATCACTTTCATCAAATCTTATATAGTTAAAATACTCATCTTTGTATCGTATCTCTATATTACTCTCATCAGAATTAGAAAAATCGAGATACAGAGTAGCAACATCGTTGTCAATAATATAATTTCTTATTTTACATGCTAAATTTGTTTTGCCGGCACCCTCTTCCGCCAAAATCAACGTGTTATAAAACAGTACCCTCTCTTCAACTTTCAACGTATTTATGCTGCTTACATATTTTCCAAGTCTGTCTCTCATATTTTTCCTTTAAAAAATTTTAGCATATATTATAGCTTATCTACTATAAATAAAATCATTGGTTTAAAGTAATAAAATAAATTATATTTATTGAAGCTAAAAAAATGTAATATTTGTGACAAACTTTCGAAAAAAAGGAATCCCAATGTGCACTAAAACTATTTTGACTCTAGCTTTTGCAGCTTCATCGCTTATGGCTTCAAATTTGGCTACTGAGGCTCAAAAAGCCGGTCTTAAGCCTATTCCAAAATCTAAAGCGGAGCTGTCAAAGCTTATTGATAACCCAAAAAATCCTATTACAACTGCAAAGGTTGAACTTGGCAAAAAGCTCTATTTTGACCCGAGGCTTTCAAAAAGCGGTTTTATCAGCTGTAACAGCTGCCACAACCTAAGCGAAGGCGGTGATGACGGAATCAGCGCTGCAATCGGTCATAAATGGACTCCAAATCCTCATCATCTAAATTCGCCGACGGTTTACAATGCCGTCTTCTTCAGCTCACAGTTTTGGGACGGACGCGACCCACATTTAGAAGCGCAAGCTCAGGGACCTATTCAGGCCGCACCGGAAATGGCTGCAACACCTGAACATGTCGTTAAAACTGTTACATCTATGCCGGAGTATGTTGCAGAGTTTAAAAAGGCTTACGGCAAAGATGTAGAAATAACTTTTGAAAAAGTTGCAGACACAATCGCTACTTTTGAGAGAACACTTGTTACTCCCTCAGCTTATGACAACTTCCTAAACGGAAAAGAGAAGGCGCTTACAAAAGCTCAACAAGATGGTCTAAAAACTTTTATTGAGAAGGGCTGTACAACTTGTCACAACGGTATCGCTCTTGGCGGAGAGATGAATGCCTTCAATGTAACAGCCACTTATAAATACCAAGATGTAGGTGACTTCAAAGGCAATAAAAACGGAATGGTTAAAGTACCGACGCTAAGAAACATCACTCAAACTGCGCCGTATTTCCATAACGGACAAATTTGGGAGCTAAAAGATGCGATTAAAGAGATGGGACGCATCCAACTTGGAGCTGACATCAGTGATAAGGAAGCTGCTTCAATTGAAGAGTTCTTAAAAGCGCTTGAAGGAAAAAAAGATTCGATAACTCTTCCGCAACTACCTAAATCAACTTCTGCAACACCAAAGCCTGACATCAAATAAACTCCTCTACGCTTTTGTACCCAAAATGGGTATAATTGCGTTATGAATTACAAACAAACAGCACAAGACACTCTCAGAATTGAAGCGAATACTCTTTTGGAGAGTGCAAAAAATATTGGCGATGTTTTTGATAAAGCGGTAGAAATTATTCTTAGCTGCAAAGGAAAACTTATTGTTACGGGCGTCGGAAAATCAGGTCTAATCGGCGCAAAAATGGCTGCAACATTTGCCTCAACCGGAACTCCAAGCTTTTTTCTGCATCCTACCGAAGCACTTCACGGCGACCTTGGAATGATAAGCCACAATGATGTAGTTATAGCGATCAGCTACAGCGGGGAGAGCGAAGAGTTAAGCTCGATACTTCCGCATGTTAAAAGATTTAATATCCCGCTAATCGGCATGACAAAAGATAAAAACTCCACTCTTGGCAAATACAGCGACTTAGTTATAGACGTTGTAGTTGAAAAAGAGGCTTGCCCGCTAAATATTGCACCGACAAGTTCAACAACCCTGACTTTGGCACTAGGCGACGCCCTTGCCGTCTGCCTAATGAAGGCAAAAAACTTCAAAAAGAGTGATTTTGCATCGTTTCATCCCGGTGGAGCGTTAGGAAAACAGCTATTTGTAAAAGTCAGCGATTTAATGAGAGTAAAAGATTTGCCTCTCATCAGTGCAGATACAAAACTAAAAGATGCGATTGTAAAGATTAGCGAAGGCAGACTTGGGACAGTTTTGGTTACCGATGAGCAAAACAGGCTATTAGCACTTGTAAGTGACGGCGACATTCGCAGAGCGCTACTGAGCAAAGAGTTTTCACTTGAAGACAGTGTTTTAAAATACGCGACGCTAAGCCCAAAAACGATAGAGGATGAAAACATGCTTGCAAGTGAAGCGCTTGTAATTATTGAAGAGATGAAGATACAGCTTCTAGTTGTGACAGATAGAGAAAAAAGAGTAAAAGGCGTGCTTCATATCCATACTCTCATAGAAAAAGGTATATCATGAGATTAAATAAATATATTGCCCACCACTCAAGCTACTCAAGAAGAGAAGCAGACAAGGCCATACAAGACGGTTATGTAAGAGTTGACGGTGAGATAGAGACTAACCCGGCAACCGACATCGAAGAGGGCGTAAGCATCGTTTACGTTAGCGGCAAACAGGTATCTCCAAGAGACAAATATACGGTCATTGTTTACAATAAACCAAAAGGCGAGCTTGTGACAAAAAGCGATCCAAAAGGCAGAAGAACAATCTATGATACTCTAAGCAAAGAGTATAAGCACTATATTCCGGTTGGAAGACTTGACTATGCCTCGGAGGGATTGCTTCTTCTGACAGACGCCTCAAAAGTTGCCTCGGCTCTTATGGAGTCTGATTTGGAGAGAATTTACAAGATTAAGATTAAGGGAGAGGTTACCACAGAGATGGAGAGCGCTATGCTTAACGGGATGATTCTTGATGACGCAACTGCAGGCGGGCACAGCCACTCCAAAGTTACCTCTATGGAGTTTAAACCTTTCATTGGGTATAAAATCCAAAAAAATGAACCAAACTACTCTGTCTTGAAAGTGGCTCTTAGCGAAGGTAAAAACCGTGAACTTAGAAGATTTTTCGCTCACTTTGGAGCAGAGATAGCAGACCTTAAAAGAGTCAGTTTTGCCGAGATTGAATTGAACAATCTTCCAACCGGCAAGGTTAGATTTCTAAGCCGCAGCGAATACTCGGCCCTCTTCAAATTTTTAAAAGAAGAGAATAAAGAGGAGAAAAAATCAAACGCTAGAGAGAGTAAAAAACCGGCCTTTAAAAAAAGTGAAGAAAAAAGTGTTGCTAAGAGTGAAAAAAAGCCTGCTTTTAAAGATGATAAAAAAAAGAGTTTCAAAGATAAGAAAACAACTAAAAAGAAGAGTTAAAATTGGCAGATTTTACTCATCTTTTACGACCAAATAGCTTTGATGACCTAATAGGGCAGGAGCATTTAAGCTCTAAAGAGGCTCCCCTTAGAGTGTTGTGTGAGAAGGGAGTACTAGGTCATAGTTTCTTTTTTGGACCCTCAGGCTGCGGAAAAACATCAATTGCCAGAATCATTGCCAAAAAAATGGACCTTCCCTTTTATGAATTCAACGCTACAAGCATCAAAATTGAACAACTAAGACAAATATTTGACCGCTATAAAAATAGTCTGCAAAAACCGCTTATCTTCATAGATGAAGTTCATAGACTGGCCAAAAATCAGCAAGAAGTACTGCTACCGGTTATGGAGAACAACTCGGTTTTGATTATCGGCGCATCAACAGAAAACCCATTTTTCTCACTGACATCGGCAATCCGCTCCCGCTCCATGCTTTTTGAACTTTACCATATCTCAAACGAAGCACTTTTTAGACTTCTAAATCAAGCTTTATCACAAACAAATATTAATTGCGTCGATGACGCTGCTGAGTATTTGGTAGCAAGCAGCGGCGGTGACGCAAGAGCTATGTTAAAGCTTTTAGAATTCGCTTCAAGCATAAACCCGCATGTAACAATTGATATTTTAAAGTCACTAAGACCAAATGCCCTAAGCGCAGGAAGCAGCGAAGCGGGTGTACACTATGATTTAACAAGTGCAATGATTAAGTCAATCAGAGGCTCCGATATGGACGCTGCAATCTATTACCTGGCAAGGCTGATAGACGGCGGAGAGAGTGCCGACTTTATAGCAAGACGGCTTGTAATCCTTGCCAGCGAAGATGTAGGAAATGCCAATCCGCAAGCCCTGACTCTAGCAACAAGCGCCATGACTAGTGTTTCAAAAATAGGCTACCCGGAAGCTAGAATAATTTTAGCCCAAGCAGTAATCTATCTTTGTGCCTCCCCAAAATCAAACTCTGCATATTTGGCTATCAACGAAGCTCAAAGAGCAATAAATGACGGTGTTATGCTAACTATCCCAAAAAATATCAGACAAAAAAATGAGGGGTACCTCTATCCGCACGATTTTGGCGGATATGTAAAACAAGCCTACATGTCAAAACCTTTGAAATTTGTCGAGCTTAAAAACGTCGGCTATGAGAAAAAAATGAGAGATTGGATAGAGCAAATAATCGATTTTAGTTAACTTTAATTATTTAAATTATAAACTACAGCCATATATAATATTAAATTATTATACAAAAGGACAGGCACCATGGAAATCGAAACATCTTCAAACACAATCAAAATCACAGGCAACATCAAAAGCATAAGTGACTTTCAAAATATTAAAGAGAAAGTTGACGCTCTGATTCTTCAACATAAACACATCAATATTACTATTGTGGATTCCCTCTCTATAACATCATCCGTGATAGGCTACCTAAACAAACTTGTTTTAAAAGACAACATCGATATCCAGATGCATGTCGGAAATGAGCAACTGTTGCATCTGCTGGATGACTTAAATTTAATATCAACTTTCAAAGCAAAAAGAGCTTAATATGACAATAAAATATAAATTAAACCTTATTACCGCAATAGTCGTCTCATTTGCTCTTGTAATTATTGCTATTACTCTTAATAGCACTTTCAAAAACAGAGCAATGATTCATCAAGCGCAAGCATTGAATGAACTCTCCATAAAGCTAAGCCACTTAATTCATGAAACACAAAAAGAACGTGGGGCTAGTGCTGGCTACATCGGTTCAAAAGGCGGGCAGTTCGGTGATATTCTGCCAAAACAGAGAGGGTTGACAAAAGAGGAGTATGATGATTTTGTTTCATATATTGCCACATTAGATTTAGAATCATTCCCAAAAGAGCTTAACAGTGAAATATCAGCTTTTAACTCAGATATGGGCAAAATAGCACAAATTCGCTCTCAAGTTGATTCTCTTTCGATAAGTGTCGGTGAGGTGGTTTCGTACTACACAAATATGAATAAAAAGATTTTAAACATCGTGTCGCTGACTGCGAAGCTGGCTAACACCCAAGAGCTTGTAAAAGCACTTGATTCATATACAAACTTTCTAAAATCTAAAGAGCGTGCCGGAATTGAGAGAGCGGTTCTAAGCGGTACTTTTGCCGCTAATAAGTTTGGAGACGGCGTATTTGCCAAGTGGGTTACGCTCGTTGCTGAGCAGGACGCCTTTTTGGATGCTTATTTATCAATGGCGACCGACAGTTCAAAAGCGCTATACCAGGAGAAGATGAACTCTCCTGTTATTGCCGAAGTAAATAAAATGAGAGATATTGCGAGAAGCAAAGCATTGGAGGGTAACTTTGGAGTTGATAGCGTTACATGGTTTCAAACTATAACCAAAAAAATAGACCTCTTAAAAGAAGTTGATGATGAGCTTGCAAAACAAAACAGCATTCTCCTAGATGAAGTTGAATCCAAAGAAAACAGAAGTGCATTGATAACTCTTCTTAGCTATCTTATTTTTGCTGTTGCAATATTTTTAATCATATTCACAATAAGCAGAGGCGTAAACAGAAGTGTTCGCAGCAGCTTAGAGAAGATAGAGTGTGTATCTAGCAACTTAGACTTGACTTGTGACATCATAGTAGAAGGGAGTGACGAAATCTCACAAATTTCAAAAGCCTTACATATAATGATTGTAGCATTTAAAGAGAGCGTCTATCAAGCCAAAGACGTCTCTACGACAACATCTAAAGAGAGTAAAATACTCAACAATATTGTCGAGGAGCTCACAAAAAATGGTGAGCTTGCAGATGGTAAAATCACAAAAATAAATGTTTTAGTAAGCGAAGTCGGAACTCGTCTTGATGCTATTGAAGAGGCTTCCATCACGGTAACAGAAGACTTAAAGCAGACATTTGGCGTACTGGACGGCTTTATTCATGAACTTGACTCTGTCGTTAAGGCGATAGAAGACGGAAGTGAACACCAACAAGATTTAGTTCAAAAAGTTTCATCACTAACTGAACAAGCAAAAAATATCAAAGATGTTTTAGCGATTATCTCAGATATAGCTGACCAGACAAATCTGCTTGCACTTAATGCAGCAATAGAAGCGGCACGCGCAGGTGAGCATGGCAGAGGATTTGCCGTCGTTGCAGATGAAGTAAGAAAACTGGCTGAGAGAACACAAAAAAGCCTTAGCGAGATTAGCGCTAACGTAAATCTAATAACTCAAAATGTTATTGAGATTTCAGAAGAGACACTAAGAACATCAAAAAATATGAGCAATATAGCAGGTTCGGCACAAGCTCTCATCTCTTCTTCACAGGAGACAAAAGAAAATCTTTCTATAACAACAGATAAGTCCAGCGATGTTATGCACCAAAGCACCTATATTGCTACAAAAACAAAAGAACTTATTCGTGACATGGATGAGATAATAGAGATTTCTCAAAGAAATACAGAACATAGAAATCTCGTGGACGAAGCCGCTACAAAACTTTCAAATGATGCAAACAGACTGCAAAATGAACTGAGCAAATTTAAAATTTAATGCAAAGCAATATTGACAGCTCCGTATTAGACTATCTAAAATCTTTAACACTTCTTTGTGTTGAAGATAACAAAACCACTCAACTGCTTTATGATGCTATTTTCGAAGGTTTAGTAAAAAAAATAATTTTTGCAAACAATGGCGAAGAAGGGTACCAAAAATTTTACGATGAAGATATAAATATTATCATCGCGGACTACGACATGCCTGTTCTTAACGGCATAGATATGATTAAAAAAATCAGAAATGTTGATAAAGATATCCCTATTATTCTAGTTTCTGCTATACAAGATATAGATGTAATAGTACAAGCACTGCAGCTGAATGTAAACAATTTTATCAAAAAACCAATCGTAGCAATAGAAGTTATGCAGGCTATAGAGAATGTATCCAAGCTTCTGATTGCAAATAATTACATAAAAGAGCAGAGAGAGAAGAGGATAAGAGAGTTTGAAAAAAAAGAGAAATACAACTCATATCAAGAAGATTTGGCATTCTCAAAAGAATTAAATATTGTAAGAAATGATTTTTACTATCATATGATTGACAATCAATGCATGGCTCTGATAGACTTCTTCTACAAACCCCTTGATGTACTAAGCGGAGATGCATACAGCGTAAGAAAAATAAACGATGACCTTGCGTTCTACTCCATTGTTGACGGTATGGGCAAAGGCCTGTCTGCATCACTAAGCTCAATGTTAATGACTTCATACGTAAATCATACAATAGATCAGATGAAGAAAAATAGTAATTTTAATCTTAACAATTTAATAGAGATGTCACTAGAGTACATAAGACCTATTTTACTTGATGAAGAGGCTTTATCAATAGATTTTATAACTATTGACTGCAAAAAGAACACTATTAATTATGCTAAATTTGCGATGCCATCAATTCTTATGCAAACAAAAGATGCAAAAATCATAAAAATTAAATCCAACAATCCGCCAATGAGCAAATATACCAAAGAGGTGAATTTATCATACTGCAGTATCGAAAATATCTCAAAATTTCTTTTTTACAGTGACGGCGTTATTGAAAACAACACAATTACCAAAGACAAACAATATTTAGAGTTTATTGAGAACGATTTCTTGAACTCGTTCTCAAAAGAGGATATGGTAAACAATTTTTTACGCAGAACCTACTTGCAAGAGGATGATATAACCTTCATAATCATAAACCAATTGGACTTAACCAGTAACAATAAGTTTGTAGAGAAAGTGTTTCAAAGCACTCTAGATGCTGTTGAAGAAGCTAACGACTGGTACTCAAATGTTTGGAGTAATCTTAGCAATAACTACAAACTTGCATACAATGCAGGTGTCGTTTTTTCTGAACTGTTTATGAACGCTTACGAGCATGGAAACCTCGGTCTTGATGCTGAGACAAAACATAAACTATTAAATGACAACACTTATTTTGCAAAATTAGAAGAGATGCAAAAGGATTGTACAAAAAGCATAACGGCAAGCCTTCATACAATAGAGCATGCCACAAACAGATATATAGTTACAACTATTAAAGACGAGGGAAATGGGTTTGATACTAAAATTTTGAGCAAGTTATTTAAAAAATCAACATCTTTTAATGGAAGAGGAATCTATATCTCAAAAAAATCGTCAATGGGAGTTTATTATAACGGCAGCGGGAATTCTGTACTGTTTCTGCACAAAATTTAAACTCCGTGACAAAGCACGGAATCTAATTTACTTACTTAATGCTGATTTTGATGCTGCTGCAACTGCACTAAATGCTGCTGCGTCATTCATCGCCATATCAGCAAGAACCTTACGGTCAAGTTCGATGCCAGATTTGTGAATACCGTTCATAAACGATGAGTAGTTCATACCGTTAAGACGACAAGCTGCATTTATACGGATAATCCATAATTTACGGAAATCACGCTTCTTTTGCTTGCGGTCACGGAACGAGTAGTACATTGAACGTTCTATTTGTTCTTTAGCTTTACGGTAATGTTTACGGCGACCGCTGTAAAAACCCTTAGCTAGTTTTAATATCTTTTTGTGTCTTCTTCTACGAACAACACCTGTTTTTACTCTTGGCATTTTATTTCCTTTTTTCTTTACCTAGTCACTTTTTGTGCTCAAGGTGCCACATCTAGGTGGTCTTGCCCAGAATAGTTCTGGAGATTGAACAATCAACTAAAATTAGTTAATCATAGCCTTTACATTTTTTTCATCAACTTTTGCAATAACTTTTGGTTTATGCTGCTTAGAGCGAGTATCTGAATCTTGTTTTGTCAGAATATGGCTGCGAAACGCTGTACCGCGCTTTACTGTGCCGTTTTTCTTAACTTTAAAACGCTTTACAGCGCCTTTAACCGATTTCATTTTTGGCATCGATAACTCCTTCGTAAAATTCTCTTACGGTACAAAATGTACTTTGAGAGCGAAATTATACCAAAATATTTTGATTTTTTGTTATACTCACGAAATGAATTCTATTAAACATATTAACAATGCGCTGCTTGATTTGGACAAAGAGGTTGAGGCTGTACTCTTGGACATGAGCCTGCCAATGAACGAAAAAGATAACCGTATGCTTCCGCTGCTGCAGCAAAAGAGAGTTTTAACGCAAACGCTAGAAGATTTAACATACTTAAAAAACAACCCGCCAAAACAGAATCAGGCATGCGGAATTTCTAAACATAGAAAAGATTAATCACAAAAAAAATTGCACCGAGATAAAGGCAACTGATTTTATTAAAGTTCGAAACGAAATTAAGCTAATTTGAGGAGTTTACTTGTGGTAAATGACGAAAATTCACTTCATTTCAACGAAGAAATTTAGCAAAAGCATTGTCTTAAAAAGACTCCTCTCCAGATACCTGCGGCACATAACACTCTAAGGCGTGCTGCTGTATTCCTACCCTGACACAGTACCTCGAAGCACCATTGCACAGGTCTAAAGAGAAGCGACGCAATTATAGCTAAAAAAGCTAAAATAACAAAGAGCTTAGAGTGATATTGTCCCTATTGCGCTCTTGATAGCTTTAAAATAAGCTTCATATTCAAAGTCACTATCCCCTTTTGAGCCTGATAGCTCCATCTCTTTTGCCATCTCATAAACCTCATTAAATTTAAGATTCCCAGCGCTTCCCTTTATGGCATGTGCGCTTGACCTAATCTTTTCATAATTTCTAGAAGCTATATCTTCTTCTAGCACATCCAATATAGCGATTGACTCCTCTATAAAGTTTGCTATCAACAGCGGGATGTGCTTAGATTTTAGTCCGATGGCTCTAGCCATCTCTTCATGATTTACCATTGAATAATTTGCATCTAAAATAGGCATATTTAAGTCCGATTGACATTATGTTTTGAAATTATTCTACCATAAAAATAGCATTTTTGCTCTAATATTAAAAGTTTAAATTTTGGGATTTCTAAAAAGAGCTTATGAACGGATATCTAGCTTCTTGGAGGTTGGAATATCATTGGAACGCAGAAAATCAAGATTCTTCTTAATCTGCTTCATTGATACTGATGTCTCATCTTTTAAAGTGCGGACCAGCCTGTCCGCCTCTTTTAAAAGGTAGATAGCTTCTTCTATCTCTTTTTTATCTTTGAGCTGCGGCACACTATCCATCAACCCATCTAAGGCGTCCGCATTTTTCTCAATAATAGCTATTTTTAGCTTAGTTAGCCACATTAGTAGTTTCTCTCCAAGCTTCCAATAGCCCTTTAAACACATTGCTGACCTCATCAAGCTTAGCTATGTCGTTATGAACACTAGCCAACGTTAGGAGCTGAATTTCATACCCGTAAAGCCCATCTAAATACTTTGCAACTCTTCCCTGTTTTAAATCCAATACAGAGATAAGTTCAGTAATCACCGCGACTGAACGATTTATCCAATAAACTCTTTTTTCAATATTGCCATCTTTAATAGCTTTTTTTGCTTGAGCATTAAAACGAAGAACCCCTTCATAAAGCATCTCAATAAGCTTCGCCGGAGACTCAATCCCTACATTGTTTTGTGCATAAATATTGTGAGCTACGTTACCATACATGTTAGACCCTTTTTCACTATCTTTATTTGTTTCTTTCATCCAATACAAATCGACATTCGAGATACTTTATTTAGCGCTTTTTACCCAAATTTACTAATTTAGTGACGCTGCCTGAGCGTTTGCCATCTCTGTGAACATGGAAGATGCGCTATTAAATTTGCTTATCATCAAGTCATATGCGGCAAACTGTTTTTTTAGTATCTCATACCTTGCATCCAGTCTCTCTACTGCGCTAAGTTTCCTATCTTCCAAGACACTTATTTTTTCGGTAATAGAATTTTTAAACTGGTCAAGAGTTGCATCATAGGCAGTATACCCCTCAACTATTAATGCAATTTCATTGAATGCCCCAGTGACTGCCGTAGTAGTTAAATCAGCATTAGTAAATGTTCCGCCTACCAAAAACGCCTCTACATTTACCGGATCTGCATCCATTTTAGCATTGAATATAGATTTATCGATGGTCATTACACCATCTTTATCTATTTCAAAACCGTAATCAGTCATGTAACCTACTCCCCCGCCGATACCTGCCATCATATCCTGAAGAACTCGCTTCATATTTTTAATTGTGCTCTCACCGGAAAAAATTCCGCGCTCGTCACTATCAGTGCTTGCTTTTGTCATTTTATTTAACTCTGTTATCGCAGAGTTATATTTTTCAACAAAGCTATCAATTTTTGCAATAATGTTATCGCGATTTTGAGCAACGCTAACAGTCGAAGAACCGACTTCTTTTAGCGTAATATCAAGTCCAGTAACAAGGTCTGTTATATTATTACTTGTTCTAGTTATTGCTTGGCCATTAAATGTAAATTTAGCATCTACCCCTGTTTGAATAGCTGTTAAACCTGTTGTTAAACGAGCGTCCAATGCCCCGGTATTGTCTGTAATGGTTATATTCTGAGTTGTTCCTGTATCGGCCGAACTTATAAACAGGCGGAAATCTGTAGCACCTATTTGAACAACCGTAGCATCTACTTTATCTCCAGCTACGCCATTTATAAGATCTTTCAACTCACTAAGTGTTGTTCCGGCAACATAATCTATGGTAAAATCCTGACCGTCTATATTAAGATTTATCTGTCCATCAACCGCAGCAACCGAATCGGTACTAGCGGCGAAAGATCCAGACTGTTCTACCTGTTTTGTAGCCAAAGTAGTTACGTTTAGCGTAAAATCCTGTATGTCACTGCCGGCTGCCGCTGTTACCGCAACGGAAGTGCCGGTAATAGTTGTTGCACGCTCATCAAAAAGAGTTGCACTCTTAAGAGCATTTATACTATCGATAAGATTCGTCATAGTTGCATCAATAAGCTTTAAAGCATCTTCCTTATCACCCTCATTTGCCAACTCCAGTTCTACCGGTGTAACAAACTTAGCTTCATCGGCCTTTCTCAACTGATCCAAAACATCTTGCGTTAAAATACTAGATCCAACACCCAGTGAACTGATACCCATGGTAAATCCTTTTCGAATATAATTTTAATTACATTAATATAGTTAGTATATCGGTAAATAAATATAATAATTTAGTAAAGAAATTTAAAATTACATGGCACGCATATTGCTATTTTAGAATATCCCCTATAAAGTAGACAAACTTTTAATCAGTTAATTTAATAAAATAGCGGGATAAATCGCTATAAAAAATTAAGGGTTAAAAATGCCACCGAGATATACAGATGAATTTAAAATGGAAGCTGTAAAACAAGTTACAGTCAATGGTTATAGCATAAATGAGACAGCAGAGAGGTTGGGTATTCATTTTGAGTCTCTCAGGAGCTGGATAAAAAAGTTTCAAAACCCAGAGGCGATAGCTAAAAACAATCAAGAGTTAGCTTCTCATTTAGAGATAAAACGTCTCCAAAAAGAGCTTAGAAGGGTTACGGAGGAGCGTGATATACTAAAAAAGGCCGCAGCGTAATTTGCAAGCCACCCAAATTAAAGTACGCGTTTATATAAAAAATACAGCCAATATTACACAATGAGACGGCTGTGCAATGTAATGCAAGTACATCATAGCGGGTATTATAAATGGCTCACTACGCCTATTTCAAATCGAGAGATTGAAAATCAGCAATTGATAATTCATATAAAAAACGCATTTAAAGCGTCCAGCGGTATTTATGGTTATAGAAACATCCATAAAGATTTGTCAGCATCTGGGATACATGTAAATAAAAAAAAGGGTTGCAAGACTTATGAGTATAGCAAGACTTTATGGAGTTGGCACATATAGACGTAAGCCTCAGCATAAAGCCGGTGCAATTCACAAAGCGCATCCAAATCATCTGCAGCAATGCTTTATCGCAAGCTCTCCAAATGAGAGCTGGGTAAGTGACATAACCTATATCAGAACGCATGAAGGATGGCTCTATCTTGCAACAGTTATAGATCTTTTTAGCAGAAAAGTGATTGGCTGGACGACAGCGCATAGACAAACTACGCTTTTAATTATCAATGCTTTAAAATCTGCCGTTTCAAGAGTAAAAAAGGCATATGACAAAGTAATTCTTCACTCAGATCAAGGGAGCCAGTACAGCTCCTATGAGTATAGAATATTCCTAAAACATCATAATATTGTCCCAAGCATGAGTAGACGCGGCAACTGTTATGACAACGCAGTCGCAGAGAGCTTTTTTAAAACATTAAAAAAGAGCTTGTCAGAAAAAATGTATTTTTAACGAGAGAGATTGCAGTATCTAAAATATTTGAATATATAGAGATGTTTTATAATCCAAAAAGAAGACATAGTTATCTTGGTTATATTTTGCCAAATGAGTTTGAAAAAAGATATAATTTGGAGTCCTCAAAAAATAAGGTGTTAACTGAATAAGTTTCTGTCTATATAAGTGGGGTCATTCCATGTGAAAGAGATTAAAAAAGCCGATTTGAATAATTTTTTAAAAAAATCATTTTATGATATTAAATTTTAGGAGGAAAAATGAGAACACGAATAATTGCCAAACTAGATGTAAAGCCGCCTTTTGTTGTAAAGCCTGTCCATTTTGAAGGTTTGAGAAAAATTGGACTGCCAGTAGATATAGCAAAAAAATATTACAAACAAGGTGCGGACGAAGTTATGTATATAGACATAGTTGCTTCACTATACCAAAGAGAAATACTTTTGGATGAGATAGAAAAAGCGGCAAATGAGCTGTTTATTCCCTTTGGCGTCGGCGGCGGAGTAAAAACAATTGATGATTTCTCAAAACTCTTCCATGCTGGAGCTGATAAAGTCATATTAAACACTTATGCCGTTCAAGAGAATCCAGATGTAATCAATCAGGCTGCAGAAATCTTTGGAAATCAAGCAGTTGTTATCAATATTGAAGCCAAAAAATGGGAAGATTGGTATGAGTGTTATACAGATTGCGGAAGAATACAATCAGGCAAAGATGTTATAGAGTGGGCAAAAGAGGTAGAGCAAAGAGGCGCCGGCGAGATACTTCTTCAATGCGTGGATACCGACGGGAGACAAAGAGGTTTTGATATAGAACTTGCAAAAAGAGTAGTTGAGAGTGTAAATATACCGGTAGTAGTTGCAAGCGGCGCAGGCAGCCTTGAGGATATAAAAGAGCTGGTAGAGTACGCAAAACCAAGCGGTGTTGCCATCGCCAGCCTACTTCACTATGACAAATTTACAATAAAAGATATCAAAGAGTATTTAAAAAATAACGGTGTAGAGGTTTCAAAATGAGCAATATCATCGGACTTATCAACTATGGAATCGCCGGAAATATCCATAGTATAAAAAAAGCAGTAGAAAAAGCTGGCGGTACTGTAAAAATAGTAAATAATAAAGATGAACTAAACAGTGTTGATAAAATTGTAATACCGGGAGTCGGAAGCTTTAAGGATGCGATACAAGAGCTACAAAAGAGCGGTTTGCTTGACGCACTAAAGGCTGCCGCAACAACAAAGCCCACGCTCGGCATCTGTCTAGGTATGCAGATACTCTCAACTCTTGGATTTGAGTATGGAAAAACTAAAGGGCTCTCTCTTATAAACGCTGAAGTAAAGCCTATGATAGTAGATGCGAAAGTACCACATATGGGCTTTAACAAAATTGATGTTGTAAAATCAAACAGACTTTTAAATGATTTGGAAAATGAGGAGTTTTACTTTATGCACTCTTACGAGGTAGTAAATTATACAAATATCGTTGCATTAACGGAGTATGAAGGGCATAAATTTGTCTCGTCTCTCCAGCAAAACAATCTTTATGGGGTGCAATTCCATCCGGAGAAGAGCCGTGAAGCCGGAATTAAACTATTTAAAAACTTTATAGAATTATAGGAGAAGAGCATGAGCGAACTATTTGGAAAGTATGGGCTTCCTCTTGAAGTAAAATTTTGTAAAAAATGCACAATGAATAATCAAAGGCCGTCTTCTACCGTTGAGTTTAAACAAAAAGAGGGTGAAAAAAAGAGAACACTTGCATTTGGCGAAGACGGCATATGCGAAGCATGCAGATACGCAGAGATGAAAAAGAGCATAAACTGGCAAGAGCGAGAGAAAGAGCTTTTGGAGCTTTGCAATAAATATAGAAGAAATGACGGCAGGTATGATGTTGTAGTTCCTGGAAGCGGCGGTAAAGACAGTGTTCAGGCAGCTCATATGCTTAAGTACAAATATAATATGAACCCTATTCTAATTACTTGGCCGCCTGCTCTTTATACCGACATCGGCAGAAGAAATTTTGATTCATGGTTAAATGCAGGATTTGCAAACTACACCTATAATCAAAATAAAAAGCTTCACAAATTTTTAACCAAAAATGCCTTTTTAAATCTTGGACATCCTTTTCAGCCCTTTATACTGGGGCAAAAAAATCTTGCACCGAGACTCTCCGTGTTGCTTGATATTCCGCTAGTTATATTTGGAGAAAATGAAGCAGAGTATGGAAATGCCATAGAGGACAATTATAAACCAACAAGAGACCCAAAATACTACAGTGCCGAACTCAGTATTGAGGATTTGGTGCTTGGCGGTGTTCCGGCAAAGGATCTTATTCATGACTTTGGCTTTAAACTCTCAGACCTTGAGGCATATTTTCCGGTTAATCCATATGAGATAGAAAAAACAGGAACAACGGTTCACTACTTGGGCTACTATGTAAAATGGCATCCGCAGGAGACCTATTATTATGCTATTGAGAATACGGATTTTATGCCAAATGACCATAGAACAGAAGGTAGTTTCAGCAAATACAGCTCGCTGGACGACAAGATAGATTGGTTGCACTACCACACAACAACCATCAAATTCGGCATCGGAAGAGCCACCTATGACTCGGCACAAGAGGTTAGAAACGGAGATATCACAAGAGATGAGGGAATTGCTCTTATTAAACGATTTGACGGTGAGTTTCCGGAACAGTATATAAAAGATTGTTGTAACTATATGGATATAACATTGCAACAATATCATGATGCCATAGAAAAATTTCGCTCACCTCATCTATGGGACAAAATAAACGGCAAGTGGGAACTAAAACAACCAATTTGGAAAGAGAGCAACTAATGCAAAGCATAACAGATATAACCGTTTTATCTACCATTACCATTAAAGAAGCTCTGAAAATCATCGATGAGAGCTCAAAGCAGATTTTGCTGGTTGTGGATGGAACAGGAAAGCTAGTCGGCACGCTAAACGACGGCGACATCAGAAGAGGTTTGCTAAAGGGAGCCGAGCTTGCCAATACTATCGATAATATCTACTTTAAAAATCCGGCCGTTGCAAATATAAACGATACAAAAGAGAGCATTATTCGCTTGGCGACCGGCAAAAAGATACATCAAATCCCGGTTGTTGATGCAGACGGACGACCGATAGGACTTGAAACGCTTGATAGACTCATATCCAAACAGACAAAAACAACCCCTGTAGTGCTTATGGCAGGAGGACTCGGGACAAGGCTTGGAGAGCTTACAAAAGCAACTCCAAAGCCGATGCTTCATGTTGGAAACAAGCCGATTCTAGAGACCATAATCGAGAATTTTGCGCAGTACGGCTATATAAATTTTATAATTAGCGTAAACTATCTATACAAAATAATTGAAGAGTATTTTGGAGACGGAAGCAGATTTGGAGTCTCAATCACATACATACATGAAAACAAGCGCATGGGGACAGCAGGAGCACTCAGCTTAATGAAGGAGCATTTAAAAGAGCCGTTTTTTGTGATGAACAGCGATTTGATTACAAATGTAAATTTTGAACATTTTCATAATTTTCACCTCTCTCAAAAAACAATTGCTACTATGGGTGTAAGAAACTATGATTTTCAAGTGCCTTATGGAGTTGTAAACCTCAACAACGGTGAAATTGTATCTATTAGCGAAAAGCCTACTTATAACTTTTTTGTAAGCGGCGGTATCTATATGTTCTCGCCTGATGTTTTAAAACTTATTCCAGATGATGAATTTTTTGACATGCCAACCCTTTTTGAGCGCATGATAGAGGGCGGAAATACTCCGGTATCATTTCCTATCCATGATTACTGGCTCGATGTTGGGCGAATCAACGATTATGAACAGGCAAACAGCGAATACAGCAAGGTATTTTAGTGAAAGCATTGCTTGTTGGTTATGGTTCCATCGGAAAGAGGCATTATGAGGTGCTTAGTCAAATCGATATGGTTGAACAAATCGACATAGTTACATCTCAAGATCTTCCGCAATTTACCACATTTAAGAGCTTAGAAAGTATTTTAAATCTGGAGGTTTATGACTATTTTGTCATAGCCTCCGAAACATTCAAACACTTCGAACAACTTTCATACATAGAAAATAGAGTCAAAAATAGAATTATTTTTTGTGAAAAACCCCTTTTTGAGACAAAAAAAGAGTTAAATATCCATAATAACACGGTTTTTGTTGGATATGTTTTGCGTTTTCACCCGCTGCTTCAAAAATTAAAAAATACATTGCAAAGCGAGCAGATTTTAAGTGCCTCGGTGAGCTGCGGACACTATCTGCCACGTTGGCGAGAAGGGGTGAATTATAAAAACTCTTACAGCGCTTCGCGCGCTAAAGGAGGAGGCGTCTTGCTGGATTTAAGCCATGAACTCGACTACGCGCAGTGGCTGTTTGGCACTATCAAAAAGTGTCATAGCTTTCAGGAGAAAATTTCTGATTTAGAGATAGATTCTGATGATTTTGTAACACTGATTGCCAAAACAGACAACAATGTCAGACTCACGCTCACAATAGATTACATCAGCAAAATCATCCATCGCAGGATGTTGATAAACACCATAGATTCCACATATGAACTCGATTTTATCGGCAATACGCTGATGATTCAAAATAAAAATGGCGAGCAAGAGCTTCAAACATTGCAAAATATGGAGAGAAACAGTATGTTTAGCGCTATGCACCGCTCCATATTATCAACCAAAGAGAGTGCATGCGCATACCACGAAGCACAAACACTGATGCAAACTATCTCAATGATTCAGGAACAGAATAATGGCTAAAGTATTATGCACAATCTGCGCAAGAGGCGGCTCTAAAGGGGTAAAAAACAAAAATATCAAAGAGCTTTGCGGCAAGCCGCTCATTGCCTACTCGATAGAGCAGGCCAAAGCCTCAAAACTTTTTGAACATATTGTCATAAGCACCGATTCTGACGCCATTGCATCTGTTGCAAAAGAGTATGGCGCAGATGTTTTTTTTAAACGAAGTGCGGATATGGCAAGCGATACAGCGGGAAAGCTGGATGTTATCCGAGATGCATTTGTCCGCTCAGAGGCGTATTATAAAGAGACTTTTGATTATCTCATTGACTTAGACGCCACGGCGCCGCTTAGAAGTGTGGAAGATATTCTCAACTCATTTAACCAACTTTTAAAAAACAGCAATGACAACCTTATAACCGCTATGCCAAGCAGACGAAGTCCATATTTTAATATGGTAGAAGTTGACTTAAATGGCAAAGTTGCACTATCCAAAAAACTTGACGGCACTGTTTTACGCAGACAGGATGCTCCAAAAAGCTATGACATGAATGCTTCTATTTATATCTGGAAACGAGATGCTATCTTGAATGAAAGTTCTCTTTTTTTAGATAGTACTGGGCTTTATGTTATGCCTGAAAAGCGCTCCATAGATATAGACAATGAACTTGATTTTGAATTTGTAGAATTTTTAATGAGGAAACAAAATGCTTAGCAATAAAGTAGTAGTGATTACAGGCGGAGCAGGATTGCTCGGAAAAGAGTTTATAAAAGCCATCATAGAGCATAATGGCAACGCAATCATTGCGGATATCAATTCAGATATAGGAAGCAGTGCCAAAGAGAGCTTGTCTCTTGAATTGAATGCTAAAAATATCGATTTTGTAGAGTTGGATATTACATCAAAAGAGTCGCTTCAACAGTGCATAAACTATCTAAACACTAAATATGGCAAAATCGATGCGCTTGTTAACAACGCCTACCCACGCAACAAAAATTACGGAAAACACTTTTTTGATGTGGAATATAGTGATTTTTGCCAAAACACAAATTTAAATTTAGGCGGATATTTTCTAACTTCTCAACAGTTTGCAAATTATTTTAAAGAACAGGGCTATGGGAACATCATCAATATCTCCTCTATCTATGGAGTTATAGCTCCCAAATTTGAGATTTATGAAAATACGACTATGACAATGCCGATAGAGTATGCGGCAATCAAATCTGGGCTTTTGCACCTCACAAAATATATGGCAAAATACTTTAAAGGAATGAATATCCGAGTCAATGCCATAAGTCCAGGCGGAATTTTCGATAATCAACCCCCGCAGTTCTTAGCCAACTATAAAAAGCAGTGCCTAAACAAAGGTATGCTGGACAAAAGCAATCTAAAAGGTACGCTGATTTATCTTTTGGGCGATATGAGCAAATATGTCAATGGACAAAATATCATAGTTGACGATGGGTTTAGTCTATAGAAAATCTCCTATTTTGGCATAGTTTTTGCTTAAAATTTTAAAACGTGGAATACTATGCACACTATAGAGCAAGAAGCTATCAAGAGGTACAATAGAAATCTTAGCTATTTATCTGACAATCACCAAGAGCTCTTCAAGCAAATCTCCCTTTTTAACAGTGCACTAGAACAAAATTTATACAAATCAAAATATGAGCTTGAGTATAAAGATGGCTATTTTGATGTTTTTGAACAAGCCTCCGGCGCCTTCTTATACAATGAAAACTCTCAAGAACATGCCAAAACAGTGGCAAAAAGTATCAACACACAAAAGGACAACCATCTATTTGATGGGTTTCGCATCTATGACACCAACAAAAGGGTGGTGGATATCGCAGGCAATGATATTCTAAAAGAACTCATCCCCATTATGCACTATGCAAATACGCACATCAACTCAACCATGCACATGAAAAAAATAGAAAAATTTATTTTTATAGGCATAGGGCTGGGTATACACCTGATTGAGGTAGATAAAAAGATACACTCTGGGGAGTATCTCCTCATAGAAGACAATTTGGAGCTGTTCAGGCTTTCTCTTTTTACAACTGACTACGAGCAGCTTAGCAAAAACAGTGTTTTACACTTTTCTATAGCCCAGAAAGCAAATGAATTTGCATTGGTTATTAACAACTTTCTTCGCGGTACTTTTATGTATAACCGTTTTTTAAAATATTACCATCTGCAAAGTCATGATATAGAGAAAATCAAACTTATTCAAAACGCACTCTCCATTCAATCATTTATGATTTTTACATATGACTTCACTTTGGATAAACTATTACGCCCGCTAGAGTATATAAACCACGGATTTCGTGTTTTAAATCTTACTCAAAAACAAAACAATTCCCCATTTTTTGACATACCTGTTTTACTTTTGGCGGCAGGTCCTTCGTTACAAAAAAATATTGCATGGGTTAAGGGCAATCAAGACAAGTTTATTATTGTAGCCATCTCTGCAACCTTGAAAAAACTCTATGCCGAAGGTATCATTCCCGATGTCGTAACCCATGTTGATGGTTTTGAAATGAGCATGCTACATTATGATGGCATCCCTGTAGAGAGTTATCTCAAAAATACTATATTTATTTTAGGACCATATGCTCCAAAATCATTAAGAGAGATGATTAACAAAGATAAAATATTTTACTTTGAAGATGAAACACGCTATTTTGAAAACTTTGGGTCACTATCCGCTCCATGTGTAGGCACTACAACGTTAGCCTTAATGCTTATACTCGGCACAGCCGAACTTTATTTGCTGGGACTCGATTTGGCGCTTGACCAAAAAACAGGAAAAACACATGGAGACGACCATTTTTATGCGCAAGAAATAGATATCAACAAAATTTCCCTTAATGAGACTATGAATATGGAAAAAAACACATTCTTGGTTCAAGGAAATTTTCAAAAAAGCGTATACACCACTTCCATACTTGACAGTTCAATACAGGCAGTTTATGGCTTTATGCCAACCGTAAAAAGCAAATATCAAAACATCTATAACCTAAATGACGGTGCTCTGCTACCAGAAACTGTACCGACGCCTATTCAAAATATAGATACATTTGTCATGAACTCCATAGACAAATCAGCTCTGCATACAGCAATTCACTCATCTTTATCTCAGCATAGCGCTTTTACACTATCTAACGAGGATATGCTATCCATGCACCGTCGTATGGAACATGTATTATGGGCTAAAAATCAATTAAAAAAACATAAAAAAATCCACTACAAAGATATAGACGGTTATTATTACCATCTTTTGGGTCTTGTTTCAGATCTTATAAAACCAAAAACACGCGAGTCGGCAAATCTCTCTAATGTTTTATATTCATATTTTCAATATTCACTCCCTATAGTTTTTGATCTGTTTAATACTCGTGAACTTGTCAATCCACTAAAACACATTAAAGAGCTTGATGCAATTTTACTCTCACAGCTCTTGAAAATCATAAAGCGCTATGAAGACGGGTTGCAATCTTTTTTTGATTCAACTCTTTCATAAAATAACTTTTACTATAAAAAGGGTTTAAACAGAATGGCTAAAATAATTACGGTAAATGAATCTATAAAATCAAATGATGACTTCGAACTTCAAATAGAGAGAAAAAATCCGCTAAATTTTAGATATTCATACAAAAAATCTACAAAACTTAAAGGAATTGTATTTCTAATTGCCGGTTTTGGGGAGGACTCCACCGACGAATATATTAATAATTTGCAAATATACACAGCCAACACATTTGATGTTCTGTGCGTTAGTGTTTTTTACCACTGCTTTGGCGCAAGACCAAACAATGGTGCCCTTTTTTATCCGGATGAGGCCGATAAAGCTGTTATGAGAAAATATTTTCAGCAATACAACATTGAGAGCGACGACAATAGCCTAGATGCCACAATGCAAAAACTAGATGAAAAAATACAGGAGCTAAAAGATAGCGGCGAAGTTACCCAAGATGCAATAGTGGCAGTTCCCATGACCGTCATGCCGGCAAGGGACGAGTATCAAAATTTTGGCGTTCTTCAGGCACTTGATCATCTAAATGTTTTGGAATTTCTTCAAAAAAGCTCTTTAAAGTTTGAAAAAAATGCCCCTGTCGCAATGGTAGGAAGTAGTCACGGCGGCTATATTGCCCATTTATGCGCTAAATTTGCACCAAACAGTATTGATTTGGTCATAGATAACTCATCATATATAAAGCCGCCATACCGCTACATTGTCGGCAGAGAGTATGACCGTGGTATCCCGGAATGCATTGCTAGCTATAAAGAGAATATTAAACTATATGGCTACACAAAAACGCACTGGACTTTAGATAAAACATCACCTTACTTTTTTTCCAGCGACAGGTTTAGAATAAGAGATATTGCAGACACTGAACATTTAACAAAATTATCTCAAATATCTGTTCAAAAAACAAAATATATATCCTTTCATTCAGCTTTTGATGTTATCGCCCCCGTAGAAGATAAACAACTTTTTTATGAAAATTTGAATCTGCTTGGATTTGATGCAACATTAAATATTATAGATAACGAAAGCTATGTAGACGGGAAATTTATCAAAAACCTAGAACATGGCATGAATATGTCTATTAAATCGCTTCTAGCGCGTGAACTTCCAAATCTCTTTAAATTAGAGCCAAAGGGTAAAAAAATGTTTGAAAAAATTTCATACCCGTGCGATACGCTAGATTATACCTTTGAACCTAAAGGCAATATTTTGCACGCAGCAGCAACCCCAGTAAAAAAAGGGCTCTCTGTGGAGGAGGTAGCAAAAGAGACTTTCTTGCAAAACATTGCCTACTTTGAAAAAAATTATTCCACTGTTTATAAAAAACTTGCCGGTCTTGACTCAGCCATCGAACAAGGTCTTTATGAAAATAGATATGATTTGATATATGAAAACAACTATTTTGATGTTATTGAACTCTCGTCAAACAACCGCTTATACGGCTCGAACAGTAATGATTATGCAGCATTGGCTGCCAAAAGCATCAACTTTTCACACGACTCAAATGCATTTACGACATTTAGAGATACTGTTATTTCGGATGAAGATCTGCCTAAATATCAAAAAATGACCATATATGAAAATAGCATCAGTGGATACGCCGATATTTTAAACTATCTACAGAACCATCAAAGCAATGAAAATATTATGCAAAATATAGAAAAGTTTATATTTTTTGGTGTTGGGCTTGGAACTCATATTGTAGAGATTGATGCAAAAATATCCGCCAAAGCATATTTGATTGTAGAGGATGATTTGGAACTTTTTAGACTCTCTTTGTTTACAACTCCTTATCAAAAATTAGCAGAAAAAAGCAAACTTATTTTCTCAATTTTTGACACAAAATCTGAATTTTTAAACAAAGCCACATTTTTTCTAGATTTAGATTTTTTCCGCAATCATTACCTAAAATATTTTCACATGCTCAACCATTCAGAGGAAAAATATCAACAATTTCAAATTCAAATTGCATCACAATCGCACCATAACTTTTTCTATAGTGCCATTCTAGAGCAATATTTGCGTCCGCTGGAGTACATACATCAACAATTTAAATTTTTAAATATGCTTCAAAAACATGAAAAAAAATCTCTTGGAAAAAATCCTGTTTTATTGTTGGCAGCCGGTCCATCTTTGCAACTAAACATGATATGGCTGAGAGAAAATCATCAAAAATTTATTATAGTTGCCGTCTCTGCGGTGTTGGGAATTTTAGAGAGAGAAATGATAAAGCCCGATATCGCTATTCATATAGATGGGTTTGAGCGCAGCGCCATTTTATTTGAAGAGCTTAATGACATCACATTCTTTGATGAAACCATCTTCTTTCTCTCTGCTAGAGCGCCGCATAAAATCGTCTCTATGCTAAAAAAAGAGTCTATTTTCTTTTTTGAAAATGGGACCAGTTACAAAAAAGAACTTGGAAATCTCTCAGCATTTTGTGTAGGCTCGACAACCTACTTTTTGCTTATAGCGCTTGGTGTGTCAGAACTGTACTTATTGGGGCTGGATTTAGCTCTTGATTTTAATACAGGAAAGACTCATATAAGCAATCATCCAGATTCACGCTCATTAAATATCTCAAAAAATCTTGATGAGTTAGATGTTATTACCTTTAGAGATACCGTTATTACAGTTGATGGAAACATGCGTCCAACAGTCTTTACAACACCTGATTTTGCCTACTCAATAGATGTTATAAATACAGTATCAACCGGATTTAAAGAGGATAAACAGCACGTATACAATCTCAGTGACGGAGCAAAATTTAACAATACCGTTGCAATACGCACAGCTTCTCTCGATATGAGCAATTTTGCTACCATTGATAAAAAAATCCTACGTAGAAACATACAAAATGAGTTCGATGAGAACAGCTCAAATTGCCTCAGCAGTAATGAATCTAATGAAATTATAAAAAGAATCCTTAATGCAAAAAGTATCAAAAGCACCTTAGAATCGTGGAAAAAGAGCAACTTTACGACAAGCAAAGAGTTTTTAGAATCGCTTGGCAAATTAATACAACAGCTTTGTTCCATTTCTTCAAATGAGGGCTATGACCTAGCACTCATCTACCAAGAGTATCTTAAGATAATTTCACCATACATTTTTGATTTCTTTAATCATAAAATTTCTGGTGATGCCAATATCTTTGTCAAAAAAATACAAACAATGCTATGTGCCCACCTGCTTGAAATAGTAAATTTATATATTGATGGATTAGAGAAATAAAGAGAGAGATTAAACAGCCAAATAAGACTGTTACAATCGTAACAGTCTTAAAACGTTTTCTGAAGAAACATATCCGTAGCTTACGCTACTTTAACGATTGTTGCTACTGCAACAATCTCAATACGTTTTCTAGAGAAACGCTTTAGACTACTGAAGCAGTCTTAAAACGTTTTGTTGAACAGCGTTAGCTTGACTCATTGCATAACTTCCAGACTGAGCCAAGATGTTATGTTTTGCAAAGTTAGCGCTCTCTTGAGCAAAGTCAACATCACGGATGTTAGATTCAGCCGCTGTAATATTTACCTGCGTAACACTGATGTTTCTTACATTTGACTCTAATCTGTTTTGAGCAGCACCCAGAGTCGCACGTTTTGCATCAACTTTTCCGATAGCAACGTCCATACTTGCAATAGTAGTTTCTGAACTTGCCTGATCACCAACAGTATAAGCACCTGTTACAATAACAGCAAGAGACGCCGTTCCTATTGTTACTGCCTGTGTATCACCAGAATAAGCACCAGTATGGAAAGTAAACGCACCAAGCGTACCGCCCGTTCCGTCAAGTATTGGAATACCATTAAATTTAGTTTTACTTGCGATATCACTCGCCTGAGACATAAGAGCTGTAATCTCTTGTGAAATATATCCGCGTGACGCAGTATCCTGAGTATCGTTGGCTGCTTGAGTAGCAAGAACACGAACTCTTTTTAAGATATTGCCGTACTCTTCAAGAGCACCATCAGCTGTTTGAATTAAACCGATACCGTCATTTGAGTTAGCTATCGCTTGTCCTAAACCTTGAGATTGAGCAGATAGTTTGTTTGCTATCGCCAAACCCGCAGAGTCATCAGCCGCTTTATTAATTCTTAAACCTGAAGAAAGAGCCGTTAAGCTTTTATCAAGTCCAACATTGTTCATTGTAGATTTCATGTGTGCGTTCATCGCACCAACGTTTGTGTTAATTCTAAATCCCATAATAAATCCTTTTAGGGTGGAACCTTACGTCCCAGTTAAATTTTTATCTTGGCTTCCATGCCTTGATGTTAACTAAATCGACACCAAAAAAAATAACTTTAATAAATTTGCAAATATTTTTAGAAAATTTTCTTGTTTTCATTATTTCTACTTTTTTTGCTACACTTCCAAAATTAAAACAACTATACTATATATATAGGAAAACTATTTGAACTTAATTATCGTCGAATCACCGGCCAAAGCCAAAACTATTAAAAATTTCCTCGGCAAAGAGTATGAGGTTATCGCATCTAAAGGTCATATACGTGATCTTCCAAAATCACGCTTTGGAATCACAATAGATGAAGAGAACCATCTTGTTCCTGCATACAGCGTTGCAAAAGAGAACGCCGCAACAGTTAAAGAGATAAATGCTTTGGCAAAAAAGTGTGACACGATATATATCGCGACCGATGAGGACCGTGAGGGTGAAGCTATTGGATGGCATATTGCACATGCTATAAAAAAAGACCCAGAAACACTTCCAAGAATAGTTTTTCATGAGATAACCAAAACTGCCATAAACCACGCATTGGAAAGTGCCCGTAAAATAGATATGAATATGGTTAACGCTCAACAAGCCCGCCGTATTCTTGACCGTGTAGTGGGCTACAAACTCTCTCCGCTTTTAAGTTCAAAGATTCAAAAAGGCTTGTCTGCAGGCCGTGTGCAATCATCAACTCTGAAGCTTGTCGTTGACCGCGAGAGAGAGATAAGGGCGTTTATTCCAGAGGAGTACTGGACAATAGACACCATTTTTAAAAAGGATATAGAAGCGACTCTAATATCACACAATGAAGAGAAGTTATCAAAACTATCAATTACAAACAAAAAACAAGCTGACGCAATAGTAGAGAGCGTAAAAGCCGACTCATTTGTTATCTCAAAGATTGAGACAAAAGAGAGAAGAAGCGCTACTCCTCCGCCTTTTATGACATCAACCCTTCAGCAGACTGCTTCAAGCAAACTCGGATTTACTCCTAAAAAAACAATGATGGTTGCGCAGGCTCTTTATGAGGGTGTAAAAACTCCAAGCGGCACTTCGGGTGTTATCACATATATGAGAACGGACTCGCTAAACTTGGCGCACGAAGCGGTTACCGCAGTTCGCGGTGTGATTGAGAGCAGATTTGGCAAAAAGTATCTGCCGGATGAGCCTAAGGTTTATACCAAAAAGGCAAAGGGCGCACAAGAAGCTCACGAAGCAATCCGTCCTACAATGCTGCAG
>DAIDMU010000119.1 GCA_027448805.1 Sulfurimonas sp. | reverse complement strand
AAGACGGCGTGCAAAACGCCGAGTCAATATATGACTGGGCAGATGCACTGTATGCGGATATGTTTAACTAAGAAATCAAACGGAGAAAAAAATGAATTACGACAAAATTAGAAAAAATTGTAGAGTTATCAGAATAGTTGTGGGCTTGGCCCTCATAGTGACAGGCTTTGTCACAGGCAATGCGTGGTTTTATTTAGGTGTTCTTCCTCTAGTTGCAGGGATTGCAAACTTCTGCCCGCTGTGCATTATCTCTAAAAAGTGCTCCACAAAATAAAAAATTCCTCTTAACTCTCACTTTAACTCTCATTAGGTATAATTCGGTACTTTTTAATATCGGAGCCCTAAATGAGCCAAATAAGCTACAAAGACGCCGGTGTCGACATAGATGCCGGCAACAGTTTCGTTGAGAATATCAAACCTTTAGTAAAATCAACAAAAATACCAGGCGTTATTGGCGGCATTGGCTCTTTTGCCGGAGCATTTGAATTGCCAAAAGGGTTCAAAGAGCCTGTCATGCTTGCAGCAACGGACGGCGTCGGAACAAAACTAAAACTGGCAATCGACTCAGGCATACACAACACGGTAGGAATTGACCTCGTTGCAATGTGCGTAAACGACCTTCTCTGCAACTTTGGCACACCATCTTTCTTTTTGGATTACTACGCTACAGGCAAACTTGATGTTAAAGTAGCTACAAATGTAGTCGCAGGCATCGCTGAGGGGTGCATACAGGCTGAATGTGCTCTTATCGGCGGAGAAACGGCCGAGATGCCGGGAATGTACTCGCATGACGATTACGACCTCGCAGGCTTTGCCGTAGGCGTTGCTGAAAAGAGTGAAATGGATAGAGTATCAATGGTAAGAGCAGGTCATAAGCTTATAGCTCTTCCAAGCTCTGGGCTTCATTCAAACGGCTTCTCACTTGCTAGAAAGGTGCTGTTTGAAAAAATGGGTATGAAGTTTAGCGATGAGTTTAACGGCAAACCACTTATTGAAACTCTTCTTACTCCGACACGCATCTATGTAAAAACTTTTAAAGAGTTAAAAAATCAGATAGTCGCTCTTGCTCATATCACAGGCGGCGGAATAGTTGAGAATCTTCCTCGCGTTCTTCCAGAGAACCTCAGAGCTGAGATAAAGCAGGATGCTATTAAAGTTCTGCCTATTTTTGAACTTATCTCTCAACATGTAGAAAAAGAAGAGATGTACAGAGCATTCAATATGGGCGTCGGTATGATTTTGGTTGTAAAAGAAAAAGATGTGGAGACTGTTTTGGCAAAAGCTGAAGGTTCTTATCTCATCGGCGAAATAAAAGAGGGAAAAAGAGAAGCTAAGCTTATATAGCTTCTCCTTACTTAAACGGCTTTCTTAAATCTTTGATGATGTCACGGGCACTAGGCGCTATCTCTCTAAAGAGCGTCATATCCAGCAACGGATAGTTAAGAGTTATATAATACTCAGTCTTAAGCGTAGTGGTCTCTCCGCCGCTTACAACGATTGGCCAAGGCAACAAACCTGCATTTTGACGGCCTATTTTCGTTACAAATCTTTTTGTTCCTGCACTAAGGCCATACCCTACAAGCGTTGTATCGTCAGAAATTTTAACTTCATATATAAAGTCTTTGCCTTTTTTATACTCTTTTAGCTTAGCTAGAAGTTCCGCACTTGTCCCCTCTCCAAGAAAGTCGACATCTTCATAAAAAGGCATGCCAGGAGCAAAGCGATAGCTTGCCAATTTGCCAAACTCCATCTTATCCGCAGAGGGCGTTAAATCTGGAAACAGCGCCTCTAGCTTGGCTGCTACAGCCGAGAAAACAGCATGATCATAATCTTGCTGCATATAAGCCTTGCCGAAATATAGTGGATTTGCCAAAGAGATTCTCTTTGTCTCATCATCAACAAAAAGTTTCATAACTGCTATATTTGCGCGATTTGGCTTGGCAGCTTCTTTTTTAAGTGAAGGACATGTAAAAATAATTGTATGACCGTCTTTTACGCTCTCGTATGTTGCAAGAACCTCAAAACCGCCTGCTTTAAGCTTAGTCTCTGCATCTGCAACGCTTATATATGCACCCGCAAGATATGCGCTCACTTCTCCCTTGGGCTCTTCTGCCGTACCTTTCGCTCTTTGAGCGCCGTTATCTGCATAGCCTGAAGTAGATAAAACAACCGCACTAAATAGTAATACCAATAATTTTTTCATATCTCTTTTGCTCCTAGACTAATCATAATCTCTTTTATTTTCTCATCCATCTCTTTGATAACCTTGATCTGCTCAGGGTCTGTAATATGACCGAGAGTTATCCAGTTTTCAACACTCGGCATGCCTATTTTTAGAGTGTCTGAGTCTTTATCCAAATACATGTACATTGAGCAAGGGGCGGATACTCCCAGCTCCGGATGCTGCCATACGTTAAAAACAGTATATGAAAATGTAAAGTGGCAAAGAGAATAGACCCAGTAAGCGTCAAATCTGTTGTTTTCTAAACCATGGTCGCTCCAGTACTCTTCAAAATCTCTCTTGCCTGCGATAATAAACTCCTCTGCTTCAAACGCTTTTTCAAATTTTTCCATAAAGTTGAACTTGGCTTCTAATATATCTTTGCCTCTCTCAAATGGCATCTCAAACTCAACCATAGTTTTTTCGTTAAGTTTGTCTATCTTCATATACTCAACTTCGCCGCCCATTCCCGCGTCGGTTGCCTTAAAGAGCGCGTCAATATACTTCGTGAAAGTTTTTCTAACTTCAGGATCTTTTACTTTTGTGATATCTAGCATAGCTTCAGGAGTCAAAGTACCCACAAAGGTCTTAGTTTCACTCACTTTTTTATAGATAAGAAGGTTAAGCGGGGCAAACCCTCCAAGAGAGGGCTCTTTTGTAAGAAGAGGCAGCATCCGCTCCTCATTTGAAATCGTTATAAATCCAATATTATCGAGATTTGCAACATGGTCTGTCTTAAATTGAGGGTTTATACGACCGTTGTCAAGCAGTTTGGTGCCATAAAATTTATTGTACCAAAACTCTATGCTGGGGTGAATGTCTTTTGGTGTAAATCCTGCATCTTCAAGATCAACCTCTACTATTTCGCTAAACGTCTTGTTTCTCTCTTTGGCGTCACCATCAGAGAGATTAAATCTAACAGCCTGATAGCCAAATGCTATACTCGCACTCAATGATAATATGAACGCTGTTTTAACAAGCGTATTTAACATTGTTTTCCTTAAGATAAAAATATGATTGATGTTTAGAAAAGCAAGAGCGTATTATAAAAATATTTTTCACGCGATTGCGTGAAAAATATGGCAGCTAAATTGACGATTACTCGCCTGAAGCAGCCATTCTAGGAATCTCTTCCATAGCTTTTTTAACATTTAACATATCTGCAAAAAGATCCGGATTGATAGGTTTTTTATCAGTTCCGCCGTAAAGTGCCAAAGTCATATCCATAGTTATTAGATATCTTCTGCCATCACCATACTCTACGTAAAGAACGCGACATGGCATAAAACCGCCATAGTAGCGAGAGTGGTCTAACATCTTCTTAGCAACGCTTAGAGAACAAAACTCACCGATTCTAGCATGTACAACCTGATCAGGTTTTCCATTTTCAATTCTAAACATATTTTTTTCGCCGACAAATCTCATATTGTATTGATCTGCAAGCTCTTTCATTGAGTCAAATACATCTTCTTCAGACAAATTATCAGCCACTTTAAACTCAAGCATCATAGCCTGTGCAGGATCTCCTGTTTCACCTATAGTACCCATCATATTAGCGTAAGCTGTTCTTGTCTCTCCCGAAAAATCAAACACAAAAACCTTACCCATGTTCATATACGAACAACCGCTAAACAACACAGCCGTTAAAACAGCTGAAACACCCAATGATAATCTTCGCATCATATCTTATTTCCTTTTTTGCTTAAGTTAAATTTGTGATAATAGTATCACAAAAAATCTAAAATATTATATCATACAATTCTGTAACTTTTCTGAAATTATTTATTTGATTTTTTTATGAAGCGAAGCACCGCCAATAAGGCGGCACCGTGTGTGAAGAGAATTTCTTAGAACGCGTAGTTAAGTTGAACAGTATAGCCTTGCTCTGAGTGCTTATTTGTTATATCTTCACCGCTAAAACCTGTAAAAGTTTCTTTATTTTCTAAACCAAATACAGCAGCAACATCCAGTGAAAGTGTCTCATTGAAAGCGTAAGTACCACCAAGAGTTATATGCGACTCTTGTGTACCTGGGAAGCCCAATAAATTAAAGGTATTTGTCAGAGATGCGCCACCTAGTGCATAACCTTGATCCAAAACTAAACCTTTGCCCATATTGTCTTGTACTGCACCTTCAGCATATTGGTAACCAGCACGAACTGCCCAACCACTTGTTGCGTACTCATAACCTATAGAAAATACATCTTGGTCTTCCCAGCCGAAATCTTTATAAACTTCAGCATCTTCCCAAGCAATGTTTTTATAATCAACTGCTAATGTGTGCCCTTGCGTCGTATAGCTGATACCAATACCCATTTCAGCTGGCGTAGCCATTTCATCCATGCCAGCAGCGAGCGCCTGAGAACCTGCGGTCATAGCCATCGGTGTAATTGTATTTGACAATACATCATCAACATCAAATTTAATCTCTGACTTATAAACAGCACCAATAGTGATTCCATTAGTCTCATATGCCAAACCTAGGTTATAACCAACTGCAACATCTTGAGCAACACCAGCTCCTGAACTAAACTCATTACCTGGAACCGCTGGATTTGAACTAAATGTATATTGAATATCTAATGAACTGTACTGAACGATTGGAGTTGCAGCAATAGTAAAGCCACTATTTGTATATGCCATCGGCACGCCAAACTGCATTGTTTGAAGTGCTGTAACCATATTCATATGTTTACCGCCATCGTCAACTGTTGGAGTATCTCTAAAATCTACACCTAAACCGCCAGTACCCCACATACCGATACCCCAGTAGAAGTTATCATTTACTTTAGTAGCTAAAGAAACAGAAGGGATTACAAAGAAATCTGAAGCACTGTCTGCTGTTGTAGAAGTCCCCATAAAAGTAGGTGTAGTTTCAATATCAGGCATAAATACAGTGCCACCAAATGAAACTTCGTTATTACCTTTAATTGTTGTAATCATTGCAGGGTTAGCCAATGTTGACTCTGCGCCGTGACCTACACCTATGCCAGTTCCACCCATACCCATAGATTTTCCACCTACGGCAATCATTGTTGCACCATTTGTTGCGAATGCAGATGTTGCACCTAAAGCCAATGCAGCTACCACTGCAAGTTTAATTGTTCTTTTCATTTTCTCTCCTACGAGTATTTTAGAATAGAAGCATTATAGGCGACTAATTTTTAACCGTATCTTAAACGAATGGCAAATAAACATAAACGAAACTTAAATTAAATATTTAATTGGCTATAAATATAAGCACTCAGTATGAGAAAAATTATAATTCTCTATAAAAAAGCACTATTTCACCATTTTTATAACTTTTATATATATTTCACCACTGTTGATGTTATAACTCTTATGTTTTGGCATAAAGTAAATTTTGTGATAAAAAAATAATATCGTGTAGTTATGTAACATTTTTATTACAAGCCTTTGGGCAATAGCCCAAAAAATAGCTCTTGTTGCAGATTTAAATATTATATGGATGTCTAGTTAAATAGTATAAAGCCGTTAGCAATCGGCTCTATTTTGCTCTCTTTATATAGCTTTGCATCTTTTATATCGTACAGCACATAGCCTGAGCCGTCATCGGCAACTCTGCATGTAGGATTTTTTTCGCTCTTTTTTGCACTCTCTTTTCTGTTTTCTTCTCTTTGTTCTTGCGCGTTCTCTTTTACTATCTCTTTTTGAGCAGTCAAATCAACACTCCCTTGGCTAAGCCCGCCGAAGAGATGTCCATCGGCATCATCCAAAAATGCTTTTGCAACTTTTGCTTCTATGGTATCGCTAATTTTTTGTTTTAAAATCTCTTTTTTTATTGCCGCGGCATCTTTCGCTTCAAAGACTTCTTGTGTCGTGGCAAGATAGCCGTTTTGAAACTCTTGACCTGCTATCTCAACTCTGTTTTGGCTAAGCCCGCCGAAGTGTCTCACAAGCAGACACTCACTTGGAACAAGATAAGCGCGACTATCACTTATGACTATCTCTTTTTTATATCTCTCTCTGAGTTCTCTTAAGCTATCAGCGTCAGTGGAATTTGACAAATGTATAAGTTCAAAACCGCTAAGATATGCCGTTAAAATTGTTAAAGAAAAAATTATCTTCACTTAAATATGTCCTTATCACTTATCCACAACATCCACGAATACTTCTTTATATTGCTATTGTCAAAAAGAGCATCATCTTTTACACCGTAGTACTCATAAACAACGGAGATTTTTCCGTCTTTTGCCGCTTTTATGTATGGTTCCGGAATAATAATCTTGTATGTTAAAGTACCTGGGCCGAATCCGCGCTCGTCAATATCATCTAAAACAAGCACTCCATAGAGTTCTTTATCTCGCGATGGAACTTTAACGAGAACATGTTTTGCTCCAAAATCTAAAGCACGCTGATAACCTTTTATAAGTTTCTCACCGCTAATATTTAGAGAATGATAATGCGCAGAACTAACATACGGTGGAATAAATTCCCCTTGAAGCCTAAAACTTCCGTCTCTTGCGCTGATTATTGTGTCGTTGTTATCTATTAAACCGCTTGAAATCTGTTTTGTATATGTTGTTGTGGAGCATCCGCTAAAAAAAAGCAGAGTTGCAAATAACGCAAATATATATTTCATAAAATACCTTTAATTGTTTTTTTTAAAAAATTATATCCGTTGAAAATTAAAATATGGCGATAGTTAATGCTAAATTTAAATTATTAGTAGTTAAATGTTAGTTTATTATAATTAAGTTTTTGATTTTTTCGATTGGTAAAAGTGCGGTTAGATTGTGATAGTTGTTAAGAAATGATCAACTAGGCAGCGACCTACGTTTCCACACCTGACAGGTGCAGTATTATCAGCGATGAGAGGCTTAGCTTCTGGGTTCGGAATGGAGCCAGGCGTTTCCCTCTCTCTATAGCCACC
>DAIDMU010000118.1 GCA_027448805.1 Sulfurimonas sp. | reverse complement strand
ACATTTCCGTATGCAAAAAGCGCGCAAATCAGTGAAATAGTCGGGTCTTTATACTTGTGTGCGACCATAATTGGGTCTAAGCGCTCCTCACAAACCTCGCCTTCACAGTTGCGTTTTTCAACTTCTGCATCTAGGAGTTGTTTTATGTTTATGTCACTCATCTATTAAACCTCTTCATAATTTATTTTAATCTCCCCAAAATCTCTAAAGCTTGCATCTCAAACTTTGAAAATGCAAACCATTTTTTGCCTAAGTCTTTTAAACTTGCCCCGATGTGGTAAATCTCTGTGCTATCAAGTATCAAAAATCTATCATGAGAGTTTTTGAACTCTTGAAGTTCTATATTTTTATATTGTGAACTGTATTTTTGATAGTCAAGACGAATCTGTTTTGAGATGGTTTGTGTGTAAATTTTTATTTTTAAATTTTGGTATTTACTAAAAAGTGTAAAAACAGTATCGTCGATGTAGTTGTCTATCAAAACTATTTCACTTTTTGCACTTTTGAGTAAATCGTTTATAAAAGCATACGCATCATAAATCTGCCCATCAAAAAATATCCCCTCATCTGGTTTTTTAGTTTTGTCTTCCAATGCTTCAAAAAGTTTGTCAAAGTTTTTATCATGCAAAGAGAGCCTTTGTTCAATTCTTTCAAATCGTTCATAAGTAATGATGTTTTGAGATATTAGTTGTCTCATATTTGCAAAAACTCTTATGATTGATACAGTGACCTGTGATGCAATCCTACTTTTTAAGATTGTTGCCAACATGTAGATGCCCTGTTCTGTAAAAACTTTTGGGTTTGTTCTTGTTTTGGCAAAATTTGTGGTCGAAACTTTCGACCGCAAAATATCAAACTCATCATTATTAAGCTCAAAGTAAAAATCATCTAAAAATTTATCTTGATTGTTTCTTACAGCTTAGTTGATTCTTTTTGTCTCTACATCATACAACACCGCTAAATCTCTATCTAGCATTACGGCAAGCCCGCGGATAGTGTGGATTTTGTCTTGTAGGTTTTGTTTATTTACAGTTTCTAGCTTGTTCATAACTGATAGTTCCAAGTGTTGATTTTGCCTATCATACTAAAATAATTTATTTTCATTTAAAAGTATTTCAAAATGACATATTTTTCAATAAAACCTCATCAATGCGTTGCATAATCTCATGTGTCTTTGTAAGTGCGACTATGATTTTGTTGTAGTGTTCATAATCTTCTTCTTTGAGTTCGCGCCCTACTCTGTCTTTGAGCCATTTTTGCGCCGGTTGGTAGCCACCTATGTAGAACTCCCATGCAATGAGAGGGATTTTGTCGATGTACTGCTCATCATTTAGCCACAGTTTTACAAAGTCGCGCTCTGTCTCTACATCTTTTTTGGCTATCTTTCTCTCAATGGTGTTGTTTTCGCTCTCATTTAGGCTTATGCCTATCTCATAAACTTTTGGATTTTCTAGCAGATGGTAGCTTCTAAGCTCTGCGCCGAGCTTCACCAACTCCCAAAAAGTCTCTATTTTAGGATAAGGAACTCTTGGAAAATCAATCTTTAAAAACTCTTTGTACTTTTCTCTGTAAGTTGGAGAGTGTAAAACGGCGTAGATGTAGTCTAAGATGTCGATGGGTGCAAAGCTATCTTTAACGTCCGTTTTTTCATTTACAAATGTAAGTCCCAATCTCTCCTCTATCTCTTTTACTATCTCAAGATTGAGGTTTGGCGTGCGTTCTGTTGTTAGTGAGTTTTCGTCTGGGTAGAGGTAGAGGGGGAAATTATAAGATTGTGTTGTTGATTCACCTGTTTTTGCTTCACTCATTAAATTTGATATAAAAAAATGGTCTACTCTATCAGACTTATTTGACTTAGCAGTTATCAATCCAATATTCTCTTTGTTAAGATAATTTAATGTTGTATTTTTTCGACTTCTCCAGAGTAAATTATCACTAAAATATGTAAACTTATTACTAAATGGTCTATGAACTATTTGAAAAAAGTTTTCATCTCTAATTTTAATTTTATTTTTATTGTCTATTATCCACTTTGCATAATTTTTTCCCAAAGAATACTTATTTTTCAAAATTTCTTCACTATCACTATTTATTAAAAAATCATTAATATTCTCTTTTAATTGTGCTTTAGTTTCAGATAATATAAAGTTATCTGCCATGGTCATAATACCTGTATTAAATACAGAATATAACTCATCAATTTTAAATCCTTTCTCATAGCTATCTTGTTCTTCAAAATCTTTAGGTACAAAGAAATAATTAGGTTCTTTAACTTCCAATTTTTTCCACTCAACGGTTTTTATAGAACTACCACTTAAAAAGTCATATTTAAAATCTCTTTTTCCATATAAATCATAATGATAAACATCCGCCAATTTTTTCTTACTTGTTTTTGTTTTTACAAATATATTTATAGAAACGCCCTGTTTTATATCAAACACATTTTCATCTGCACTGCCATCGGGACAAATCTCTTTTTTGTTTCCATTGCCATGCAAATCAATAGTATATATTTTGTCAAAAGTTTTTAAAAGATGATACCGCATGCCCCTAAAAGTCGCATTATCTAAAAACCCATGTGGATTAATAAAAGCTAAAATTCCCTCCCCATTTTTTTCTATATAATGCTCTCCATATCGTATAAACTTTACATAATCATCATTTAACCAATGTTTTCTTTCATTAAAATATTCGCCCTCTATATATTTATAATCATTTATTTTTCTATTTATCCACTCTATATTATTTGATGAAACTCCACTATACGGCGGATTACCCATCACAACCATGACGGGAGTCTCTTTTTTGACACGGTCTGCTTCTTGAGATTCTGTTGCTAAAAAAGAGGCAAAGAGATTGCCTGTTTCGTCATGATGCTCTTCAAGAGAGTTGGTTAAGAAGACTTTGAGCCTCTGCGTGGTTGTCGGCTCATAGCCTGTGAGTTTTAAGAGCAGGTCTAGTTTAAGGTGTGCCATGGCATAACTTGCCATAACTATCTCAAAACCGTGAAGCCTTGGGATGAGATGCTCGGTTACATAACTGCTCCATTTGAGGTACTGTTTTTTCTCATGCAAAAACTTGATGGTCTCGGCTAAAAATGTTCCTGTTCCCGTTGCAGGGTCTAGCACTTGGACTTTGTGGACTTCTTTGTCCATTTTGCCTTTTTTAGATGGGTTATCCACTTTTATGGTTATCTTGCTTGTGTCAGATAACCCTTTTGGAAGGTTAAACTCTTCTGTCAGCACTTCATCGACTGCTCTTACTATAAACTTTACAACAGGCTCAGGCGTGTACCAAACGCCTCTGCTTTTTCTAAGTTTTGGGTCAAACTCCGCTAAAAACTCTTCGTAAAAGTGGATGATGGGGTCGTTTCTCTGCGTTGTACTTCCAAAGTTCTCAAGCAGTTTGGTTACATCGGTTGCTAAAAATATCTTGACTAAACTATCGACTATCCATGAGATTCTGATATCTAAGTCATACCCTGCGAGTTGCTGAAAAAGCTTGCGCAAAAACGGGTTTGAATGAGGAAGAAGTTCGGCAGCTTCTTGTCTGCTAAAGGTTTGAAGTGTGGAGTCATGAAATCTTGCCGTAAACATTCCGTAAGTGATGGTTTGCGCGTACATGTCGGCAAAATCTTTGGGTGTCATGTCGTGGATGAGCATCTGTTTAAAGATTTTGTACTGTGAGTAAAGCTCTGTATTTTCATCTGTTTCTATGTCAATCTCTATGGCTTTTAACATCACATCCGCCATAAGTTTTGCTTTGTGCGCCATCATACATGCAAGCTTTGAAGAGGAAGTGATGCTCTGTCCGACAAATGAGGTAAAGTTTTTGATGAGGTTTATAAACTCTGCAAAGTTTTCAGCAAGAGGAGTTATCTTGCCATCTTGGATTTTAGCTATTTTTATCGTTGTATAGAGCTGTGCGTTTTTGTAAAACTTAAACTCCATGTAGTCGGTAATGATGAGATTTTCAAGAGCATTTTTATAGCGTGTAAACTGCTCGTTGTAATCTTTGTGGTTGAGGTCTTTGCCAATATCTTTAGCTTCGATATGCCCTATCTCGATGTTGTCCGTTTTTGTGGCTATTAAGTAATCAGGCGCACCCGCCTTTACCCTTTTTGGCTCATTTATGGCGATGACATTTGTATCAATGGTTTCGACTAAATCTTTAAGATGCCCTCTGTAAGTATGCTCTGTCGCTGAACCTGTGAGAAACTCATTTGATATTTTTGTTATGTAGTTATGAAGTTTTTGCATGTTTTTTCCTTTAATGCAACTGATAAAGCTTTTTGCGCTCGCTTGAACCTGCTATGTTGAGTTGTTTTCTGTACTTAGCAATGGTGCGTCTTACCATTTCAACTTTGAATTTGTCTTGGATAAGCTCTAAGAGTTTCATATCGCTTAGCGGTTTTTTTCTATTTTCATTTTTTACCAGATTTACCACAAACTCTTTTATAGCGGCGTTTGAGACATCTTCGTCTATGGCAGTTGTGAAAAACTCTTTCATGGCGTATATGCCTCTGTTGCAGGCTATGTATTTGTTGGCTATGGCACGTGATATAGTTGATGGGTTATGTCCAAACTCATCGGCTAAGGTCTTGAGCGTAAGGGGCATAATCGCTCCGCCAGTAAAAAACTCATACTGGTACTCGACTATCATCAATCCCACTTTATAGAGCGTTGCTTTTCGCATATCAAGAGCATCGACTAAACCTTTTGCCTCTTTGATTTTTTG
>DAIDMU010000117.1 GCA_027448805.1 Sulfurimonas sp. | reverse complement strand
AACAGATCTGACATGCTTTTAAAAGCAGATGTTCCAACAGCATTTCTAGACCCTTTTACAGCTGACCCGACCATAATTATTTTTTGTGATGTTTACGACATTTACAAAGGTCAGATGTATGAAAAATGTCCTCGTTCAATCGCAAAAGCAACACTAAAGCATGCTGAATCTTTAGGTATTGCGGATGCTGCATATTTTGGGCCGGAAAATGAGTTCTTTGTTTTCGACGATGTAAGATTTATAGACAATATGAACGAATCAGGTTACAAAATCGATACTGAAGAGGGCGAGTGGAACTCAAATACTAAGTATAAAGATGGTTACAACACAGCCCACCGTGGCGGCATCAAGGGTGGTTATTTTCCTGTAGCTCCAATTGATACACAGGTAGATTTAAGAGCTGAAATGATGCAAGTTTTAGAGCAAGTTGGACTTGAAGTTATTTTGGGTCACCACGAAGTTGCTCAAGGTCAAGGCGAAATCGGTATCGTTTTCTCTGACATCATCGGTGCGGCTGACAACGTTCAAAAACTAAAATATGTAATAAAAATGGTTGCTCACTTAAACGGTAAAACTGCAACATTTATGCCAAAACCGCTTTTTGGTGATAACGGAAACGGTATGCACGTTCACCAATCACTCTGGAAAAACGGCAAAAATCTTTTCTATGAAAAAGGCAACTACGCGAACATAAGCGAAATGGCTCTTCACTACATCGGCGGTATTTTTAAACATGCCAAGGCTGTTGCAGCAATTACAAATCCGTCTACTAACTCATACAAGAGACTTATTCCTGGATTTGAAGCTCCTTCGATTTTGACTTACTCTATGCAAAATCGTTCAGCGTCTTGCCGTATCCCATACGGTGCAGGTGAAAAAGCAACTCGTATTGAGATGAGATTTCCAGACTCTACATCTTGCCCATATCTTGCATTTGCCGTAATGATGATGGCTGGACTTGACGGTATCAAAAACAAAACTGTTCCTGTTGGTCCGATGGATGAGGATCTGTTTGAACTGAGCCTAGATGAGATTCGCGAAAAAGGTATCCCTCAAATGCCTCACACTCTACGCGAAGCAACTGAGGCCCTTATTGCCGATAATGCTTTCTTAAAACCTGTATTTACTGATGTATTTATTGACGATTACCAGCACTACATGTTTGAGAGACAAATATGGCCGGATGAGAGACGCCCGACAGCTTACGAGTTTAAAACAACTTACAGTTGTTAAAACGCAATTTCTTCAAAAAAAGCTTGCCCCTTTTAAAGTAGAAAAACCACAAACAATTTATTAAATCCCGCTTCTAAGCGGGATTATTTCTCTTATAAAAACACTCAACTAACAACAACTTTGTTATAATTTCAAATATAATAGCAGTATGTAAGAGTGCGCTATTAAATTCAAGTTAAAGATTTATTATGAAAAACATTCCAAGCGGAAAGTATCGTCCGTACCCTAAGATAGATTTGCCCAATAGAAAATGGCCGACTAAAACTATAACAAAAGCTCCTGTGTGGTGCAGCGTTGATTTGCGCGACGGCAATCAAGCACTTATCAACCCTATGGACATGAACAAAAAACTTGAACTATTTGCACTCTTACTCAAAATCGGATTTAAAGAGATTGAGGTCGGTTTTCCATCTGCATCAAAAGTAGAATTTGACTTTTTGCGCCGTCTTGTTGACGACAATCTTATCCCTGATGATGTCAGAGTTCAGGTTTTAGTCCAGGCGAGAGAGCACTTAATCGCTAAAACTTTTGAAGCTCTTGAGGGTGTCAAAAAAGCAACCGTTCATCTTTACAACTCAACTTCAACAGCTCAACGCAAAATGGTGTTTAAAAAATCAAAAGAAGAGATTATTGCACTTGCCCTAGATGGTGTCGATCTGGTAAAAAAATATGAGAAAAATTTCAACGGAGATATATTTTTAGAGTATTCGCCTGAGAGCTTTACAGGAACCGAACTTGAATTTGCGGCTGAAATCTCTAATGCCGTGACGGCAAGATGGGGAGTTAGCGAGAAGCGAAAAGTGATCATCAATCTGCCGGCAACGGTAGAAATGGCTACGCCAAATATTTACGCCGACCAGATTGAGTGGATGAGCGAACATTTAAACAATAGAGAAAATGTAATCATCTCGACACACACTCACAACGACAGAGGGACAAGCGTGGCTGCAACCGAGCTTGCGCTTTTGGCCGGTGCTGACAGAGTTGAGGGAACGCTTTTGTGCAACGGAGAGAGAACGGGAAATGTAGATATTATCACGCTTGCACTTAACATGACTACCCAAGGTGTTGACTCTCATCTCGACTTTAGCAATGTTAATGAAGTTTTAAATGTAGTCGAGAGATGTACGGAGATAGAGACGCATGTTCGTCACCCCTACGTCGGAGAGCTTGTTTATACAGCATTCTCAGGCTCTCACCAAGATGCAATAAACAAAGGTTTGGCTTACAGAAAATCTCAAAATGAGGTCTTTTGGGAAGTTCCTTATCTTCCGATTGACCCTGAAGATGTCGGAAGAAGCTACGAGAGCATTATTCGCATCAACTCTCAGTCAGGCAAAGGCGGGGTTGCGTATATACTGGAGAAAAACTTCGGCTATCAGCTTCCAAAAGCTATGCACCCTGAAGTCGGCAAGCTTGTTCAAGACGTTAGCGACAAAAAAGGGCAAGAGCTCAGTGCAGAGGAGCTGTTCGAGATCTTTAACGAGAACTATTTTAGAGTAAAAGAGCATATCTCTTTGGTAGATTTCACTCTTACTTCCGTAAAAGGAGTGTCGAAATGTACTTTGACATACTTTTACGACGGCATTGAGATTGTAGCAAGCGGAGAGGGCAACGGACCTGTCGATGCTTGTAAAAATGCTTTGATGAAAAATTATAAAAACAGTTTTACCATCAACTCATACTATGAGCACTCGTACGGGCATCTAAGCTCTGCGAAGGCGATTGCATACATTGAGATTCAAACAGATACGACTCTCTCATGTTTTGGCGTAGGAGCAGATAACGATATAGCCACGGCTTCCGTAAAAGCTCTGTTTTGCGCATTAAACAGAGCTTTTCATTAATCAAAATGATAAACTCCATTTAAAAAAGTAGCTATTTTCTCTAAATTCACTTTCACTCTTGCCGCCAAGTATCTGTGCGCCAAGCGTGAGAGTGTTGTAATCATTTAGCGTATAACTCAAGCTCGGCGAAATAAAGCGAGAATTTTTATCCCCAAAACTCTCTATATAAAGCAGTGAGGCATCCAAAAATAGATTAAAACTGTATGAGAGAGTAACTCCGCTGTAGAAGTTTGAGTGAACTAAATTTGATAAAATATCCGAATCAAGATTAAATAACACCTCTTCATAAGAGAAATCTTTTGAGCTGTATAGCGTTTCAAATACCAGAGTAACCCCGTTTTTAAAACCGTACTCCGCCCCTAGTATTCCCTGAAAAAACTCCACGGCATACTCTTGGCTAAACTCATCCTCAAGGCTGCTTCTTATATATCCTGCTTCACTCCTGAGCTCAACTCCACTCTCCGCCAGATTGCCCTCTATCTCGTAACCAATCATCTTGGTTTTATCAGAATTTACTGCGTTTAGCCCAATATCTGCAAAACTTAGATAACCTTTGTATTGCCCCGCATATTTAAACTTTTTTTCTCTATTTTGGCTTGCCACAATGGTAACATGCGAGGTGTCGTTTAGGTGCCTTAGATATGAGAGTGCGCTAACTCCGTAAATCTCATCCGGCTCTATCGCATAGCTGTTTCTTGGGTTAAATATATTTGTGGGCGTCCATATCCGCCCCACTCCCATGGATATATTTTGCAGACCTGCTACAACTCTGTTTTTCGCATCCTCATATCCCACATAGGCTCTGTAAAGCTTTGCATAAACTGCTCCCTTGCCGTAATCTTTGAAATTTGTCTGTGTCTCAAACGGCGTATCCGAGCGTGAATTTTTGAGATACTCAAAACTGTTTGAGCTTGTGTAGCTATCACCGTAATAATTAACTATGTCGCTAATTACACTGCCAAAATATCTATCTTGCTCATAATCGGCATAAAATCTCAACCTGTTATAATTGTACATGTATCTTTTATCTTCGGCTTGAGTGACTGAGCCCTCCAAGAGTGTAATGTTTGTATTTGTAACCCTGTAACCTTCATCAGCAAATAGAAACTCCGCAAAAAAAAGCAAAAGAAAAAATAGTTTTTTACTGCTTGCAGTCATCTACAATTGCACCGTCATTGAGTGTTATAACTCTTTTAACGCTCTTCATAATAAGCTCATCGTGCGAAGCAAACAGAATGCTTACACCCTCTTTTTCATTCAGTTCTTTCATCATATTCATAAGTATTTGCGAATTGTTGGAGTCAAGGTTTGCAGTCGGCTCATCGGCTAAGATGATTTTTGGTTTTGCGGCAACGGCACGTGCAACCGCCACTCTTTGCTGCTGCCCTCCGCTTAGAGCATTTGGAAGTGATTTTAACTTGTCTTCTATCTTTAAAAGCGTTGCAACCTCCAAAACTCTTCTTCTTATCTCCTCATCGCTAAATCCGCGAAGCCTCATAATAAAACCGATATTCTCTTCAACGCTCAAAACCGGAACTAGGTTATATGCCTGAAAAACAAATCCCAACTCATTAAGTCTTAGCGTGGTGCGCGCATCTTCATCCAATGAACTTATCTCTTTTTCATCAAAATATATTTTACCGCTCTCACAGCCATCAAGCGCGCCTATTACATTTAAAAGCGTTGTCTTTCCGCAGCCGGATGCCCCGCCAAAGAGTGTGAATTCTCCCTCTTCTATGGTTAAATTTATGTCGCGAAGCGCATAAACCTCTCTTGGCTCGCCTCTGAAAAAGTACTTATTTACACCTTGGAGTTTTATCATTTGTCAGCCTTGATTACTTCGATTGGGTTTAGTTTTTTTATTTTTCTAAGCGGAATAAGTATGCTAAAAAACGATGCGGCTATAATTGCGGCAAAAGTGGTCGTAAAGTATGAGATTTTTATAGTGCCGTGTATTACCGCCTCATAGCCCCACATCTCAAGCGCATCAGAAAATGAGCTCAAATCAACTCCATGATTTTTAATATAGAGCAGTATAATCGCTCCCAAAACCGCCCCGCTCAGATATCCGATAATACCCACAAACAGAGCTTCAAAAAATATCTGCACTCTTATATACTTGTAGCGCATTCCGACACTTATCATAATACCGAATTCGCGTATTCTGTCGAGCACCGAAACATACATAACGCCAAATATTCCCACAAAAACAACGCTCATAACAATAAAAAAGGTGATGGAGTTAAATATCAGCATAACGTCCTGCATCATCTTCATCGTTGGTTTAAGTTCTAAAAAGCTCTTAATTTCAAGCTCCGGATATTTTATCACAAGTTTTTCTATAAGCTTCTCATCCTTGCATATAATAGCAATTTGTGTGGCTTCTTCTTCATTGGTACCCAAAAAACGGTGCATCTCCCCGATATCTACAAATATGGCGCTGTTATCTAGTTCTATATTTGTAGTTTGAACTATACCTCTGATTTTAAGTGCAATGGAGTTTATCTCGCCTCTTATATCCTGAGTTGAGAAGACTACTTTTGAGCCTATTTGAAGCTTTAGTGTTTTTGCAAGCTCAAGCCCTATTATCGCATCTCCTTTTTCTAACCTCATCTCCCCCTCTTTTAAGAACTCCTCAAATCTTCCAAAACGATTCTCCCCCTCCAAATCCATCCCCTGCATAAAAGCAAACGACGATTTTCTGGCGGTTGAGAGCAGCCCCTCCGCCTTAAGCCTCAAAACTGCCGCCTCCACACCCTTTATATTTTCTATCTCCTCTTTTATGGACGAAGCGTTTTTTACTCTGTATTTCAGCTCTTTTTGGACTCTATACTCTTTTGCAAAAAGAGCTATATCTCCGCTTCCGCTTCTTTTGTTTTTCTCTATCATATTCTCGGCCATTCCGTCATAGAGCCCCTGAATCCCGAGCATCATACTCATACTGACCGCTATCATTGTTATAACCAGAAGTGTACGGTGAACTCTTAAAAACATGTTTTTGTAAGCCATCTTGAGTATCAGCCTATACATGTCTTATCGCCTCAATGGGTTTAAATGAGTTTATATAGATGTATGGATATAAGATGCTGATAAAATTCAAAATATATATAACCACAATATTCCAGACGATGGTAAATGGATTAAAATCAAACGGTATCTCATCTGAGACGATTCCGTAATCTTTGTACATGTCGGCAATTCCCTCTATGACAATGGGATTTATACTGTAATAGTAGCAGATATAGGCGGAGAGCGGTGTTACAACTATAAGCGCCAAAGTTGAGAGTATAAAAATCTCATAAAAAAGAAGCAAAAAGATATTTCTCTTTGAGAGTCCGATAGAGCGTAAAACTCCGAACTCTTTTATGCGCGAGCTTATGTTTATGAAGCCGTAAATCATAATAACAAAAAAGATTACCACGAGAAACAGAGACAAAGAGATATATCCGAAAATGTTATCAACCTCCATTGCCTCAACCATGCTCTTCATAAGCGTTTTCCAAGTAAGAGACTCTAGCTTTTCATCATCAAGAATTTTAACTATTTGGCTATTTACGGCATCAGCATCTGAGAGATTTTTAAGCTTTATCGTTATGTATGAGGCCTTGTTTTTTGCGTACATCAACTCATCAAAATAGCTTCTTGCAAGAAACGAAGCGCTTGAATCAAACTCAAAAGAGCCTGTTTTAAACGTTCCGCAAACTCTAAAGATGTCCGCCGCAAAGGAGCCCTCGCTAGCACCTCCGACAAAAGCAACCTCGCCGCCTATGCGAAGTTTTAGTTTGCTGGCAAGTTCCGCACCCATATAGATACAGTTTTTTGAATCTTCATCCAAAAACTTGCCCTCTCTAAGCGCCGATTCGAGCGAACTTAAAACTCTCTCCTTGCTCGGTTCTACTCCTGCTACCATAGAGGCCGCAGAGTACTCTTTGTTTGAGAGCAGACCGTATGTCTCATACCTTGCGCTATAAGCCTCAATAGCGTCTATTTTTGAGAGTTTATCGGTGATGGCTTTTGCATCTTCTATAAGATAGTCGTTACCGCCGATATCGCGGTAGCCTTTAGCGTAAATCTCTATGGCACCCGTGTAAATTTTAAGTGAATTTTCAAGCATAGAGTTGTGTGAACCGTCTTGCATTGATATAAAAAGTATAAAAAGCATGGTCGATACAAATGTTAAAATAGCCGTCGTTATAGAGCGGCCTTTGTAAAAAAGAGTATTTTTAAGTGCGAGTTTAAACATCTCTTGGCATCCTACTTTGAAAATCTCTTCAACGCACTCTTGGTGAAATACTCCTCGGAGATTTTTGTGTCATACTCAACCTCTTCTATAACCATTTCGGTATATCTCTCTGCGACGTCGCTTGACTCGACTCTCCAATATGTCGGTATAAAATAGTTGCCCACTTTTTTTACATTCTTATATATAAAATACCTTACCTCTTTGCCCTCTTCATCGTAAAAAATATCTTTATTGGAGGTGTAGGTAGCGGTGTCTATGTTTAGAATTATTTTCCCCCATACGACCGGAGCATTCTCTTTTGGCGTAAGAGAGATAGTTACTACGCTGCCCTCTCTTTTGATGATTTCTGGCTCATAATCCTCTACGATTGAACTCTGTTTTACCATATCATCGTTGGTTATGTCGCTTCCCATCCATTTTTGAAGCATCATAGAGGGCGGTATTTTTATGATTCGCTCTATTTTCGGGACATACTGCCACATCTCCCTATTGAGGCTTAAAAAGGTAATCCCCGCATCTTTTGGAGGGTAGATAATTTTTACAAAGCTCTTTTTTGTCCCCTGCGAGTAGCTCTGCATCTTCATAACACGCTCGTGACCCATAGAGACCACTTTCATGCTCAACTGCATGTAGATATTTTTGCCCCTGAAATTTTCATCAAGCTTTCTGATAATATCATGCGCTTCGCCAGCCATTAGAGATGTTGCAAATATAAAAATCACTAGAATAATCTTGCTCATAATTGATTTTACTATCAATTTTCTTTGGTATAAATTATTTCAACCCTGAAGCAACACATCGCTAACACTTTTATAATATAATTGTGTATGAAAAAAAGAATACTGCTTTTGGAAGACGACCTTCTTTTGGGTCAAACACTTGTTGAACTGCTTGAATCAGACGGCTACTCTGTCACGCTTGCAAGGGGCGGCGATGAGGCGGCTGATACAAGCTATGAGAGCAGATTTGATCTCTACATTTTTGATATAAACGTCCCTGATATTAATGGTATTGAGCTTCTAAAATCACTTAGAGAGGCCGATGACAGAACCCCTGCCATATTTATAAGCGCTCTTGTTGATTTGGGCTCTATCTCAAAGGCTTTTGCAGTCGGTGCAGAGGATTACATAAAAAAACCGTTCTTCCCCGAGGAGCTCCTCATCAGGGTAAACGCAAAACTAGAAGATAAAAACTCCACAATTAAATACAACGATTTAGAGTACAATCCAAAAACAAAAACGCTCAAAAAAGATGGAAAGACGATAGCCCTTGGAGAGGTTCAAGAGCGGCTATTTAGCCTATTTATAAGAAATACGGGGCAGGTTATCACTCAAGATATGCTCTTAGATTGCCTAGAAAAGCCCTCCTCTTCTGCTCTTAGAGTAGCTCTTACAAAACTAAAACAGACAACTGGGCTGAATATAAAAAATCTCCGCTCAATAGGGTATGTAGTTGAGTAGAGCCGAGATAGAATCATTCTTAAAGAGTTTTCTGCTTTTTTTTGGCTCCCTTGGCATCTTAATTGCAACGCTCTTTTACATCAACTACACAAAAGAGATTCAAACCCTTGATGAGCAGCTGTTTTCAAAGATGAGGCTCTGCAGTTTTGACATAAAATGCGAACAATTTGGGATAGACTTTATAGAGCCTCATAATGAAAAGCTCTATACGCTCTACAAAAATGAAAATGGTTTAAGCAGTTATTACCCGATTCCAAGCTCCCAAAAATATATAATGCACCTAACTTTCAGCTCTTACGACTATAATATTGAACTTCAAAAACTAAAAAAAAGTGCATTTTATAACTTTTTGGCGATTCTTGGCATAGTTTTTATTCTCTCTATACTCTTCTCAGTCTATGCGCTATATCCTCTTAGAAATGCTCTGCTTCTCACACAAGAGTTCATAAAAGACATACTCCATGATTTTAACACTCCGCTGTCATCACTCAGACTAAACAGCGCAATGCTTAAAATTGAGATTGGGGAGAGTGAGAAATTAAATAGAATTGAGCAGAGCGTTGAAAATATACTAAACCTTCAAAAACATCTTCGCTCATACCTGCAAAACCATCTACAAGAAAAAGAGAAAATTAATCTAAAGGATATCATACAGACGAATATCTACATGTTAGAAAAAAACTACCCAGATATCAACTTTATAGTGAATATGCAAAGCAGATATATCTCTACAAACAGAGATGCTTTTTTACGCATAATCGACAACCTTTTAACAAATGCCGCCAAATACAATAAACCAGACGGCAGAGTTGAAGTAAGTTACGATGACAAAACGGATACTCTGCATATAATAGACACTGGCAAAGGTATTAAAAACCCGAAACTAATTTTTGACAGATTTTACAAAGAGCAGGATAGAGGTCTGGGAGTAGGTCTTCATATAGTTAAAAAGCTATGCGAAGAACTTGGCATAAAAATAAGCGTTAAAAGTGAGCTTGGAATAGGAAGCGACTTATCCCTAAACCTTTCAAAGCTTACACTTCGCTAACATTTGGCTAATATAATGCTAACACTTTTATGCGATACTTTTACCATCAAAAGATAAGGATTTAAAAATGAAAACTCTAAGATTAAGTGCAACTTTAATGTTGCTTGGCAGTTTAACACTAGGTATGGCAGAAGTCAGCGTAGATGCGCAGATAGGGGCTATGAAAGGGGCTAGCGCTCAAGATAGAGTAAGACTCATGAATGAGTTTAAAACAACTCTCTCTACTCTAAGCCAAGAAGAGAGAGAAACAGCAATTGAAAAGCTCCGCTCTAGTATGGCAACTGATGGCGAACAGCCAAAAGTCAGAGAAAGAGTAAGAGAGAGAGCCCGCATAAATCAGATGGATGAGACTAGAGAGAGACAAGAGAACCAAAGAATGAATCAAAATCAGGTCGGGTCTCAGTTTATGCAACAAAACCCTGGCATTACTCCAGATCCTAGCGGTACACCAAATAGATTTATGAACAAGTAATATTTAAATACAAAATTAAAGATAATGCGGCGCCGGAGCTGGTGCTGCAAAAGGACAAAAATGTTTAAAAAAGCGCTAATACTTATAACGGCGGCATCACTTAGTTTATCGGCTTACAGCGATTATGATATGGATGGGGTTGATGACAGTAACGACCGATGCCCAAACACACCGTTTAATGAGCTAGTCGACATAAAAGGGTGTACTGTAAAAACACTGGCGAGCGAGCACCATTTTGATGTAATATATGGTCTTAGCTTTTCAGAGACTGATTATACATCAACACCAAAATCAGACACTCTTTCGCAAAGCCTGCAGATAGATTACTACTACAAAAACTTCTCTCTTCAAGCAAGCAGCTCTTACTATGACTCAGATAGCGACAGCGGAATGAATGACTCATTTGTCGGCGCATACTATAAGTTCTCCCCTGAAAATGAACTGACTCTACGGTTTGGAGCTGGAGCAATAATTCCAACCTATGATACAGAATTAGACAACAACAACATGGATTTTATTGGATCTGTAAATTTTAGCTATATGCTAAAGAGTATAAATCTGTTTGGCGGTTATAGCTATACAGTTATCAATGACGATGATGTTTTGGGAATAGTTTCATACCAAAATACAAGCTCATACAGCGGCGGTGTTGGATTTTATCCGCTAAAAAATCTATATATTAGCGGCTCTTACAATAACAGCGAGAGCATCTATAAAGAAAGCGAAGATATTGAGACACTTTCTCTTTATACTTTTTACAGCATTAATGCAAACTGGTTTACAAGCCTTAACTACTCGTATGGGCTAAGCGATAACGCGAGTGACAATGCAATTGCAGTTCGTCTGGGATATTACTTTTAAAAAAGTAACATCTCCTCTGTTTTAACCTCTGAACCACCGCGTGGCGGTTTTGAAACATCACTGAAGTACTCTTTTTCGCCGTTAATATTTACCTCAATTATCCCCTCTGGTTTTTCAAATTTTCTTTGAATCTGAGGGTATATCTTTAGAACATTTTCATAATACATCGCAAAAGCAGGTCCGGCAATTCTACCGCCTGTCTCTACCCTGTCCATAGGAGAGTTGTCATCGTTTCCAAACCAAACAACCGTCTCAATAGTTGGTGAGTATCCTACAAACCATCCATCCATATTGTTGTTTGTTGTTCCTGTTTTTCCTGCAAGATCTATACCCTGAACTTTAGCCGATTTTCCTGTTCCCTTCTCCACAACATCTTTTAATATCGTAGTCATTATGTATGCTTGCGTCGGCTTAGTAATAAATTTGCTTTTCTCTTTTTTCTCATAAATCGTATTCAAACCCTTGTCGATGTTGCGTATAAGCTGCGGCTCAACTTGAATACCGGAGTTTGCAAAAGAGGTAAAATATTTTGCCATCTGCATAGGCGATAAAGTAATGCTTCCCAGTGCGAGGGACAAGTCCGGCGGAAGGTTGGCTATGCCGAATTTATCAAGCTCTTTATGGAGCTGTGATAGCCCAATATCATTTACAAGGTTAATCGTAGCAAGATTTCTTGAGTGAATAAGCGCTTCTCTGAGGCTTAAAATGCCTTTATAATTCTCTTCATAATTTTTTGGCTGCCACTTCTGCTCTTCACCATCTTTTTCATAGGTATATGTTCTGGAGATATCGACAAGCTCCGTCGCTCCGGAGTAGCCTAAATCAATAGCGACCTGATATATAAAAGGCTTAAACGCCGAACCTGGCTGTCTGCGGCCTTGCGTAACCCTGTTGTATGAACTCTTTTTATAGTCAACGCTTCCGACAAGAGCTAAAATATCTCCTGTTTTTGAATCCACTGAAATAAGAGCGCCGTTTAAAAGTTTTGCATTAAGCCCTGCCGTCTCATCTTCGGGCTTGCGAGCCTTCATCCTTGAGAGCGACATCTCATATGCATGTTTTAGTGATTTTTCCGCCGCCTCTTGCAGTCTCATATCTATCGTCGTATATATCTCATATCCGCCTGTTTTTATATCTTCTATGCCTAACTCAGCCGCTTTTCTTGTAATTTCATCCACTATAAACGGAGCACTGTTTTGTGTCAGTGTATCGTCGTATACCTTTGGTTCTTCAAGCAAAGAGGCGTTATGCGTCTCATCGTCTATCCAGCCCAGAGCGTGCATTCTTGATATAACACGGTTTGCTCTGCCCATAGATATCTCATAATTTTTCGTGGGGGCATAAGTGCTCGGCGCTTTTGGCAGACCTACAAGCAAAGCCATCTCTTTTAGGGTTAACTCGCCAAGTTTTTTATGAAAATAGCCATCTGCCGCTGTTTTTATTCCGTAATATCCATGACCGAAATATATCTCATTAAGATAACACTCAAGTATCTGCTCTTTGCTTAAGCTGCTCTCTACCTTCATCGCGTAGATAACTTCTTTTACTTTTCTTGAAATCTTTTTTTCTCTGCTTAGGAGTCTGTTTTTTACCAGCTGCTGTGTAATCGTACTGGCGCCCTCAACAAACTTTCCTGCTTGTATATCTTTTACGATTGCCCTAAAAATAGCATCTATATTTATACCCTGATGCTCAAAAAAAGTTGTATCTTCTATTGCTAAAAGCGCCTCTACAACCCTTGTGGGGATCTCCTCGAACGAGGCATAGTATCTATGCTCATTTTCAAAAATATTTGCAATTTTTTCACCATTTTTATCATAAACTCTCGTCGTAACAGGCGGCTTATAATCAACAAGCTCTTCTATATCGTAAATTTCTCCGACTAGGAAATAACCAACCAGCGCAAAAGGGGCTATGGCTCCAATCAAGAGAAAAATAAAAAATAAATTTCTAAATTTTTTCATATTCTAAATTTCCTATTTGCAAAATTTGCGTCCATTAAAATCTTTGTGTACTCCGCAATTGGATTTTGGAGTACCTCTTTCATTTTTCCACTCTCTACTACTTTGCCGTCTTTTATAACACAGATATCTTCACATAAAATTTCAGCAGAGCTCATATCATGCGTCACAAAAAGTATTTTAAAACCAAACTCGCCTTGAAGAGTTTTCAAAAGATTTAAAATCATAACTCTTGTCTGCGAATCGAGCGCCGTTGTCGGCTCGTCAAGCAAAATAAGCTCCGGATTACAACTCAAAGCCATCGCAATTACTACGCGCTGAAGCTGACCGCCAGAGAGTTCGGGCGGAAATCTCTCTAAGAGCTCCTTATCCAACCCTACTTGAGAAAAGAGCTTCTCAACCTTGGAGAGCGGGATAAAAAACTGCCTCTTAATCTTTGTCAATGGAGAGAGCGCAGTAAACGGGTTTTGTGGAACAAAAGCCAAACTTTTTCCCGCTATCAGCTCAAAATTGTTTTCATACTCAAGCTCCAGCCTCATGCTGCTTGGCAACATTCCAAGAAGAGCTTTAATAGTCAAACTTTTACCGCTTCCGCTCTGTCCGACAAGTGCGAGCGAAGATGGGATGCCAAACCCGATATCAACCAGACACTCCTCATCAATCGTTATTCGCAGTTTTCTTATATTCATTTTTTTATTTTAGCCAAATTTATACACAACTCTCTTAAAGAGTCGCAACTCTCGCCTACTCTTGCTATAAGTCTTATGATTGCGCGCTCTACGGTAGGCTGTCTGATGGCACCGACCGCAAAACCGAGATTTTTAAGCTCATCGCGAATCTCTACAACTTTTTTATTGTCGCCTATAAGAATAGGAGCAATAAGACCCTCTATTTTTATCCCAAGTTCCTCGTAAACTATCTCTTGGCGCTTTTTTATCTCGCTCTTTAGAAGCTCACGATTATTCAAAATATATTTCAGTGCATTATGCGCCAAAAGAGTATCATAAAGAGAAAGAGAAGTGGCGTAGATAATAGGCTTTGCGCGGTTTATCAGATACTCTATTATATGTTCCGAGGCCAATATAAAAGCACCGAAACTCCCATAAGCTTTGCCGAGCGTTCCCATCTTTATGTAGTTTGGTTTTATGGAGATGTTATAGTGGTCAAAAACACCCATAAGCCTGCTCCCTACAACTCCGCTGCTGTGCGCCTCATCAACTATCAAAATTGCGTCATGCTCATCTGCAATCTCAAATATATCTTTATGAACCAAGTCGCCGTCCATCGAGTAGATTCCCTCAACGGCAATAATCTTTCTCTTCGCGCTTGTTTCTCTCAGAAGCTTTCTGAGCTCATCCATATCGTTATGGGCAAAAAACTTAACATTTACACTTTTTATATTTGATGCCAAAACTCCGGAAGCATGGTACTTCTCATCCATGAAGAGCACATCGCCTCGTCTTACAAGCGCTTCTATCAGAGCGATATTTGCATTAAAGCCGCTACCTAAAATTACACACCCAAGAAAGCCGTTTGCCTCACATAAAGCCAACTCAAAATCTCTGTGTATCTGATGATATCCGTTTACCAGAAGCGAAGCTTTTGAGCTGTGAAGAGGCATATTTGAGAGTGTTTTGCATGTGGCGTTATGAAGCTCTTTGTTGTGAGAGAGTCCCAGATAATCATTTGATGCAAAATCTAAAATAGTATAATCAACAACCTCTCTGCTTCTGTATCTTTTAGATTTTTTTAGACTCTCCAACTCCCTCTCGTAGTACATCTATCTAACCACAACCCTGTTTCTGCCGCCATTTTTTGCTTCATAAAGCGCTTTGTCTGCTCTTTTAAACGTCTGCTCCAAATCTTCTCCCTTGATGTACTCAACAACACCAAAGCTTACGGTAATTGGAACTACTTTTTTGTGCTCTTCAACTATCACTCTTAATTTATCGGCTATTTTGTAAGCGCCTGATTTTTCAGTATGCGGAAGGATGATAGTAAACTCCTCCCCGCCGATTCTGCAAAAAATATCGCCGTTTCTCAAATGCGAGTTTATAAGTTTAGTGTACTCTACCAAAACATTGTCGCCGACGTCATGTCCGTGCTCGTCGTTTATTTTTTTAAAATGGTCAATATCAAAAACAACCAAAGAGAGCGGGTAAAAATAGCGGTTAGCGTTGGCACTCTCTTTTTTAATCTGCTCATTGTAGTAGTATCTGTTTCTGATTTTCGTCAGCGGGTCGGTTATAGTCGTGTACTCTAGCTCTTTTTGGTAGAGCTTCTCTTTTGTTATATCCGAAAAAATAGCGCTGTAATGCCCATACTCTGCTGAAATCAGAGATACTCCGACTGTGAAGTAGTATACTTTTTCATCGTATATAATTTTTACCTGATTTTTTTTTGGATTTTTTATCAGGTACTCAAGCCAATTAATACCATCCATATCTCTGTAAATATACTCATCCTTTTCTACAAAAAAGTCCGATATTGATCTATTCTCTTTTTTAAACTCTTCAAGTGTATTATATTTGTTAAAATATTTAAAAAATGTTTTATTTACCTCGACTATGCTGTTTTTGTCAACCACGACAACAATGTTTGATGATGAATCAATTATATTTTTGTAGTACATTTTTTGTTTTTGGCTTCTATTGTGAATTAAATCGCCAAAGACTACCGCTGAAACTATAATAACTATTAAAGCAATGCTAAACCACTTATGAATTGAAAAATCTACACTGTACCAAGCAACCAAGAGCACTATTGCAATAACAATAATCACGACTAAATATAATCTGTCTATTTTTAAAATATTAACCCCTCTGCTTTGATATATTCTACCAATTATTTTCTTTGTTTAAAAGATATGTTTTTAATAAATCTGTATTAAGCCCCATAGCCGTGCTCTCAAAGCCTTTTACCTCTTTTATATACTTTTTGCAAAATCCCTCAACCATGCAAGCTCCTGCTTTTCCACGCCACTCATCACTTGCAAGATAGCTCTGCATATCAGACAAATCAAACTTTTTAAAGATGTAGTCGGTTTTTGAGATATCAATTATCTTCATTTTCCTTGATTGAAAAATCATACTTGTTATTATGCTAACAACACTGCCGCTTTGCAAAAGAAGAATATCTCTTGCGTCCTCCACACTCTTTGCTTTTCTGAGTATTTTTCCATGCGCAGCAACTACCGTATCTGCAACCAAAAGCGGATAATCTTCATATCCAAAAGCCTTTATATTTGCCTCAAACTTTCCAACAGTGGCAAGATATACAAAGTTTTTTGGGGATGTTGCGACTACACTCTCCTCGTCAAAATCAACACTCTCTTGGATAAACGCAATTCCCGCCTCCCTAAGAAGTGCGGCACGTGTCACAGAAGAGGAAGCAAGCCTTATCATCAGAGAGTGCTTGAGAGATAAGTTCCTATTAATATAGCTGTAATGCCAAGAATAATATTTAAAGGAACCATATATTTTCCGATAAGCTCAAGCTGATTCTTTGCACCGACCATATTGCCCTCGTTTAAAAATCTCTCGCCTCTGTTTCTTCTAAAAATCATAACCATCAAATTGATAAACATGATAGTCCAGATGCCTTCTTTTGCGTGAGAAAAAGGACTAAAATCGCTCTGGCTCAGCCCATACCCTTTTATCATAAAAACCGCTGTAACAATTAAAATAATTACAAACGGAAGAACTATTGCAAACAATCGCTTAAGCGCTTGCGCGATGCGCTCTAGTCTCTTTTGAGGTGATTCAATCTCTAAAAACGAGTAGTGTGCCGCGTAACGCATAGCAATCATACCGCCAACCCAGACAACCGCACTTATTACATGCAGAAAAACTATGAACGTTTTATACTCTAAGAAAATCTCCTGCATTAAGAGAGAACCTCTCTTATATATTTCATCGCTTCGGTTTTTGCTTCTTGCAGCTTGGTTATATCTTTTCCGCCTGCTTGCGCAAAGTCAGGGCGTCCGCCGCCGCCTCCGCCAAGAAGAGGAGCAATGTGTTTTATCCAATCACCCGCTTTTGCGTCGGCATTTTTTACACCCGCAGCCATCAACACTTTGTCATCTTTTACCTGAAATAGAATTGCGCAGAGTCTCTCGTTTTGGTTTTTAAGCTCATCTATCTTCTCTTTGATATCGCCGTTTGCAAGCTCATCCACAACAACACTAATGCCGTTTATCTGCTCTACTTTCATCTCTGCTTTTATGCTGTTTTGAGCATCATGACGCTCTTTTTTAAGCTCGGCAACGTTTGATTTAAGTCTTGCAATGCCAGCCATTACATCAAGATTTTTAACCTCTGACTCAATCTCTTTTATCAGCACTCTCTGCTGGGTAAAATGTTCATAAGCCGCATGTCCGCAAACCGCCTCTATACGCCTAACACCTGCACTTACACCACTCTCTTTTGTGATGATAAACGAACCGATAACTGCCGTGTTGTTTACATGCACGCCGCCGCAAAACTCGACACTTGCATCGCCAAAACTCACAACGCGAACCTCATCGCCGTACTTCTCGCCAAACTGAGCTTTTGCACCTGACTTTTTAGCCGCTTCTATGCTCATAACCTCTGTTTTACCGCTTATTCCAAGCATTATCTTGTTGTTTACTCTAGTCTCAATCTCAACCAGTTCCGCATGAGAAAGTGCTTTTGGATGAGAGAAGTCAAATCTAAGTCTGTCTGCTTCTACAAGTGAGCCCGCTTGAGAGATATGGTCTCCCAAAACATCAAAAAGCACCCCGTGAAGCAAGTGTGTAGCAGAGTGATGTTTTGTTATCTCATTTCTTGAGATATCAACAACAGCCTCAACCTCATCGCCGACTTTTAACTCTTTAGAAACTGAAATTTGGGATAGATTTAGTCCAAAAAACTTCTTTGTATCTTCTACTTTTGCAAAGCCTGCAAGCTCTCCGCTATCACCGCACTGCCCACCGCTTTGGGCATAAAAAGGAGTGGCATCCAAAAATACCCACCCTTTTGAGCCTGAGGAGAGCTTATCTGCATGATGATAGCTCTCATCCAAGAGTGCCAAAACCTTGCTTTTATGTTTTGTGCTCTCATAGCCTACAAAATCGTTCTCGCCGAACTTCTCTAAAAGCTCTTTAAAATCTCCGTGAACCGCGTCATCTCCGCTACCCTTCCAAGCAGCTTTTGCACGAGTGCGCTGCTCGCTCATCAGCTCTTCAAATTTAGCAGAGTCAAGTTTTAAGTCTTTCTCTCTTAACATATCTTCCGTCAAATCAAGCGGGAAGCCGAAAGTGTCGTATAGTTTAAAAGCAACCTCTCCGCTGAAAATACTTTTTGTATTTTTGAGTTCTTCGTTAAAAAGCTCAATTCCGGATGCGATAGTTTTGAAAAATCTCGCCTCTTCTAACTCTATCTGCTCTTTAACCGCATTGGCTTTAGCTGCCAAGTAGTCATACTCTTTGCCCATTATCTCGATTACAGTATCAACAAGTTTGTACATAAAAGGCTCGCTAAATCCAAGCAGATATCCGTGTCTAACAGCTCTTCTTAAGATACGACGAAGAACATAGCCGCGCCCCTCATTTGAGAAGTTTACGCCCTGAGCAAGCAGAAAAAGAACTGTTCTTATGTGGTCTGCTATAACACGGTAAGATGCACCGCTAGCATAAACATACTCCTTCCCTATAAGCGTTTCTACTTTTTTGATAATTGGCATAAAAAGAGATGATGAGTAGTTGCTTGTAACACCCTCGCTGATTGCAACAACACGCTCAAGCCCCATTCCCGTGTCGATTGACGGTTTTGGAAGCGGTGTAAGTTTGCCGTCACTGCTTCTCTCATACTGCATAAATACAAGATTCCAAATCTCTAAAAATCTGTCGCCGTCTCCGCCCATATAGTCTTCAGGTCCGCTAAAACTCTCTTCGCCTTGATCGAAAAATATCTCGCTGCACGGTCCGCACGGTCCTGTGTCGCCCATCTGCCAGAAGTTGTCTTTGTCACCCAGACGCATAATGCGCTCAATGCTTACATGTTTTTGCCATAGCGCTTCAGCCTCATCATCGCTCTCATGAACAGTAACCCAAAGTTTATCTTTTGGAAATTTTAAAACCTCGGTTATAAACTCCCAAGCATAATCAATAGCATCCTCTTTGAAGTAGTTGCCGAAGCTAAAGTTGCCCAGCATCTCAAAAAAAGTGTGGTGTCTTGCAGTGTAGCCGACATTTTCCAAGTCGTTATGCTTTCCGCCAGCACGGATACAAGTCTGACACGAAGTAGCGCGCGGGTTTTGAGGAACAGGAATCTCGCCAGTAAAAATAGACTTAAAAGGCACCATGCCGGCATTGTTAAACAGCAGCGTTGCATCGTCTGGAACAAGCGGCGCACTGGCAACTCTATCGTGGTTTTTTGATTCAAAAAATCTTAAAAATTCTTCTCTAATATCCATACATCTGTCTCTTGCTATAAAATTGTGCGATTATACCCAAAATATAGTGTCAATACTCTTTAACTTGACATACGCCTACTTTTTATGACAGCGAGAACAGAGCCCCATTACGGTTTCGCTCTGCAAAAGAGAAGGGGCATTTGAGACATGCGGATTGTGGCAGCTTATACAGCTAAGATCCTTTCCATGCCTAGATGGGTCTTTTACATTATGAGTAGGATGTGCCGCTCTTCCGAAAGTTTTAACGACGTGCGCTCCCTCAATCTTGTCTTTATGGCAGGTTGTGCAGAGTTCCCATGCCGCTTTTCTTAGATAAAATTCGCTTTGTGATGAGTGCGAATTATGGCACTTGTTACAGCGTCCCGACTCTGCCGGTTCATGGTGAAAACGTTTTGCGCTCCACTGCTCTTGATTTTTTTTATGGCACGAGAAGCAAACATCTCCAATGGGGTCAGGAACGCTGTATTTAGTTCTGTTTTCATCTGCTTGATTATAGATGCCGACTTTGCCGTTGTGGCAGGATGTGCAGAGCCAGTTAATTGAAGGGGCGTGAGAGTGCTTCTCATTGTTGATATTTTTATGGCACTCGTAACAGTTGGATTTTTTAATATCTACAAACGCTACACCCTTTACTTCATTAACACTCATGTCATGACACTTTGAGCAAATTTTCTCATTTTTCTCATCGTGAAAATAGTTTTTGGCATATTTCTGCGGCGGATATCTATGCTCTTTATCAACCTTTGATACCAAAAAAATATCTCTCATCTCCTCTTTTACAACCGCGCCTTTTTTATATCCGACTACCTTGATGCTGTTTTGGCCAAAATGAAGATTTATGCTTTTGCAGTAGTGAGAGCGTTTTGGATTGACCTCAATTGTGAATGTCTCATTTGCATCGCTGAGTATTACGACGGAGTCAACAGAAGCACTGTCCGCCTCAACCACAAATGAGGCGATGCTCTCTTGGCCAATCTGCGCAAGCGGCGGATTTACAACCATAAACGCCGCTCTCTCCTGAGCAAAAAGCGCAATGGAAAAAAGTACACTAAAGAGAGCAATTTTTATGTACATGCAACTTTTCATTTTACCGCCTTTTTGGCTGTTTTTTTAAGAAAAAATGGCTGATTTGAAGCATGAGGCGTATGACAATTTGTACATAATTCTCCGTTGCTGTTTCCAGAACATGCAGAATTTTTAATCTGCTGCGTTTGAATATCTTTATCTTTATGACATCCCATACATATTTCATTGACAGGTTTTCGTATAAACATTTTGTGCGGGCTTGAGTGCGGATTATGGCATCTGTTGCAATCTCCTGAATCCAGAGGCTCGTGAGTATATTTTGCGCTGCTCCAGAGCTCTTTGTTCTCTTCATGACACTCGAGACATGATTGGTTTACAGGCTCGGGTGCGATATATTTGGATTGATTTTTTTTGTTGTGACAGCCTGTGCAGAGCCAGTTGGCGGCCGGAGCATGAGCATACTTCTCTTTGGTAATATTTTTATGGCAACCATAGCAGTTCGATTTTGTAACATCGACAAATGCCACTCCCTCTATTTCATTAACTCTCATATCGTGACACTCTGCACAACTTTTTTCATTTGTGTCAGTGTGAAAATAATTTTTACCGTACTTTTGCGGCGGATATTTAAACTGATGGTAGAGCTGTGAGGAGACATAAACATCTCTTGTTTTTTCATCAACCAAAACACCGTTTTTATAGGCTCGGATGACTACCCTGTTTTCGCCAAGCCTAAGTGAGATATTTTTGCATTCAGTCTCTCTTTGGCTCTTTATATCTATGTTTATTTGTTCCAAAGCAGTAGTTATCTTAAGCGCATCAACGCTCTTTTTATCTATCTTTGCTACAACATTTAGAGTCAATTCGCTTTGAAGATGGTTCTCCATCGGTGCAATTACCTCTATGGACTTCTCATCTGCAGATATGCCAAGAGTACTCACACATAAAAGCAGAGCAACTCTTAGGCATAATCTTAAGAGTTTCACTTACCGATTCCTTTTGGATTTACACGGTCGTAAGCAAACTCTTTATGACAAGCCGGAGCACAAGAGCCTCCCTCCGGAGTTTCAACAAATCTAAGAGGAAATTTCACCCCGTTAAAATCTGTATAGTCACGAATCAGGTGCGAATACTTAGAAGCATGCTCATCATGACAAGCTCTGCAAGAACGCCCTTTTCTGTCGTTTACATGCAAGTGATGCAGGTTTACCTCTCCGTCACGGAAAGAGGTAATATTATGCTCATTTGATTTTATAAACTGCTTAGTTATTTTTTTCTCGCTGTGGCACTCAAAACAGAAGAAATCTTTATTTTCTAAATTTGCATAAAAATTCTTGGTAAATGACTTTCTCAAGATACTGAAATTATCTGAACCGTGCGGATCATGACAAGCCGAACACCCTTTTTTAGGGTCTTTTATCGGTTTATGCCAATTTGGATTCTCATCAAAATGTTTTTTCATATTCATAAGCATTCCGCCGTCCTCATCAGACCTAACCTCTTTGTCATGGCAGTTCAGGCATGTTGCGACCGGCTCTTTTTTTAACAGTTTTTTATTTTTCGTCGCATGCGGGTCATGACACTCCAGACAGCGTTTTTGACTGGTATTTACACCGCCGTGCTTAAACTTGGAGTGCGTTATTTTCTCCTTCTCATCATCATGACAATTTAAACAGAGATCCATTTTTGCATCAAGCTTAAGAAGTGATTTATGGTTTGCCGTGTGTGCCTCATGGCACTCCAGACAGCTCTTCTCTACAATTGCCTTATGTTTTACCTCTAAACTCATATCTACAAAAAGTTTTTTTGCTTTTGAGCCAAATGTACTTTTTCTATCGTGGCATTTCATACAGAGCTCATTTATAGAGTCAGTTTTTAGCAGCATCTTGACGTTTGACTGATGGGGGTCATGACATCTCTCACATCTTCCGTCATTTACAGGCCCGTGTCCAAACTTGCTGTTTTGCCACCCATCAACTGTGTCGTGACAGCTTCCGCATGTTTTTGCAACCGGATCGGCAACAAGATACTTTGAAGCGCCTTTGTCCTGCATATTGTACTCGCCAAAATTGCCGTTGTGACAGTCGGTGCAGAGCCAGTTTGCAGCAGGAGCATGTGTATTTTTGGTATTTATCATACCGCCATGGCACGCATAGCATGTTGTTTTAGTCACATCTTCAAGCGCTTCATTGTTTGTCGGGATATTTGACTTCATATTATGACAGGAGGTGCACTTTTTCTCTTTTTCGTCTTTATGAAAAAATCTTAGTTTATAATTCTCCGCATCCTCTTCATTAACGCCCTCAAATAGCTCTGAGAGAAAATAGAGCTCTCTGTCACTTTTGTTTACCAGCTTTGCGTCTTTGTATAAACTAACAGATACCATATTTACTCCGGCTTTGAGTTTGATGGTTTTGCAGTATGTGTTTTTTTCAGGTTTTACTTTAAGCGTGGTAGTTATGTTGTTATCCTGTTTTATAACAATTGTGTCGGCTTCTTTAAATGTAGCATCAATCACAAAAGTGCTGCCTTCACCGACATAACGGCTTTTATCTTCAGGCTGAACAATTGCAACTGACGGGGAGACCTCTTTTGCGCCGCCGCAAACAGCGGCGACAAGCAAAAGCAAAATATATGTGAGTTTCAAATCCACCTACTTAAGGTTGACTTTTGGTGTTACTTTGTCATAGTGACGACGAGCGTGACACGCCGGAGCGCATGAACCGCCGTTTTCAGCTTCTATAAAACGAATCGGGAAGTTAATCTTGCCGAACTGCGTTTTTGCCCTTAAGTGGTGCGGATACTCTTTCGTACCGTGGAAATCATGACATGCACGGCATGAACGCCCTTTCTCTTTATTAACATGTATAAAGTGCATATTTACACTTCCGTTTCTAAAGTTAGTCGCGGTTGTCGTATTTTGATCCATAATTTTCTCTTTCTCATGGCACTGGAAACAGATATAGTTATTTTCATCAAACGCTTCATAGAAAGTTCTCGGGAACGGTTTGTTTAACATTCTTAGGTTGTTTGAACCATGCGGATTGTGGCATGCCGCACAGTCACCCCAGAGAATCGGACCGTGCCAATCCGGATTATTTTCAAGATGTTTTCCTATGTCTGCAAGTTTCTCACCTGTCTCATCCGTTGTTACAGGCTGGCTGTGACATGTCAAACACAACTCTTTTGAAGTATCTTTAATCAAAAACTTAGGATTTTCAGAACCGTGCGGGTCATGGCACTCAAGACACTTTCTTGGTCTGTTTAGCGCACCGTGCTTATCTGTCACTGTTTTTGTCCAAACCTCTTTCTCAACGTGACACATAACACACAAATCTTTTTTACCGTCAGCTTTTAACTGAAACAGGTGGTTTTCTGTATGCGGATCATGACAGTTTGTACACTGATCTTTTACAGGAGGGTGAATATGTGTAGTTTTACGTAAAAACGCATCCTTGTCCTGATGACAAGATACACAAAGCTCGTTTATGCTTGATGCCACCAAAAGCTTCGCATTGTCAGATTCGTGTGGATTGTGGCATGTTGTACATGCTCCCGCAGCAACCGGTCCGTGGATAAACTTCTTGGTATCTTTAGCTTCATGGCACATAGCGCACAACTCAGGAGGGTCCATAATCAGACCTTTCTCTCCCTTTGCATCTTTATGACAAACTGTACAGTCACCCCATTCATACGGCGGATGCACAACTTTTTTTGATGATTTAAGCTCAGTTCCATAAAACTTTTGAGCATCGCTCAGAGGCGCATCTTTTGTACTTTTAGCAACAGCAGCAACAGGCGCGGCCGCTTTAGCACTCTCTGTGGTAGCCTTTGCAGCGAAAACAGCACTCCCAGTCAATACTAAAGCTGCTGCGATTTTTAATATAAAAAAATGATTATTACTCACTTTTTTTCTCCTTTTTTTACCTACTTAGTAATTAAAACGGTCTATCATTTGATGAAACAATGTATGTAGCCATAGCTTGCATCTCTGGATCAAAAAGCATTCTGATTTTAACAAGCTGAGGATTCATAACAGATGCACGAGCGGGATCAACAATAGCAGGGCCTTGACCTCTCAAATATGATACGAGCTCTATCTCTCTGCCAAGATAAGCTCTGGCAATGGTAGCAAGTGAGGGCCCGATTGTGTCCATATCTTTTTTGTGACAAACTGCACAGCCTTTTGCTTCAAAAATTCCCTTGCCCTTTTCGGCGCTGATATCCTGCGCAAAAACAGTAGAGACGAACAGCGCTGAGAGAGCTAAACCTGACATTAATTTTTTCATCTTGGAACCCCTTATTTTTAACAATTGCCGATTATATCATAACTTTTTCTAATTTTTATACGGATTTTTCATCTTTTATTTTCATATTTTTATACTTTTTTTTAAAAATTCCCACAGCTATACCATCCCCATAAAAGAGCACTTCTCTGTGCTGATTTAGGATAGGAGTTGTTCCTGATCCGCAGCTTGGAGATTTTGATTTTAGAACTATTTCGTCAACTTCTGGATTTGAATTTATAAAAAAATTTATTTCATCTTCTAGTAGTTTTGTAACATCCCTATTTGTATTATCAGTTATGATTCTGTGGCCGCCATCAGCTTCAATCACGCTTATTCTCTCTCTTGGAGTGCCAAAAATAGGAGCTTCCGGACAAAAGGGAATAATTTCACAATCTTTATATCTCTCTATGACCTCGTTTGAGATTTTTGCACTGCCGTCATAACGGCAATTTTCACCCAGTAAACAGGCACTTACTACCACTTTTTTCTTAGACATTCAACATATTACCACGCTCTTAATCTCCGTCATCTCTTCAATGGCAAAACGTGGTCCCTCACGCCCGACTCCGCTGAGTTTTACGCCGCCGTATGGCTGAATATCAAAACGCAGAGTCGGCATGTCGTTTATAATAATTCCGCCCGCATCAAGCTCGGATATGGCATATTGAGCGAGCTTAAGGTCATTTGTAAAGATTGAAAACTGCAATCCGTATGGTGAGTTGTTCATCAAAGGAAGAGCCTCTTCAAAACTGCCTACCTTAATCAAAGAGACAATGGGAGCAAAAACCTCCTCGCAGACAATTTTCATATCTTCTCTCACATCGGCCATTACACACGGGTAAAACATTCTCCCATCGACACGTGGAGCAAGCATAGGAGTAGCGCCCTCGTTTATGGCACTCTCTACCCAATTCATAGCTCTCTCGCACGCCTCATCATTTATAAGAGGCCCCATAAAAGTCTCATCACAATAAGGTGAGCCTACTACAAGTTTTTTGCTCTCATAAGCCATCTTGGAGGCAAACTCATCATATATCTCCGCATTTACGTAGATTCGCTGAAGAGAGATACAAACCTGACCGGAGTTTACAAAAGCGCCTAATGAACATCTAGCAGCGGCAAGGTCCAAATCAGCGCTCTTGTCTATATATGTCGCTGCATTGCCGCCAAGCTCTAACGAGACTTTTTTTATTCCTGCATTTTTTGTGATGATGTTACCGACAGTGACGCTTCCGGTAAAACTAATAACACGTGGGATCTCGCTTGTTATAAGAGCGCTTCCAACCTCTGCATCACCGTAAACAACACTAAGCGCATCTTTTATGGCAAATTCACTCTCTATAAACAACTTTGCAAACTTATAGGCGGTGAGCGGGGCTTCTGGTGTCGGTTTTAACACAACTGCATTTCCTGCAACAAGAGCAGGCGCTAGCTTATGTGCGATTAAATTCAAAGGAAAATTAAATGGAGTAATTGCGACAATAACTCCTGAGGGAACTCTGCTAAAAAAGGCCATGGTTTTCTTTCCGGAAGCAAAAGCATCACTGTTTATGGTTTCTCCGTGCATAGTTCGCATAGTCTCGGCTGATAGCGTAACTGTTTCTATACATCTGTCAACTTCAACTCTTGCAAAAGCAATAGGTTTGCCCACCTCGTCTGTTATGGTTTTGGCCAAATCTTCTCTGTTTTCTTTTAGCTTTTTAGCAACATCTAAAAGCCAGCTGCATCTTTGGGAAATGGTAGTTTTTCGTGCCTCTTTTGCCGCCTCTTTTGCAATGAGAAGCGCTTTTTTTGCGTCATCAGCATCACACAAAGGAGCAAGGGAAACAACAGCGCCGCTGTATGGATTTATCCTCTTTGTCAAGCTCTCTTTTGCCGCCTCGCTTGAGCCGAAAAATATCTTTGCCTCCATGAAAACCCTCCGCTTCTTAATGAAAAATTATAACATTATAGAGTTATATTTTCTATATAAGAGATTTTGTTTGGGGTTACTATGATTGCGTCGTAGACAAACAAAATATCCAGCTTGCTTTTTTTCATATAGACATATCCTGTTTTTATAATTTTGGATAATTTTTTTTGGGTTATATTTTGTACGGCGCTCTCGTAGTCATCTGCGCTTTTTACCTCAACAAGGTGCAAAACTTCGTCTTTTACAGCAATGATATCTATCTCCCCAAAACGGGAGTAGAAGTTTCGCTCTATGATGAGAAAACCCATATCCAAGAGAAATTCCGATGCTTTCTCTTCTGCCGCATTTCCTTTAGCTCTGCTCAATTTACGCCGATTAGCAGTTTATAACTTCAACTTTTATAGATTTAAAAGCTGCCGTTAAAATAAGCTCATCACTTTTATCTCCAAAAAGCGCATTTATCTTGGAATCTGCATGATGAAATGTTACAAAAAGAGTTTTTGGCTGCACTTTGTCGGTCAGTTTAATCTTAAGCGGTGTAGTCTGACCAAACTCTGTTTTAAGAATCACTCTCTCGCCTGTGAAGTCATGCGCATCGCCCTCATGAACCAAAAGCAAATCTTCGCTGTATCTCTCCATCAAACTTGGCGTCTGTTTTGTCTGAGCCGCATTGTTATACATGGCAATAGTTCTGCCCGTCGTTAGATAGTAGCCCGTTAAATTTTTACCGACAATCTCCTCTATCATATTGCGGAGTTTATATTGATGGTAATGGAACTCGCCTAAACCATCCTCTGTTCTAAAATCCAGCTGGTGTAAAATCGGCGTATCTTCCGTATGAACAGGCCACTGAAGACCTCTTTTTCTGTGACGCTCGAGGCGAACATAACTGGCTCCGCTAAAACGGCGATATGCCACTTCTCGCACCTCGTCCCAAATCTCGTTTGAATTTTTATAGGCGCTCTCTCCGCCCATCTTATTGTCAAGAAGCTGTAGAACTTCCCAGTCATCAGGCAGGTCTGATTTTACCAGCGGTTGTGAGAGGTGCAATCTTCTCATGGCATTTACATAAACACCCGTCTTCTCGTAAGCCGATTTTACGCCTACTATTATGTCTGCTTTTGCCGTAATATCCGTTACAAAAAGCTCCTGCACCATAATCAGTTCCAGATTTTCTAAAGCTCTGTCTATCTTGTTTAGATTTGGATGGATGTGCGTTAAATCCTCGCCAATGTTTAAAACAGCCTTTACTCGGCCTTCTAGCATCTCATCGACAAGTTGCGGTGTCATCAAGCCAATCTCTTTTGGCTCTTGATAATCAGGAGCAAAGTACGGAAGCATCCCCATATCACATGCGCCTTGAACATTATTCTGCCCGCGTAGAGGCATAAGTCCCGCACCGCTCTTTCCGACATTGCCGGTCATAAGGGCGAGGTGAGTTATCGCCATAACCGCATAAGAGCCATCTGTATGCTCGGTAATGCCAAGACCCCAAAAAATCATAGACTTCTTAAGCGCATACTCCCTTGCAACCTTTGGAATCATCTTGCTTAGGTACTCATAACCATCAATTTGTTCGAAATATTTAGGATTTGCATACGGGTCATTTAAAATTTTATCTCTAAACTCAGCAAAACCCTTTGTGCGCTCGGCAATAAAGCTCTCATCATAGAGCTCTTCGCTGATAATTACATGTGCGAGCATATTTAAAACAAGCAGATTCGCTTCATGCGGAATAATTGCCTTATATTTTGCAAACTTGTTTAGTTTTATATCTCTGACGTCAAAAACCGCCATATTATCGTGCTTGCTCGCCATATCCACTATACGGTTGGCAATGATAGGGTGCGCTTCGGTCGTATTTGAACCTATAACTATCATAAACTCGCAGTTGTAAATGTCGTTGTATGGATTAGTTGCGGCTCCCTCTCCAATGGTCGTTCTCATCCCTTTTAGGCTCGGAGAGTGGCACACCCTTGCACAGTTATCGACATGCGGAGAGTTTAGCGTGTGGCGTGTGAATTTTTGAAAAAGGTAAACACTCTCGCACGAAGTTCTTGCCCCTCCGATAGAAGCTATGCTTTTGCGTCCGTATTTTGCCTGAATCTCTTTAAGTTTCATAGCAGCAGCAGTTGTGGCAGCATCCAAATCGCTCTCATACCAGACGTCGTCAAACTCTCTTAAAGATGATGCGATTGCATCTTTGATTGCAGGATTTTTCTCCAAAAAACTCTTCTTGATTCTTGGAGTTCTAAGCCGCTCTTTTGAATCGACAAAATCAAACCCGTACTTCCCCTTAATGCATAGTTTCCCCTGCGAAACAACCCCGTCTTTATGTGCAAAAATCTTCTGAATCTTGTTGTCTTTTACATGTGCCGCTATATCGCACCCCACGCCGCAATAAGTACAGACACTGTCTATTGTTTGAGTATTTTCCATATATAACTTTCAGATTTTATTTCTATGCAAAATTTTATCTATTTAACATTAATGAAAGAGGGTTTTTATAATTTTTTGTTTTAAAAATGGAGGAAGTGATTTAAAGAGGGCAATTAAAAAGTAGAACCTTGTAGGAAACGGGTAGAATTTTTTGTTTCTGTCTATCGCTTTTTTTATTATCTTGGCGCCGCTTATTGTGTCTAGCAGAAACGGCATATTAAACTTATTTTTATCCGTCAGTTCGCTTTTTATAAAACCGGGGAGTATATTTATAACTTTTATGCCGTGCGGCTCGTACTTATATCTTAGCCCTTCGGCGTAGGCATTGAGAGCTCTTTTTGATGAGCTGTATACTTTTGAGCTTGGCATAGAAAAAAGAGATGCCAAAGAGGATATAAAGACGATTTTGCCGCTCTTTTTTTCTAAAAACTTAGGAAGAAGCACCTCAAGTATCGCATGGTTTGAGAGGACATTGACATCGTAGAGTCTTTTAAACTCTGCAAAGGGAGTGATTTCAAGTGAGTGCCCGAGCGAAATTCCGGCATTTAAGATAACCATATCAACGTCTTGAAGCTCTCTCATCTTACGTTGCAGATTATCAAAATCGCTCACATCGCAAACTATAATCTCTATATTTTTTGCAAGGGCAGAGAGTTCGCTTTGGAGTTTTTGCAGTCTATCTTCTCTGCGAGCCAGTAAAATAAGCTCATTATCATCTGTGGCGTACAGCTTTGAGAGCTCCTGCCCTATTCCGCTGCTTGCACCGGTAATTAAAATTTTCAACGCTTTTTACACTATCCTGATCATTACAGGTTTAAAGTTTACAAACTCCAGCTTTTCAAGCGATGATACAAGATTTTGTATGTCATATTCGTAGGCTTTATGGGTAGAGATTAGAAGATTTGCGCTCTCGAGAGAGGATTGTCTTTGAAGAATTGACTCGATTGATATGCTGTTTTCTTCAAATATTTTAGTAATTTTAGCCAAGACGCCTATCTTATCGGAGACATTTATGCGAAGGTAATATTTTGACTCTATATCAGCAGGAGCTTTTAGGGTAAGCTTGCCCTCCATCGGTTTGTCAAAACCAAGCATAGGTCTGCTTTTTCCGCTTCTTGCTATATCGATTATATTTGCTACAACAGCGCTTGCAGTAGCATTTCCGCCGGCACCGGCTCCATAGTAGAGTGTCTCTCCGACTTTGTCGCCGACTACGCTGATGCCATTCATAACGCCGTCTATTTTTGCTATCATCTCCTCTTTTTTTATCAAGCAGGCGTGAACCCTAAGTTCAACCTTGTTGCCGTCTTTTTTAGCAATTCCGAGAAGTTTTATGGCGTAACCGAACTCTTTTGCAAAGGAGATATCTTCCTGTGAAATATTTTGTATTCCTTCTATAAGAATATCTTCGGGCTTTGCGTCAATCCCATAGGCTATACTTGCAAGTATTAGAAGTTTATGTGCCGTGTCAAATCCGCCGACATCAAATGTTGGGTCAGCCTCCGCATAACCCAGCTTTTGAGCCTCTTTTAAAATCTCGCCATACGCAACACTGTCATTTGTCATCTTTGTGAGCATATAGTTACAAGTGCCGTTCATAATGCCTCTGATAGACTCAATATGATTCGCGGACAAGCCGTCGCGAAGTGCGTTGATAATAGGTATCCCGCCGGCAACGCTGGCCTCATACTCAAAAGCTATATCTTTTGCTATCTCTTGAAGCTCATAACGATGGTACGCCAATAGAGCTTTGTTTGCCGTAACAACAGCCTTGCCGCTTTTAAGTGCGCGTTTAACAACTTCAAACGCCTCTTCAACGCCGCCCATAAGTTCTACGACTATGTCGATCTCACCGTCATTTAAAATATCATCGACATTATCCGTAATTTTAATGCCTAAAGAGCTTCTATCTTTTTTTAGATTTTTAACCACGCCGCTCTTGGCTACAATGTCGACGCCGGCGCGAGCAGAAATAACATCAGCGTTCTCTTTTAAGATATTTACAACACTTGTTCCAACAGTGCCTACGCCGATTATTCCAACTTTTATCATCTTATTTTTCGTCTTGAAACTGTTTTAAAAACTCTTTGATATTACGTGCTGCCTGACGGATACGGTTATCGTTTTCAATAAGCGCTATACGAACATACTCATCGCCATATACACCAAAACCGATTCCAGGAGCAACTGCGACACCTGCCTCTTTAAGAAGTTTTTTAGAGAACTCTAAAGAGCCTAAATGTACACAACTATCAGGAATTTTTGCCCAAACGAACATACTTGCCTGATTTTTTCTGATATGCCAGCCCGCTCTGTCAAACGCATCAAGCAGAACCTCTTGACGGTGGTTGTACTTATCGGTTATATCTTTTACACACTGCTGATCACCGTTAAGAGCGATAGTAGCCGCAACTTGGATGGGTGTAAACATACCGTAATCCAGCCAAGATTTTATCTTCTGAAGAGCTCCTATTAGCTTTTTGTTTCCAACAAAGAAACCAACACGCCAGCCAGCCATATTGTAGCTTTTAGAGAGCGTAAAACTCTCAACCGCAACATCTTTTGCACCTGGAACACTCATAATAGAAGGCGTTACGTACCCGTCAAAAGTTATATCTCCGTATGCTATATCGCTGATAACGTAAAATCTCTTCTCTTTTGCCATAGCAACCAGACGGACATAAAAATCCTGCGTTACGGTTGCAGTTGTCGGGTTGTGAGGGAAGTTAACCAGAACATATTTAGGCTTTGGAGAGCTCTCTTTAAAAACTCTCTCCAAATCTTCAAAAAACTTGTCTTCGTTTAGTTTGTAATCTTCATCAAACTCGATTCCGAATTTTGCAACGTTTCCGCCCGCCAAAATGAAAGAGTACTCGTGAATTGGGTAAGTAGGATCAGGAACAATAGCAACATCACCAGGATTTGTTATAGCGTAAGCCAAGTGTGCATAACCCTCTTTTGAGCCCATAGTAGCAACACACTCAGTTGATGGGTCCAAATCACAGCCATATCTTCTTTTATACCAGTCTGCAATTGCGACGAGAAGCTTCGGGATGCCTTTTGAGACTGAATATCCATGTGTTTTTGTCTTTTGTGCAGATTCGATAAGCTTTTGTCTAATATGTTCAGGGGTGTCTCCGTCCGGATTTCCCATAGAAAAATCAATAACATCAACACCGGCTCTGCGCTCAGCCATTTTAAGCTCATTTACCTCCGCAAAAACGTACTTTGGCAAACGCTTCATTCTCTCAAACTGTATCTCATCAAACATGAATTTTCCTACTCAAATAATTAACGACATTCTATCAAAAAAAAATTATAATTAGTTTATTTTTTTGGCTGTTGGCTTTAAAACCAAATCGTCTTTAATATTTTTTAAAGTATATATGTCTGAAATTTTTATATAACGCGTATCTTCTCTTATATCAAGAGTTATGTTTGTCTTTTTTGCATCTATCTTCATAACTTTTAGTAATTTTAGAGATTTGTCATAATATGCGATATGTGGATACCAATCATTTCTGGCTGAGCTTGATATTTCTATCTTGTCTATATTTGAAACATCAAGCCAGTGTGCGTAGAGTGATCTCTTTAGTTTAAATTCAACCCCGTCTTCAAGCTCACTAACATCTAGTTTGGCATTTTTCATATCAACAACATAGGTCCAGTCAGTTTCGCCATCTCTTATAACATCAACAACTCTGCAGTTATTTTTTTTAAGTTCTTGGCTGAGTATTATCGGGTCTGCAGCGTACTCTGAAGTTAAATTTATTTTCCATACAAACTCTATATCGTTAAATTTGGACTCTTTTGTTACATATTTGTAATAACCGATATTTTGCAAAGAGTCGCCCATAATTTTTATAAAAAATAGAGGTGCGCCCTGAGTTTTAAAACTTATGTTTATGTCACGCGGTTTTTTAAAAAAGAGATTTAAAATGCCGTTATCTTTAAGGGTTTTAATAACCTTAATGGTATCAACCCTCCCGTCATCTAAATAAAAATCTTTTTTTTGAGAAAAAATAGTATCTATGTATGCTCTGTCTTTTACAAATGTTGCTGGGTTGATAAGGTTTTGAATTTTTTTAATCAGTAAATCTTCTGCACAAGAAAAAGAGACAAGAAGAGTAAAGAGTAAAAATATTTTTACCATGATTTACCACTATTTAAATTTTTAAACTCTTTAGAATCTATCTCTTTTAGCTCTGAATTTTTATATAAAAATCTCATACTGTTTTTATTGTCAAAGCTTGTAATCACACCGTTTATCTCTACTCTCATCTGCCCATGTCCAATAAAGAGGAGCCACTCTTTTGCAGGGTCCAACAAAAGTTCATCCGAAAATGTCTTTTGATCTCTCTTGCCGGTAGCTAAATCAATATAACCCAGCCACACCTTGGAATTTGGCATAATTTTAAAAGATGGTGTTGCAATAACCGCTTTAGGGCTTGGCACCTCTATTTTCTCTTCTTTGTTTACAGTGCTGTTTTTATCAGCAAAAGTAGCATTTTCATCGGCAGAGGTGCTGTTTTCATCAGCGGCTGTACTATTTTGCTCTATTTCAACTGCCGATATGTTACTCTGCGCACTCTCTATAACCGTATTGTCAACAGCAGGAATTTCATCATCCGATGGAGTAATGATAAAAATTGCAAATAATGCAAGCAGTGCCACCCCGCCAATTATATAAGTCAGCGTCAACTTCTTCTTTCTCTTATGCGCAAGAAAAACATGTGTCGCTTTTATCTTCTTAATAGAGTGTGAATTGTTTTTAAAATATTCTTTGGCTTTATTTTTCAACTCACTTAAATCAACAGAGTACTCTCTCTCAAGAATAGATATAAAACCTGCCAGCTGAACACTGTTCATATCTTCAAAATTTTCTTGCAGCATTGCTTGAATATGAGATCTCGCAATATGCGTAGCCTCATGAATCTTTTGAACACCGATACTTTTTAATTTTTCAAAACCATTACTCATATTCTCATCCTATCCATTAAAATAGCTCCTGCCACACCGACATTTAAAGAGTCAAACTCATGTGACATTTTTATACTTACAACTTCATCGAGCTTAGAACTAACTCTAGCACTCAGCCCCTCTCCTTCGCTCCCTAAAAACAGCGCTCTCTTCTTGGCAACTTTTACATCTCTTATATCTTTACCGCCCATATCCGCGCCATAAGTTGTAAACCCAGACATTTTAAGGTCGTTCATAACGTCGTGAACATTTGTCTCAATGCTAAAAGGCATATCAAAGAGCGCACCAGTACTTGTTCTAGTAATCGCTTCAAGCGGCAGTGACTTCACTCCGCATGCAATTACCCCATCAACCCCGAGCGCATAAGCACTTCTAATGATTGCGCCGATATTTCCGACATCAGTCAAGCCTGATAAAACAAGTACAAACTCATAATTTAAAAATGTTTTATAATCTTGCAGCTGATACTCGTCAACTTCTGCCAAAATACCTTGATGAGAAGCATTTTTGCACATTATCCCCGCTGCGTCTGAGGGAATTCTTTTTATCTCAAAACCCATCTTCATAAGTTTTGAGTACTCTTTTTTATCCATCTCTTTTGCAAGATACAAAATCTTGATTTTATTCGGATGGTTTTTAATAATATAATTGATTGGTTGTTTTGCATAAATTAACATGTGGGCATTTTATCCAAAAAAATTAAAATATAGTACATTTATAGCTTTAATAATCTCTCATAACATGCTTTTGTGTTTTCGCCTGTTATTTTACTAATGAGTTTTGCTTGAACTTTTTTTGGCAAATCAAGCTCTAAAATATCATTTTGGCTTATTGCACTGCTGTTTTGAGCCTCTTTGGCTTCAATAACCACAACCCATTCGCCTCTAAGATTTACATCCAATTTTTGCTTAATCTCATCAGCGGTTCCAAAATAGTAGTTCTGATACCTTTTGGTAAGCTCTTTTGCTAAAAATAATTTTCTAGATGGCTCTGCATGGGATAACTCTGTCAAAAGCTTATCTAACCTGTGCGGAGACTCATAAACAATCGTTGTAAACCCGCTGTTTAGGGCTCCAAGCAGTGAGGCTGCTCTATCCTTGCCCTTATGCGGCAAAAATCCCCAAAAAAGCATTTTGCCCTCAGCAAACCCGCTTGCCACAAAGGCTGTCAAAAGAGCATTTGCTCCCGGCATGACATCATATTTCACTCCGTTATCTTGGCAATATTTAACTAAGGCCGCTCCAGGGTCGCTGATACCAGGCATACCGGCGTCGCTTACATAGATGACGTTTTGCTCAAAAAAAGAGGGTTCTAATTTTTCTATAAACTCTTTTTCATTGTGAGAATGAAGCGAAATAAAATTTTGTTCGGATTTAACTACGGCGCTATATCGTTCTTTTAGAATGTGGATTAGTTTTTTGGTAACGCGAGTGTCTTCGCATAGAAGTGTGTCGGCACTACTTAGAGCTTCAATCGCTCTAAGTGAGATATCGCCTATGTTTCCAATGGGAGTTGGAACTAAAGTCAGCAAGAAAAATCTTGCCTAGTTTTTAGCGTAACGTTTGTTGAATTTATCAATTCTTCCAGCCGTATCTACCATTCTCTCAGAACCTGTGAAAAATGGGTGACACTCATTACAAATATCTATTCTCATCTCATCTTTTTGGCTCTCTGTCACAAAAGTGTTTCCGCATGCACAAGTTACTGTACAAGCTACTAATTTAGGGTGAATATCTTTTTTCATTTTTTTGCCTTTTGATACTCGGTAGTGTGCGAATATCTATATATTTTTTAAATCCGTATGGGGGCGGATTTTTTACGAAACGGATTTTATCTAAAATTATCTTAAAGCAGTATTTTACTTGATATGGCAAGGACTGCGCTCTCCGAACGTAAAACCATCGGCGTATCTAGTCTAAATCTCTCAAATTGCGAGAGCAACTCCTTCTCTTTCGGTGAGAAGCCGCCCTCGCACCCGACTAAAATTGTTTTTATATCACTATAATCGCTCAAAGTTTCATCGCAAAAATCAAACACTTTTGTCTCCGGATATCTCTCCACAAACTCTTTTACATTTTTACATGTATCAAATTCTATGTATGTGCTTCTACCACACTGCTGCATTGAAGCTTCCAATATTCTCTCAAACCTTTTAAAATCTAGTTTAAAATTTTTCTGGCTTCGTTCACACGAAATAAAAGATATCTTCTCTACACCCACTTCGCAAAGTGATGGAAGCACCTTCTCTATGGAGTTTGCATCTACAACGCACCAGCCTACATGTAGATTTTTTTTGCTCTTAACCTCTTCAACTTTTGAAGATATAAGGGAAAACTCTGCGCTTCTTGGCTCAACGCTCTCAATCTTGTATCTGTGCAGAACTTCTATACTTTTTCTTGCTCTAAAACTCAGCTCATCGCCCTCTTTATGGCGGCGCACTTTTATGAGATATTTATGCAAATCTCCTCTTATATGCAGAGTCTCTGCTCCTGCCTCATCATCAAGTATGTATATCAAAGCCACATCCATAAAGAGATACCAAGAATTACTAAAATCTCTAAAAAAAAGATTTTAAACGCGTATGATTTATAACTCCCAAATGCGTCTTGCTCTTTTTTGTTGAGATTTTTTAGTCTCAAAGAGCGTTTAACTTCCAAATAAATCAGGATTATTGCAAAAGCTATCATAACGATATTTTCTAAAGTAAACTCGAGGTGTTTTGCCGCCATCATTACCACGCCGGTAAAAATAACTATGCCGATAGTCGTTCCAACAATTGGTGTAAATAAAGAGACCGCTCTTGTATATTTAGCTAAATTTTTTATGCCAAAAAGCATAAAAATATTTATAAAAATCACTCCTAAAACCGACATAACACCCCAGTTGTGTGTTACAATACTCATATCATACATTTCATTCATGATGAAATATTACTATAATTATCATAATTTTTTAACAAAGGGCATTATATGGCTGTTACAATAGAAGAGGCACTTGAATATATCTACCAAAACAGTGCTCCAAAATCGCTCAAGATATTACCGCTGGAACAAGCTTTGGGGTATGTCATAGCAGAAGAGATTATAGCAACGCACAATCTACCGCCATATGACAACTCCGCAATGGACGGATATGCCGTAAAGATGAAAGATATGGGCAAGGAGGTGAGAGTTGAACATACTGTTTTTGCAGGAGACAACTCAAACGAAGAGTTAAAAGACGGATTTGCCATAAAAATAATGACGGGGGCAAGGGTGCCAAAGGGGTGTGAATGCATAGTTCCCATAGAAGATGTAACGGCACGCCATGAGTGGGCAAAACTTCCTCCTGATTTAAAACTCTCCAGACATATCCGCCTGTGTGGAGAGGATATTAGAAGCGGAGCGACACTTCTAAAAAAGGGGCAAAGGCTCGACGCTCACAAGATTACTCTTCTTGCCTCGCAAGGAAGAAGCCACATCAAAGTTTATAAAAAACCTCGTGTTGCGATTTTTGCCTCGGGAAATGAGCTTAAGATGCACTTTGAGAGCGTCAGTGCGTATCAGCTCTATAACACAAATAGTCCTACTTTTTTTGCAAGAGCACAGGAGCTTGGCTGCGATGTTGATTTTATCGGAACGGCAGGCGATTTGCTTGAAGATATACACGAGCATATAAAAAGCGCACTTGAGAGCGACTTGATAATAACATCCGGCGGAGTAAGTGTCGGCGATGCAGACTTTACAAAAGAGGCGTTTGGAGCTTTTGGATGCGAGGTGTTTTTTGACCATGTGGAGATTAAGCCCGGAAAACCTACTACATTCGGACGCATAAAAGATACTTTGGTTTTAAATCTGCCTGGAAATCCGCTTGCAGCGGCGCTAAACTTTGAACTTTTTGCCCAGAGTATTATTCTCTCCATCAGCGGGGATGAGGCGAAATATATAGCGCCGATAGAGACAAAAATGGCAAACGATTATGTTATAAAAGGTGGCAGAAGAACGCTTATTCCCGGTTTTTTTGACGGGGCTTCGTTTACACCATATGAGAAATTCTCTCCCGGGATGATATCTCCTTTGGCGGTATCAAACGCATACATAATAGTTGATGAGAGCTGTGAGCTGCTAAAAAAAGGAAACAGCGTTAAGATAATACCGACAAGATTTGGTTTTAACTCAAAAGAGAAGAGTGACTTAATTACCAGATAAAAATTTAAACACTCTTTGGATTTACAAAGTTTTTGCTATTTTTTATCTTATCAAACAGTTTGCTGTCTTGCCAGCCTTTTTGAATTTCATCGCTAAAAATTATCTCATCCAGATTTATAATGCCCATATTTTTGGAAAAGGCATCATCCCTAAAAGCCTGTGCATAGCCGCTGTCCGTCTCATGAACGATTACGCTGTGAAGCTTTACCTCTTTCTCTCCGTTTATAGTAGTAGTAAGCGATAAAAGTTTATCGATGAGCACAAAAAATATACGTGAAAACTGCTCTGCCGAGGGAGAGACGGGAAGAATAACCCATCTTGAGGAGTGCTTTTTCATATCATCTATATAGTCTCTATCATCACCGTCCCAAATAGCAATTGCATGATCAAAACTGTCAATTATGTCTTTCATATTCTGCTTCATAAGCCCAAAATCATAAACCATCTGGCCATTATCTAAAAAATTGGATTCAAAAAGCAGCTCTACCTTGTATGAGTGCCCGTGAATAGAACTTCTGCATTTTACTGTTGAGCATCCTCTGACAACATGTGCATTTTCAAATTTAAAAAGTTTTCTTATTATCATCAGACACCTCTGTTTTGATCCCATATTCGTATATGAAGTCTATCACTAAAATTGTACCCTTTTGATTTGCAAAACTCTATAAGCGGCTGGGTATTCGCCTCTACTTCCTCTTTTGTCCCGCCTAGAGGCATGCAATAAACCCCAGTTTTTGGCGCGTATGAGATTATCTCTAAAATCTCATCCTCAAGCCCTGCCGTTATCGAATCGGCATCTATTGAGAACTTAAAAAAAGCCTCTTTTGCATTTAAGGCAATTGAGCTTATTATCTCGCCCTTTACTCTCTTGCCAAAGGGCTCATTTGAGTTTGAGAGCTTAACGGAGAGTGCAAAAACAGACTCTTTGTAGATAGGGTACTGCTCAAAATCTACATTTAAAGAGCCGTTTGTCTCAAATGTAATCCTGTGCCCATCCGCGTGAAGAGCCTCTAAAAACTCTACAAAAACAGGCTCAGAAGCATATATAAGAGGCTCTCCGCCGGTCAATACTATGTCCACTCCAAGAGGCAAATCGTAAAGATTTAAAATATTCAGAAGTTCGCTTGAACTCTTTATGGGTATCCAGTTTTGCAAAAAGTGCTCTCTGTTTACTGCATAGACGGTATCGCATCCCAAAACTTTAACTCCATTTGGCGCAACTTCTGTGCAGCCAAACCCCTCGCACTTCATATTGCATCCGCCAAAGCGGAAAAAGAGTGACGGCGTGCCGGTGTAGCGCCCCTCGCCCTGAATGCTGTAAAAATGTTCTACAAGATATATCATCAACCGCCCGTCTCATAAAAAGCGCGAGATGAAACTTCGCCATCTTCACCGCCCCAGCGATTTTTTTCAGGTTTGTTTTTAACAACCTCTCTAAGCACTTCA
>DAIDMU010000116.1 GCA_027448805.1 Sulfurimonas sp. | reverse complement strand
TCAAAACAACACTATCGCATGCCAACTCCTCTTTTTTACCCACTATAATCTGATTTTTCTTTGCATCAATACTTATTACATAGTGCGGGTCATGAGCACCATTAACGCTAAAGCCTCTTCTTTTTCCTATCGTGTAGTGCATATAACCTTTATGTTTACCGACTATATTTCCATCTTTGTCCAAAACATCGCCTGTTTTATCAACTTCAACATAATCCTTAAGAAGGTCTGTATATGTAGTTTCAACAAAGCATATTTCAGTTGATTCACCTTGTGAAGCGAATGACTCTAATCCACTAATTGACGCTGCCAACTCTTTGATTTGGCTCTTCTTTCTATCTCCAAGCGGAAAAAGAAGTCTCGGCAATATCTCTTTATTGACATAAAAAAGAAAATAGCTCTGGTCTTTTGTCTCATCTTCGGCCTCATAAAAATATTTTCCGTCAGTTTTTATATAGTGTCCTGTTGCTACAAAATCGGCACCTATTTTATCGGCAAATTTGACCATTTCTCCAAATTTCAAGCTTCTGTTGCACAGCGCACATGGATTTGGTGTTCTGCCTTCTGCATAAGTTTCTATAAAAGGTTGAAAAACTTTTTCGTTAAATATCTCTTGCAAATCTATTACGTGCAATTTTACGCCGACAAAATCAGCAGCCCTTTGTGCTCTTGCCTGATGTATTTCATGATATCCAGGCTTGGAATGAAGCTTCATGTATAAACCCTCAACCTCATAGCCCTCTTCTTTTAAAAAAAGTGCTGAAATTGTAGAATCAACGCCTCCGCTCATTCCTACTAAAACTTTTTTACAACTCAGCATTTAGTGCTTCGCTTACATTGAATTTAATTCTTATATTTTTCATTTCTATTCTTTTTGCTATTTGCAGTTTTACGCATATAACTTACTATGCTTCTTTGTTATCTGTCTTTTCTTCTAAAAAAAACTCAGCAAGCGACTTATAATATTTTGTACCATCAAGTCCAGACTCTTTTAAAATATCTATTTGATCTAAAACAGATGCTTCTATTTCTCTCACTATTTGTTCCAAATCGTCCGTAAGTGTTATGATATGAAGGTCCTGCTCACTAATCATACCGTTTTTATATAACTTGTTTTCTATAAATTTTAGAAGCGGTTTATAAAAAGCCACCCCAAATACAAAAATTTTTACACCGGTTATTTTTTTTGTCTGAATAAGAGTTAAAGCTTCAAACAGCTCATCCAGCGTCCCATAGCCGCCTGGAAATATTACATATGCTATTGAGTATTTAACCAACATTACTTTTCTTGAAAAAAAGTAATCAAAACTCAAATCTATCGTAGTATATTTGTTTGGCGTCTGCTCAAAAGGGAGATCTACGTTAAGCCCTATGGATTCTATATTTTTATATCTAAAAGCACCTTTGTTTGCTGCTTCCATAACCCCAGGTCCACCGCCTGTCATTATATTAAAACCTTTTTTTGCCAACATTAGAGATAGTTCTTCTGCTTTTTTATAATATTTGCTGCCGTTTTTTGCTTTTGCACTTCCAAACATTGTAACGGTTGGACCAAGCTCTCCAAGGTCGTCGAAACCTTTTACAAAATCCGCAAGTATCCTAAAAACACTCCACGTATGAGCAGATTATATCTCTTTTACATATATTTTTGCTAAATCATCATGATGTTTTCTCATTTGCAACAACCCTCGCTATGATTTAAGCTGATTTAATCTCTCTCTTTTTGTACCTATTGTGGTTATCTGAACACCGAAGTTGCCATCAACTATGACAACTTCACCCTCTGCTATCACGTGGTCATCTACCAATATATCAAGTGGGTCATTTGCTAGCTGATTAAGCTCTATTACAGAGCCGATATCCATATTCAAAACATCTTTTAAGAGCATTTTTTTCTTCCCGATTCTAACCTTAACCGGAAGCTTAACATCCATAATCAGAGATATATTGTTCATCTCCTCACTGTTGAGAGAAACACTCTGTATATTATCTTGAAATTTATAAGGTTCATACTTTGTTTCTTTGGTTGATGCTGTATCTGTTTTAAACAGAGCATCGTGTAAATTTTCGTCCATAATAAACATAAAAAGAGATTTTACGTCTCCAATTTTAAAGTGATAAACAAACATCTTGGAGTAATTTTCCAAAGAGACCTCTTTATTTTCACCGATATACTCAATATTTTCTATGCTGAAAGAGAGAGACGGCAACTCTTTTTGAGCGCCAAGACTGTTCGAAATTGCTCCAAAAATATTTGAAGTTATCTCTTTTGCGGCATCCAGATCATCATCAGTAACATCTTCTCTCTGACTGCCCTCTTCGCCCATCATCATATCCGATAAAGAAGCAACAAGATTTGGTGTAAGTGCAATCATCGCCGAAGCATTTAGATCACCGCTTACTGCAATATGAAGCAATACGATGGGAGGAACTATGTTTGAAATTATGCTTAACTCTTGTTCTTCTTTTAAATCCAGAGACGGAGTCTGACCAATCAATGCCTCAATAGTACCTACGGTTTCGTTCTCAAATAGCTTCATAAAGTTGTTCATTGTCTAATCCTCATCCATTTCATTTTCTTCTTTAAACATAATCTCTTTTACGCCGGATATTTTTTCACGTCTTATAGATTCAAGGTTCTCTAACGCTCTTTTTACAGCATCTTTTTCTGTCTCAATTATCTCACTAATTTGTATAGATTTCCTAAATCTTCTTAGACCGATTTTACCGCGAAATCTGTCCTTGCCGTCAACACAGATTGTTACGACATCGTCTGCAGGACTTGTCAGTCTTATTACATCGCCTGTTTGCAGTTCTAAAACATCTCTCAATGTTAGTTCCGCGTCGCCAAGCATAGCTTCTACTCCAACTTTAGCACCGCCAAGAAGTACATGCAGTTCTGTATTTCTACTTTTTTTTGTACTTGTCTCATTAAGCATCAAATCTCTGCTTGCAAGTTTTGGCAAAACAGGTTCAAGCGCAATTACCGGATAACAGATATTCATCATTCCGGAACTTTGCCCTATGATGATTTCCATTACCACCATTACGACAATCTCGTTTTGAGCAACAATTTGTACAACATTAGGACTTGACTCTTTAGACTCGACATTTGGAAAAACATCCATAACAGGTCCCCAAGCCTCTTTAAGGGTGCTCATCATAACTCTTAAAATTGTCTCAAAAAGACTGAGCTCAATGTCTGAAAATTCGCGGCTTGCGTCAAAAGGTTCGCCCTTACCGCCAAGAAGACGGTCTAGCATCGGAAAAGCGATAGATGGATTTATCTCTATTACTCCGCTTCCCTCTAATGGCTTCATAGAAAAAACATTAAAACTTGTAGGATTTGGCAGTGACATTAAAAATTCACCGTACGTCATCTGATCAACGGAGTGGAGCTGTATCTCGACAATCGAGCGCATTATTGAAGATATCTGCGAAGCCAAAGATCTTGCCATTTTATCGTGGATACCGCGAAATGCGCGAAGCTGTTCTTTTGAAACTCTGTTTGGTCTTTTAAAATCGTAGAGTGTTACCTGTCTTTGCGAAATGGGAGAGTCGTCAGAGCCGTCAAATCCATCATCGCTCTCATCATCAACAACATCTAAAAGCGCGTCTATCTCTTCTTGTGAAAGTATATCTGCCATATTAAGCTCCTACACTCTCTTTAATTTTATGTATTACAGATTTGTGGATTTGCGAAATTCTTGATTCTGTAATATTTAAAATATCACTAATCTCTTTAAGAGAAAGTTCTTCAAAGTAATAAAATTGTATTATCAACTGCTCTCTCTCGCTATATTCACTAAGTACTGCCTTAATAACATTAATCAACTCATCTTTTTCTATATTTGCAAGTGCCAGGCCTTCATCTCCCGCCTGCAGCTGGTCATGAAGCGGCATTACGGTGTAAATAGATGAGGCAATCCTTGCTTCGTGAATTTTTTCTACGCTCTCGCTTAAAATTACCGCCAACTCTTCATCTGTAGGCTCTTCATCATGAATAGCTCTATACTCTTCAACGGCGTAATCTATCGCCTTTATAAGCTTTCTGCTTGAACGACTAAGTATATCTAAGCTTCTTAAATAATCAAGCATAGCTCCATAAACTCTTTTTTTTGCATATCCCCAAAAAGAGTCATTTAGTTTTTCATCATATCTTCTCGCCAGTTTTATCAACTCTTCAGTACCGATAGCCGAGAGATCCATGTAATCAACAGAGCTTGGCAGTCTCTCTTTTAGTCTAAAAGCCATAGCTTTAACAGCCGGCAAGTATTGAATAGCCAGTTCATCTTCTTTATGCTTCAGATCTTGCGTGTATGCAGTAATCATAAATTATCTCCGAAATCCATAGCGTTCGTTTTAACTGCGGCATCCGTAATTTTAATTGCAGAATCTATAAGTTTTTCTCTTTTGTTTATTTCAAGTACAAAAAAATCAAGCTTTTTCTCATGTGAATCTTTTGGAAAAAAATGGTTTTTTGCAATTGTAGTTCTGTAGTAAAAGGCAACGATTATATGTGAAAATAGATAAAAAAATGCAGTTATAAAAAATGTATATACGAGTAAACCCTCTGCGTCAAATGACTTTAATATACCAAAAACTATTCCGACAAAAAAGCCTTGAACAGTAAAAAAATATACAAAATTCTCGCCCAGCATCTAAAATAGCCTCAAATTTGATTTAAAAATGTTTTACCAAACGCCTAAAAAGCCCAGACAATCCACTCTCGCTAGGTGAAACTAGCACATTTCGTTCCAAATTTTGACTAATCGTATTGGCAATAGCAACTATATCTTTATGCACACTTGAGCCAGGATGTGAAACACTAAAAAGCGCTCTTTGTTTTACGGAAGATGAAACTTTTACGTCGCTATTTATCTTTCCGATTAATTTCAAATCCAACTTGTTCCCAATATTGGCTAAAGCAACTTTTTTTATCTTCTCATATACGGCAATTGCCTCTTTATCGCTCTTTACCTGATTCATAATTAAACTTATATCATTTCTTAAAACTGCAATTGTTTTTATTGTTGCGTAAGCATCGGTAATAGCTGCTGGATCTGGAACCGTTACGACTATAACATCATCTGCGGCATCTAAAAACATCTGTATATGCTCTCCGATCCCTGCACCGGTATCTATAATCATAATGTCGAGTTTGTCTAAAATCTCGGCTTCACTCATAAATCTCTCAAAAAGGGCTTTGTCGGAATATTTGAGTATCTCATCACCGCTCTCTCCCGGAATAAGTATAAGATTTCTAGTGATGGGGACTAGGATGTCGGCTACGGTTGCTTCTCCTTTTAGTACATGTAGAATATTTTTCTTTATTTTCACATTGAACATTACATCCAAATTCGCAAGTCCTATATCAGCGTCAAATATGCCTACATTAAGACCGTTCTGAGAGAGAACATAGGCCAAATTAGAGCTTATCGTACTTTTTCCGACGCCGCCCTTGCCGCTTGTAATTGCAATAAAACGAGTTTTTTTAGATTTTTTTTGTGAGTTTGAAGAGACCAGCTCTTCCAGCTTCTTAGCCTGATGCCCAATCATGCTTTGCTCCTGTTGAAGCCGTTTAGCAAACACTCAACTAAAAAGTCGCTGCTTGCACACACTAAATCTTCAGGCACCTCTTGTCCCACAGAGAAGTAACTTATAGGTTTTTTTGTCTCGTATGCAAGAGAAAATATATTTCCAAAACCTCTTGTTTCATCCAGTTTTGTAAACATAAGCGTATCAACATTAAGAGATGAGAAATTTTCATATGTAGCTTTTAAATCTTCATATTTTATAGAACTTGGCATCACCAGAACAACATCAATGTTATATTTGGCATCATTCCCATTCAAGCACTCATATATCTTCTCAATTTTATTTCTATCGTATGGGCTTGAACCCATTGTATCAATAAGAATATAGTCACAATATTTCAGAGAATCAAGCGCACTTCCAAAATCCAACGGGTCAACGACGGTTTCAATGCCTAGCTTCATCATTCTTGCGTACTGCATTAACTGCTCAACGGCGCCTATGCGGTAGGTGTCCAGCACAATAAGCCCTACTTTATACTTTTTTTGCATCAAGTACGAGTATCTTGCGGCCAACTTCGCCACTGATGTTGTTTTGCCCACACCCGTCGGACCAACCAGCATAATAACTTTCTTGCTTCCTATGGATGGAGTAGCCTCCATTCTTACAGGCACCATTTTTCTAAGAATGGTTTGAAAGTATCTCTTTACAGTTGCCGAATTTTCCCTCATTTTAAAAGGCATATGCTCCAGAGTCATTCTCATAATGGCGTCAAGATGTTCTCTGTTCATACCGCTTTGAGAAGCAAGTCTGTATATCTCTGCAAATTCAGACGGTATATGGCTCTCTAAATCAGGCGCTTTTTCATCCCAAAACATATTTTGAATAATTTTTACTTTATCGCCAAGTTTTGCTATTTCCGACTTTATCTCTTTTAGCTCTTTTGGCTCAAATATATTCTGCGCTGATTGCTCCTGCTCTTGATACTGGTAAAGAGGGTCTCTTACATCAGCAATTTTTGATATCTGCCTTGCCGCGTAGGAGATATCATACAAAACATCAGCACTTTTTTGAGTGAGTGGTCTCCCGTCTTTTGGTATAGTGTTTACTTTATTATAGGTCTCATGTTCCACGTCACTCTCTAGCCCCATAACTATCTCATAAATCGGCTCTCTGCCTAATGATTTTTTTTGAATCTCTTTTGTATCAATATGAAGCATCTGAGCGTAGTTGGCATGCATTTTGGCCTTTTTAAGAGCTTCTGATGGCGTTTTTCCGGTAAAAGTCAATATCTTCATTTATTTATATCCATCAATGGTATCAGCACACTTTCTCTTTTGTCCCACTCTGCATGTGGAATTTGTAGCTTAGACGTTTTAACAACTCTCTTATCAAAAAAAATAATATCCAAATCCAGTGTCCTTGGAGCATTCGCAAAACTTCTTTTACGGGCAAATTTTTTCTCTACTCTCATTAAATAATCCAGAAAAACTTTTGGTTGCATACTCGTTTTTAGTACAATTATTGAATTAAAAAAATCATCCTGATTGGCAAAACCAAAAGGAGGATTTTTCAAAATCAATGACGTCTGCAATAATTCAACTCTTTTATCTCTTTTAAAATATATAAAAAGATGCTCAAATCTTCTTTTTACATCGCCAAGATTTCCGCCTATACCGACTGTAACCTTGTAGCGATGGAGACTTTTTTTGCTATTTATCCTGCCAAAACGTAAGCCTTTGAAAGTTGTAAGACTATCGCTTAACTTGCGTTTTATATACATGACTACTGAGCTTGAGCTGCCTGTTTTTGCATCTCTTGAACTGCTTTTATCTCGTTCATCATTTGAAGCATTCCAACCATTGCCAAATGGTACCCAAATGGACCAAATCCAACGATAGACGATGAGCAAACAGGTGCAATCATATTTTGTTTTCTAAACTCTTCACGACGATAAATATTGCTGATATGGACTTCCATAGTAGGAAGATTTACTGCAGAGATGGCATCACGAATTGCGATTGAGGTGTGCGTATATGCAGCCGCGTTAATGATAATGCCGTCTGCATCCCCATAACACTCTTGAATCTTGTCCACAAGCTCACCCTCTAAATTGCTTTGAAAAAATTCTATCTCCATACCGCTCTGGCTTGCAAAATCTTTCATTTGAGCATGTATCTGCTCTAATTTCATCGAACCATAAATCTGCTGTTCTCTTACACCCAACATATTTAAATTTGGTCCCTGAATTACTACTATCTTCATCTTCTACCTTTTTATTTAATAATTACTATTTTTAAGGAGCTATTTTATCTAAATTAAGCATAATCTATTTTAAATTTTTAAAAAAGATAAAATATGCAAATAATAACTCCAAGTTATATATTAACGCCCAATACTCTTCTCTCAAATATGTCAGTGGCATTTGACAAAATTATACATAAGATTGCTCCGCTTGAGGAGTTGCTAAAAGATTTTCCAAGTGCCAAAATTACAAAATTACAAAAAAACTCGCTTCTAATGCCGGGACTTATAAATGCGCATGTACACATAGAGTTCAGCGCAAATAAAACCGAGCTCTCATACGGTGATTTTATCTCTTGGCTCTACAGTGTTATTGAAAATCGCGAGGAGCTGATTAACGGGTGCAGCGACGAGTGTATGAAAAAAGCGATTAATTCTATGCTTGAGGGCGGAATTACCACGTTCGGTGCGATAAGCTCGCACGGCATGGATTTGGAGGTCTGCGCAGATGCACCTCAAAATGTTGTTTTTTTCAATGAACTCATAGGCTCGCAGGCCACAATGGCGGACGCGCTTTTTGGCGATTTTTCAGCAAGACTGGATGCATCAAAGGGTGTAAAAAGAGAGGGATTTTATCCTGCAGTTGCTATCCACTCGCCATACTCCGTTCACCCGATTTTAATCAAAAAAGCGCTCCAGAGGGTTAAAAATGAAAATCTTAAACTGACTGCGCACTTTATGGAGAGCAATGCCGAGCGTGATTGGCTTGACAAGAGCAGCGGTGATTTTAAAGAATTTTTTGAGAATTTATTAAAACAAAATAGTGCCCTCAGTGATTCTAGCGAATTTTTAGAGCACTTTGACGGATACAAAGCACTGCTCACTCATGTCGTAAAAGCTAATGAAGAGGAGTTAAAAACTCTCTGTAAAAACTCTCATACCGTAATCCACTGCCCAATCTCAAACAGGCTTTTGGGCAACGGTGCGCTTGATTTGGCAGGACTGGAGAAACACAACATAAGATGGGTATGTGCGACCGACGGACTTAGTTCAAACTATGAACTAAACCTCTTTGAAGAGATGAAAATAGCCCTTTTTATGCACTCAAACATGCCTCTGCTTGATTTGGCAAAAAAACTGATAAAAAGCATTACAATAAATGCTTCAGATGCATTGGGTCTTAACTCTGGAGAAATAGCAGAAGGCAAAAATGCCGATATGATTGTCCTTGATTTGGACAGAGAACCAAACGATGAGTTGGCCATTCATTTAATACTTCATAGATATAATATCTCAAAAGTTTATATAAACGGAATGTTAAAAAAAGGTAATTAATGCAGTTTCTAAAAAATATCTTTTCTCCAATTTTAGCGGTAATGCGGTTTATTCAAAACCACTTTAAGGCTATGATTTTTCTACTTATAGTTTTTTTAATCTTTGCACCGAGCAGCGACGAAGATTTAAAACAGCATAATCTTGAAGAAATTCACTTAACCGGTCCTATTATAGATGTTTCAGAGGTTGTTGAACAGATTGATGAAGCAGCATCAAACCAACATGTAAAAGGTATTTTGTTAAATGTTGACTCGCCTGGAGGAGCAGTTGCCCCATCTATTGAGGTAGCGTATGCCGTAAAAAGAGCCAGAGAGAAAAAACCAGTAATAGTCTATGCGAGCGGAATTATTGCAAGCGGCGGCTACTACGCAAGTATCTGGGCAAATGAGATAATCGCGAACCCAGGCTCTATGGTTGGGAGTATCGGTGTCATTATGCAGGGTGCTGATGTTAGTGAGCTAATGAGCAAAATAGGCATAAAAACCCAAAGTGTTCAAGCCGGAAAGTATAAAAAAGTCGGCACAGGCGATAGAGAGTGGACTGAGTTTGAGATAAAAGAGCTGAATAAAGTCATATATGGAACATATGACCTTTTTACGACCGATGTCGCTAATGCAAGAAAATTAGATATAAACAAAAGAGATGACTTTGCCAACGCTCATATATTTACAGCCCACCAAGCAAAAGATGTCGGATTGGTAGATAGCATAGGCGTAGGCCATGATGCTAAAAACAGAGCAGCCCAGCTTAGCGGAGTACATGAACCAATATGGAACAAAGAAGATAAGTTTGAGAGGATGATGAAAAAGCTCTCAGCTCAAACTGCAGTAACTCTTCACACATATTTTCCAACTTTGGTAATGAAATAACACTGCTGACTTAAGATTTCAAACCGCTCTTAGCGGCTTGAAAATTTTAGCTATTTTGTAGCAAATTTTAAATCCAGCATTGCCCAAAATTTCGTAGTATCAACTTTACCGCCATTCGCATCAGCGTCAAAATCAGCAACTTTTAACATGCCGGTTAAATTATTTATCCCAGGCACTGCTCTTGTGTACACGGCATCAAGCTCCGTACCATAGTCAATATTTCCAACTTCACTTGCATAATCATGGTAGATCACTTTAGCAGTACCAAACTCTTTTGATGTATATCCAGCCATAATGCTTATATCTTCCAAACCCGCAGTTTGTGTCGGAGTAACAACATCTGCCCAGCCATTATGCGGATGTCCGGAGAAAAATGGCGTACTAAAAGCTGTATTGCCGTCTGTACCATTTGTTCCGCTTAGCACCTCATATTGAGCACCGAGCAGGAGGCCGCTTGCACTTGCGCCAATTTCAAAGTTCATATAATCAGCATCAACATTTAAATTCCCGGTTACACCTGAATTTTCTATAGCAGGGTCTGTCTGTTTAGCATACTCTGCACGGTAGTTTAACTTAAGTGCATCGGAGACGGCAATGTCGCCTGTAAACGCCAACCCGTAAGTATCACTGCCTCCTGCTGCACTACCTGTTCCTTGACCTATCATATAGTCATAAACAGTAACTTTAAGCTCAGGCATTAATTTATAGGAAGCGTTTAAGAGTATGCTTCTTGTATCCCATTTTCCGTCATGGGTTCCGCTTAAAATTTCAGAATCAAAAAGCCTGTCAACTTGGGTAATATAAGAAGCAAACAGATTCAAACTCTCAAAAGTGTTGTCCATAAGAGTATATGCATCAAACGTTTGCGGCATCTGCCTCCAATCTGAATTACCGACAAATCTCACATTGTCAAGGTTGATAGCCTGACGACCGACTCGAAGCTTTGTTTTGCCCATTTTTAGATCAACATAAGCCTGAGAGAGGCGGGTCTGCTCAGGATCTGCTACCGTATCGTGCTGACCGTCATAACCATCAAAGTAATTATCATTTAAAGCACGAACGTCTATCATCTCAGCGTAAGCACTTAACCAATTTGTTCCAAATAAATCCGCCCCGACACCCAAAGCCAAACGGTTAGTAAGCGCGTTTGCATTGGGTTTGTTGGCTGCATCATCGGCATCAACCATCTCATAACGAGCTCTAACCTGCCCATTTGCTTTTATATTTGTTAATATATCAGCCCCTTCTGCCTGAGCAGAAACTGCACCAACACCCATCATAACAACTGCAACCATCGATATTTTTACTATCTTTTTCATCTCTATCTCCTGTTATCTTTATTATCACCAGCATAGAAGTGATACAAAAGTGTCAAAAAAAGCCACTTTTGTATAACTTCTGATTATAAAAATTATCAGTCTATTCCACACTATACATCTGCAATTTTTAAATATTGCTTAAATTATGTTTTTTTGTTCTTAGTTTTATTTTCAAGGGATAGCAAAAACTCTTTTCTCCACAGCCCTCCGCTATATCCGCCAATACTTCCATTTGATGATATTACGCGATGACACGGAATTAAAATGGAGATTGGATTTTTGGCATTTGCACTCGCAACTGCTCTGGTGGCTTTTGGGTTGCCAAACATTTTTGCCTCTTCGGCGTATGAGAGCGTAGAACCATACGGTATTTTAAGAAGCGTTTCCCAAACCGCTTTTTGGAATGTTGTTCCGTTTGGAGAGAGAGGTAGAGTAAAGAGTTGACGTTTTTGTGCAAAATATTCGCCAAGTTCCTCTTCTAATCTAATTAAGAGGCGGTGGTTTTGATTGTTGATTTGGGGAGTTTCGTTATCATCTATAAAGTCAAGGTAAACAATAGCATTATCACTTGCAATGGCAATCATATCACCGATAGGAGTTGTTATAATTCGGCTATAAAAGAGTGCTTCTGTGCTGCTAATCATTCTTCTTTTTTTCTGGCTTTTTTCTAAACATGTAGTACTTTTCTCTCTCAAGCAGATCCTCAACATAAGAGGCTTCAGCCTTTTTTACATTTTTCCAAACTCCGGAAGGAAATCTTACCTGAAGCCTGTTTTTCTCCCTGAGCTTTATAATTTTTTTAGCAGAGAGCAGCTTTGAAACCGGAGAGAAGTCTACGTCAGTAAGATCAATATCGTTCTTGTAAAAAAGAGTCTGTTTACTAAAGTTTCCCCATCCCGAGACACCCTCTTCGGTGTATGGAACCTCATAACCGTTTTTAAAATCTATCATTATTTTATAGTGGCTGTTGTCAAATATTTTAGCGATTTTTCCAGCGCCAAATACCAGATCATAAATATTTTCACCTACTTTTGCATTCTCAAAATAGACCATTGACACTCCTTCTTATTTTTTCAAAGAAGTGTATAGCTAATAGGTTACAAAAAAATTACATGTACTAAATTATAACCTTGACAACCGCTGGTATATTTTCAAAAATTCTTTTAACTCTATCCTGCCAAAGTTCGCCAAACTCTTTCTTCTCTTGCGGATTTGCCATTCCACCCATCATCTTTTGCATTAACGGCTGCATCTTTGGGCTTCCGCCGACTAAAGAGGGGTCGTAATAAACTTCTACGCTCTTGCCGTTGTCAACTCTTGTAAACTTGACCGAAGAGCTTATTTTTGCATCAAATTTCATCAAAGAGTGACGGGCAAATTTTCCGCTCAATCCTTTGAAGCCGCTCTTATCGGTCGCTCCGGTAATCTGAGAAATAACATTGCTTATAACGCCTGCAACACCATCTTCCAAAGACTCTTTAAACTCAACTTTTATCTCTCCTCTGATTGCCGGAGAGTTTGGATAGAGAGCTTTTAGCCCGACTAAAGTTGTAATATATGCGCCTGCAACAGTAGGGCAGCTGTGTCCCGCCGCTTTTACTACCTCCAAGTAGTTAAACTCGTACAAGCCGCCTTCAAAGGCACCTAAAACATTCGAGAGAGGATCTACAACTTTGATGCTCTCAACAGTGTCAAAAAACTTTGGATAATTCATATAAATCCCTATATATCTATTTTATTAAGCACTTTCGCACTTACGATAACCCTATCACTCATTAAATCAAAAGTTTCATCAACTTTTAGCGACTCTATATCGATAACTTTGGAGTCTTTGGAAATCTGCGCAAAACCTTTTTTTGTTTTTAATTTCGGATGGTTGGATTCTAGCATTTTTTGCAGAGTCAACACTTGATTTTGAGCAATATTTATCCTGCTCTCAATGAGATGCGGAAATCTTATTTTTATTGACTCAACCTCTTTATAGAAACTTTGCATTTTAAATGAGATTGTTTGGTTGAAAGAGTCTCGAAACTGCTTGATTTCATCTATTTTATGGCCTATTTTTTTCTCAATTGAGTGCTGTGAATATAGACTTAGCAAATGGGTAAGTTCTTGTTTTGAGTTATAAATTTTTTGCAAAATTATTTGGTTATTTTGAGAAATCAGAGAGTCAATATATTGGTAAAGTTCGTTAGAGTCCGGAAGCACCATCTGCATTGCGGCACTAGGTGTAGGAGCCCTTACATCTGCTACAAAATCGCTTATAACCCAATCTATCTCATGCCCAACAGCGGAGACAATCGGAGTTGCGGCTTTAAAGATGGCATCTGCAACTATCTCTTCATTAAAAGCCCACAAGTCCTCAATGCTTCCGCCGCCGCGACCTACTACGATAACATCGTACCCTTTTGTATCTGCACTCTGTAGCGCTCTTACAATAGATGGCGCAGCACTCTCCCCTTGAACCAAAACATCATAAATATCAATTTCCAAAGCTCTATATCTGTTTTGTGCCACTCTTAGCATATCTTGAAGGGCTGCACCCGTAGCTGAAGTTATAAGAGCAATTTTTTTCGGAAATTTAGGAAGCTGCTTTTTTCTTGATATGTCAAAATATCCCTGCATCGAGAGCTTGTTTTTTAGCTGCTCGAACGCCAGTGCCAACGCACCGTGCCCAGATGGCTGAATTGTAAAACAGTTTATCTGATATTCACCGCGAGGCTTATAGAGCGTTACTGCTCCATCTAGAACAACCTTTAGCCCCTCTTGGAGTTGGAACTTAAGTTTTGCGGCATTTGCTTTAAAAATAACGGCTTTGATTGTAGATGATTCATCTTTTAGAGTAAAATATATATGTCCGCTGTTGTGAAAAGTTATGCGAGAGAGTTCTCCCTCAACCAATACCCTCTCAAATGTGCTCTCAAGCAGAGTTTTTATCTGCTCATTTAGCGAGGAGACACTAAGCGTGTACACTTGGTGCCTATTTTTTTCTTGCTATTAAAAGAGTTGAGATATCCATAGAGAAACTCTTTGTATAGACAACTTCAAAAGCGGCAGCTTCAAGCTCTTTTTTCATATTCTCAACCGTTGAGAAATCTTCTATCGAGTTTGGAAGATACTCATATGCTTCTAGGTTATTAGAGATAAATCCGCCGATTTTAGGCAAAATTTTATTCATATAAAAGTCCCTTATTTTTCCAAGAAGCGAAGGATTGTCATTTTTCATAAACTCTAGTATTACAACAAGACCTCCAGCCTTTAAAACTCTGTTAAACTCTCCGAGCGCCTCTTGCCTCTCAACTACGTTTCTTATGCCGTATGTAATGCTAAGTATATCGGCAGTGGCATCTAAGAGAGGTATATTTGTTGCCGTTGAAATATGGTAGTTAAATTTAGGATACTTCTCTCTTGCGACACCAACCATCCCTTTTGACGGGTCAACGCCTACGATCTCACCGACAGCTATGCCGTTAGAGATTGATCTTTTTTTCCAAAAGTCCATCATATCGCCCGTACCGCAAGCAACATCAACAATCTTATCGATAGACTCTTTTGCATAGAACTCATAAGCTAAATCACAGGCTTTTCGTCTCCAACTCTTATCTACGCCCATACTCATAACACGATTTGCAGTGTCGTATGTCGGCGCAATATCATCAAACATTGATACGATTTTTTCCTGTTTTTCCATTTTAATTGCTTCCTCTGTCATTCTCTTGCTTCATCCACATAATTATATCTTGCTCATCTTGGAGTATATTTAAAATACCAAGCTTACACTCTCTGCCGATAAATGATTTTTTGCCGCCAATAGAAGGAGAGACGAAACATAAGTAGTACTCAACAATCTCTTTAGTAAGTTCAAACATATTTTCTCCCCCCTCAATCATAATATTTTTGTAGTTATCAAAAATAGAAAAATTATCCATAATCATAACTTTTCTATTTTTGACACTAAATAGCCCAATACTCTGGTCAAACTCTTTTGTTTTTGAGAGTATTAAAACATCAGGTGCTCTTCCGCCGACAAGCCTTGCATCTAATATCGGTCTGTCAATTCTAACTGTACTGCCGCCGACAACCAGCAAATCACAAACATCTCTCATCGCGTGAACCAAAGTTCTTGACTTAGTTGAGCTTATAACCCCGTTATCTAACGTGCCGTTTAATCTCTGCGCCCATTTGAAAAAAACAAATCTTTTTTCGCTCCAAAGTTTAAAAGGAGCTAGCAGTTCTTCACACTCATTTGCCAAAACATCTGTTTGTACATGTACATTTGCTTTTTTTAATATTTCACTACCGCCAGAGGCTTCTTTGTTTATATCTTTTGAGCCGACAAATATTTTTTTTATACCCAAATCAGCAATGAGAGTTGCGCAAGATGGCGTTTTGCCTATGTGTGAACACGGCTCTAACGTAGTAAACAGTGAGATGTCGTTAAAGCAATTATTGTGGTTTGTTAATAGATATGTATGAATATCGGATGAAGAGTTTAGATCTAAGATTTTTTTATCATCAGTAAGATTTAAGTATGCACTTTTAAGAGCTTCAACTTCGGCATGCGGCCCTCCGGCTCTTTTATGAGCTTCAACCGCTAGAATCTCGCCGCTGCCTCCAATAATTGTACAGCCAACAGCAGGATTCGGGTAGGTTAAACCCTGATACTTCCAAGCCTCATCCAAGGCTAATTTCATATAAAAATTGTTATCTATTACCATTCAAAATATGTTTTAGCTTTTACGATTTGAGGAAAATCAACACTAACCTCTTCACCATCAGCATCAAGAATAATTTTAGAATCTTCAACTCTAAGCAGTTTTGCCTTGATTTTATCTTTTGACTTTAAGACAAGAGAAACCATCTCTCCCACCGACATCTCAAACTGTTTTAATGTAGATATTTTTCTCTCAATACCTGGGCTTCCGACTTCAAGTCTGTAATCTCCTGAGAGAGGCGGTGTCACATCTAAAAGAGGTGAAATAAGGTGCGTCAAATTAACACACTCATCTAAAGTAACACTTCTTTTTCTTTCGTTTTGCATCTCATTTGAAAGAACACTTACTCTGTAAATAGTATCTTCGCCTTCTCTAACAACAGAGATATCATAAAGTTCCAAGCCAACTGATTTAACAAACGACTCTATATCTTTTTCTAAACTCATAAATCAACCTGCCTACTCTTTAGCAATTTTTTTAAACAGCTCTTCAATACTTTGAGCCTTTTTCATCTGTTCATCAAACTCAAACGTAAATTTAGGAGAACGGAACCAGCCCTGATTTTTCATGCAGTAAGTCTCTACAATCGGTCTGGCATTTTTTAGAAGTCTTATAAACTCGTTTTTTTGCCCTTCACTGTAAGAAGCGGGGTCAAGATAGATCTTTGCATCGCTTCTTCCGCGTGAACACTTTACGTCAATTACATCTAATTCATGCAATCTCTCATCATTCAGGGAACCGAGCGCTTCAGGAATTAACTCAAGTAAAAGCGATTCGGTTCTTTTGACTTTGATCTGAGCTTCGGTCACAGAGATACTTTTTGTTCAACTTTTTTGAATGTTTCAATTACGTCGCCAACGATAACATCGTCATAACCTTTAATCATAACACCACACTCATAACCATTGCCTATCTCTTCAACATCATCTTTGAAACGTTTAAGTGACGTAAGCTCGCCCTCGTGGACAACAACACCGTTGCGTATAACACGAACAAGACCGCCGCGTATAAGTTTACCCTCAACAACAACACATCCGGCAACCATACCTTTAGGCGCTTTAAATGTGTTTCTAACTTCAGCCTGACCTGTATTTATCTCTGAGAACTTCGGAGCCATCATACCTGTTAGCATTCCCGTCATATCGTCAAGAAGCTGATAGATGATTGAGTATGTTTTAATATCAACATTTCTCTGTTTAGCAAGAGCTTTTACGCTGCCTGTCGGGCGAACATTAAATCCAAGCAGTACACAGTTTTCACTGTTGCTTACAAGTTCAACATCATTTTCAGTAATTCCGCCGACACCTGAAGAGATGATATTTATCTTAACTTCATCATTTCTAAGCTCGCTTAATGAACTTCTAATAGCCTCAAGCGAACCGTGAACATCTGTTTTTAGAACAACTTTAAGCGACTTTAGTCTTCCCTCGGCAATCATGCTCGTCATATCTTCTAAAGTAGATTTAGTGCTGTGTGAAAGCTCTTTGTGTCTGTCATACTCATGACGTTTTTGAGCATATTCTCTAGCCTCTTTTTCATTATTTACAGCCATCATAACTTCACCTGAAGACGGAACTTCATTTAAACCGACAACTACCGCAGTATGGCTTGGTTTCAAACTTTTAATCTGTTGCTTGTTTTCATCAATCATAGCTTTTACGCGACCATATGCGCTACCGCAAACAACATAATCACCAACTTTTAACGTACCGTTTTGTACAATTACGGTTGCAACAGGACCGCGACCTTTTTCAAGCGAAGACTCAACTACGGCAGCTTTTGCCATTGCATTTTCATTTGCTTTAAGTTCCAAAACCTCTGCAGTCAACAGGATATTTTCCAATAAATCGTCAATTCCCATTCCTGTTTTTGCAGATAGTGGAATAAACTCAATATCTCCGCCCCAATCAATAGGATTTAGGCCACGTTCAGCCATTTGACCCTTAACCATATCAGGATTTGCACTCTCTTTATCCATTTTGTTAAGTGCCACAATAACCGGAACTTTAGACTCTTTTGCTAACTTTATAACCTCTTCTGTCTGAGGCTTAACACCATCATCCGCTGCTACAACAATAACAATAATATCGGTAACATCCGTACCTCTTTGGCGCATATGAGAAAACGCTGCGTGACCTGGCGTATCTATAAACGTAATGGCTTTGCCATGCTGCTCAATCGTATAAGCTCCGATATGCTGAGTAATTCCGCCTGCTTCACTCTGAGTTACCTTTGCTTTTCTAATAGCATCCAAAAGCGATGTTTTACCATGGTCAACATGCCCCATTATTGTTATAACGGGTGCTCTCTCTGTAGCTTCTGCATCTAGCTCATGTGCCAAATCTTCTTCATAGTTAAAAGCATCTTTAGGGTCAACAATAGTTACTTCAACGCCGAACTCTTCAGATAAAATCTCAATCTCATCGTGGCCTAAAAAGTCATTTTTCGTCATCATTAAACCGAGGCTAAACAGAACTTTTATAACATCAGCAATAGGGCGGTTGACTTTTTCTGCGAACTCATAAACACGAATATCCTCAGGAATCTCTACATGAGTTACAACTAAATCTTCCGGCTTATCTTTAGTATATTTTTTTCTCTTATCACGAGAAACATTTCTACCTTTAGGAGCTGATTTTTTATTTGAATTTCTGCCAAGAGGTTTTGGAACCTTTGGCTTTCTAGGCTCATCTTCAATAATTGCGCGTCTCTCAGTAGCGTTTAAATCAAGCAGAACAATCTGGTCATCCATATCCATTGATACTTCGCTCAAAGAGCCGCCGAATATATCAATTTTTACCCCCTGCTCTTGCTTTTTAGCTCCTGAAGCGCCGCTCTGCTTCGCTTTTTTCTTTTTTGCAAGCTCTTCTAAAACTTCAGCACTTATCTTGCCGTATGATGATACTGCTGTCGCCTGTTTTGCAGGTGAAGATGAAAAATAGTTTTCCTCACTTTTTTCTTCAGGTTTTGGCTGTTTTTTCTTTACAATCTTAAGTCCAGATTTCTTTATCATCATTTTTTTAGAATCAGCAACGCCTGAGAGAGCATCATCATCCTCAAAAATCTCTTCTTCTTGAATTTCTGTTTTTGATTCTTCTTCTCTATTTTTTTCTATTTTATTTGTATCTTTTACTTGAGCATCTTTGTTTTTTACAGGTATTTTTACTTCAGATTTTTTGATTTCTTTTTGAGGAGTTTTTTCTTCTTTTTGAGTATCACTTGCTGAATTTACATCTGCTTTTATTTCCGACTTTGGTGCTTTGGCCGATTCACCGCTCATTATATAGTTCATTAAACTCTCGGCCTCTTGCATTGTAACCGAGCTGTTTGCAGATTTGATATCAATACCCATATCCAAGGCTTTTTTAACTATATCTTTAGAAGTGATTCCCAGCTCTTTAGCAATTTCGTGTACTCTAACTTTTTCTGTCATCAGTGATGATCTCCTTTAGTATGTTCGAAAATTTGTCTTTGTCCCCACTTTTGCATTGCCGCATAAGCGCTTTTGATACTTTCTTGCTATCTTCAAGACAAACTTTACATATATAAAAACTTCTACCGCTACCTCTAAAAAGACTAAATTGTGAATCTAAGCACTGAAGTCTGATAAGATTAATTTGTGCATCTCTTTGCCGACAAGATATACACATTCTAAGAGGTTGATTAAATTTTTTTGCCATTATATCCAAAAGTTCCTTGATTTGATAAGAAGATGTAAATTAACCTACTTTTCTACAATAAGTCCATCATTGTCAAAATTTAAAACCTTAACAACAAATTCAGGGAATTTTTGAGCAAGTTTACCGGCTATTGTCGCAGCATCTTCATCATAAACCATAGAAAAAAATGTAGAACCGCTTCCTGAGAGTGTACTCATCAACGCTCCACTCTCATATGCAACTTTTTGCACATTAAAAAGCTCAGGCAAAGTTTTCATTCTTGCTTTTTGATGGAATCTGTCTTGAGAAGCAAGTTTTAAAATTTCCCAATCTTCATTAAAAAAAGCAGCAACACTTAGTGCAGTATGAGAGAGATTGTATACCGCACTCTCTTTTGAGTATGACTTAGGAAGAAGCAGCCTTGCTTTTGATGTGCTCATCTGCTTATTCGGTATTACAACAACCGCTTTAATATAATCGGGAAGATGTTTTTTTTGGGAAAATACTTTGTTTTTTTCTACCGTTGCGGCGTTAAAACCACCCATAACGGCTGGGGTAATATTATCCGGATGAGACTCATAAACCAAAGCATGATTTAGAATTCTTCTTTTTGAAACATTTATGCCCGCTGCTTCATGAGCACTCGCTATCGCACTCACAATTACGGCAGATGAACTTCCAAGGCCTCTCGACATCGGTATCTGATTGTAAAAAGTAAATTTAAAACTTTGTCGATTTTTAGTCAGCCTATTGTAGTGCTCATTAAAAATACTAATAAATAGATTATTACCTTTTAGCTTTGGGTTGTTTTCACCCTCGCCCTTAATACTTACACTAAAGAACTTTGAGGGATGAAATTCAACTACGTTACGTAGATCAACTGCTAAACCTAAAGAATCAAACCCAGGTCCGAGGTTTGCACTAGTTGCCGGCACACTTACTGTCACATTATTCCTATCCAACCGCTCCGATTCCATAAATAGGCGCAGCGGTTGTGCTAAACTCACTATAATCAAGCACATCCGGAAGCATAAAGCTCACCTCTGGCGCTATTTCTAGTTTTTGAGTTTTTATTTCTGAGCGGATTCTAACAAAAAATAGCTTTCCAATCGCTTTGATTGGTTGATTTTTATTAAAATAAAATGCATCCGTAGCCAACAGCGGTATATTTTTCAATATACTCATGGATTTTAGAAAGATATAAGCAATCTTTATTGCCATAAAACTGCCAGGTCCATTGGAGTAAAATAGCTTCTCTATCTTATATCTGCTTGAGAGTTCATTAAATATATTTGGCAGAGCATCTGAGCTTTTTTCATTTGTTGAGATGCTCTCTATCAGCAGATTGCATTCGTATACTCCCACTTGAATCGGAGACGACAGCGTAATGAAAACTAAATCAACGCTTTTAAGCATATGCTTTTTCTAACTCTTTTGTCTTCTCGCCAACAAGCTCTATAACTTCGTAATTCTGGGCATCTTTTAAAAGTTCAAGAGTAAGCTTATGGTTTAAGTCATGACTTCCTGCCATAGCCTCATAATTGCCGACAAAATTCATACCGATAAGTGCCATATCGCCGATTGCATCCAAAATTTTATGTCTTACAAACTCATCAGGAAACCTTAGTCCCTCTGGATTTAAAACTTTTTTGTCATCCAAAACAATAGCATTTTCAAGCGAGCCGCCGAGTGCAAGACCTTTTGAGCGAAGATATTGTACTTCATGCAAAAAACCAAAGGTTCTAGCGCGTGAAATCTCATCTTTGTAGCTCTGCTTGGTAAAATTTAAAATATAATCTTGTTGCTGAATTACGGGATGCGGAAATTTAATCGTAAAGCCGTATTGCAAATCAGGCGACGGAGAGAGTTTTACATATTTGTCACCCTCTTGCACAATTATCTCTCTCTTTATTCGCATAATTTTTTTGGGCGCATCTAACGAAGCAATACCTGCTTCATCCAAAAGCATACAAAAACTTGCGCTGCTTCCGTCCATTACAGGAACTTCATCGGCATCAACCACTATTCTAAGATTGTCAATTCCGTAGGCATAGATTGCCGAGAGCATATGCTCGATTGTAGAGATTACATAGCCGTCTTTGCCGATAACTGTAGCCATTTTTGTATCAACAACATTATCCGGAATCAGCGGGATAGCTACATCAACATCGCTTCTATAAAATATCAAACCGCTATTTGGCTCCAAAGGCTCAAGTCTTAATTTAACAGCCGAACCCTTATGAAGACCTATTCCAACCAGTTCTACACTTTTTTTTATAGTTGTTTGATACATTTTTGTTCCTACAATTAAAATCAATAACTTCTATATTTGTTTATCTATCATATCTTTGGCACTCTTTATTACATCTGTAATATTTAGCTTCATCCAGTTTTCATCCATCCACTCCGCCGGATAAACTTCAATTCCCTGAACAAGAACTCCAAAGTGCAGATGGTCTCCCATAGCATACCCGCTTTTGCCTGTATTTGCTATTGTTGCATCCTCGTTTACGGTATCGCCATTGTTGACGTTAACAGTTGAACAGTGCCCGTAAAGGGTGTACAAACCTAGTCCATGATCTATTATTGGCATATTTCCATATAATCCGTTGTACTCAGAAAAAACAACATTTCCACTATTTTGGGTTTTTATATCCGCTATTGCATTACTTGCCAAATCTAAGCCCATGTGATATGATTCACTGATATCCTCTCCGTTGTAAGAGTAGATTCTGTGATCTCCATAGTGGGCAACAACTTGACCATTCTTAAGGGGATACATGCTATTTATTTTAAAATCATTTACCATCTTGTCAGAAACTTTAGATGTTATTTCATGAATTAATTTTTCATTTTTAATTCTTACATCTTCATTTATGATTTTAAACTGCTTTATAGGATCAACAACACCCTGCGTCTCTTCAAACTCTTCAGCTAAATCGGCAATCTTTCCTTTTAAGAAATTATCATCAATTTTGATATTTGAAACCTTGTAAATTTTATCCTGCAAATAGAGCGGAATGTATGCCTGAATTGTGTTTTGTGCATAATCCTCCGCTACAACAGTTGCTTTAAAATCTTTTTCAGTTATAGGCCAAGCCAGCAGCGATATGTAATAACCCTCTTTATAGAACGGCTGTGCAATAAATTTTTTACCAAAACTTGTTTCAATATAGACATCTTTTAAGTTTTCGTCTTCTGTTTTAAATATTACAAGCGCCGCACCGCCCTTGTTTATCTTATATGAGTTTACAATAATATTTACCAGCGGTCTTTTCTTGTCAATTTTTAATTCAAACTCGCTTCGAGCGATATTTCCTTTAAATAAATTCCATTTACTTGCATCTCTTGCTTCAACTACTATTTTAATATTTTTCACATTCATGGCATAAGCGCTCTTTGGCGGATCTATTTTTACTTTTACAGATTCGTGGGCTTCCATAAACTGCTCATGATACAGAACTGTCTCTTCGGTAGCACTTTTAAAAGTAACTTTATATGAGTTTAATCCGCTTATATCGTCAATAGCAACTTCCAGCGGATCTTTTAAATTCCAGTAACCGCTATTTTTCATAGAAATAGCAGGAATTTCTCTCTCAAACATTACAGAACTATATACATAAAAAGCTCCACCTATTGCAATTGCAAATATCAATAACATCCCATATAAAGACCCATTTTCTCTTCTTCTCAAACTACTATTTCCTTCTTTATTAAATTTAACACTTCTCTTCTTATTTCATCTAAAGTCATTACGCTGTCTATATCAAATCCAGCTCTTCTCATATGGCCGCCGCCGCCAAATTTTGCCGCTATTTTCGCACAATCAAACGTTGAATTTGAACGCAAAGAGCCTTTGATTGTAAAATCACTATTTTGTTTTAACAGCAGGGCGACTTCTACATGTATGAGCTTTAGAGACTCTTCAAGTGCGGCTACACAATCCTCTAAAACTGCCCCAGCAGCTCTCATTTCTTCATCGCTTACGCAAAAAAGAGCAACTCTCGCATCAAACTCAAGCGACATATTTTTTAACATAACGGCTTTTAGTCTCAAAGCCGCCAGAGAGACGCTTTTCATAATATTTTTATTACAAAGTTTAAAATCTGCGCCATGCTCTATTAACTCTTTTGCCAAAGCAAATGTCGTGCCATCGACCTCATCTGACAAAAAAGCATCTGAATCATCTAGAAGCCCAGCGTACAAAGCCGTTGCCATTTTTTTATTTATTTTCAGACCGTTTTCTTTAAAAAAATCATGCAATATCTCTGTTGTGCTTATAGCGTTGGTTTTAACAAAGTTTATATCGCCGTAACTGCTATTTGTAGCATGATGGTCAATATTTATCAAATCGCACTTAACATCTACGCCCAAACGTTTTTTATCTGCACAATCCAATGCAATTGCCAAATCTGCAGAAGCCGGAAATGTTGCTCTTATATTTTCAAACCACGGAATAAAAGAGAGTTTATGGTTAATTTTATCAGATTTACAAAACCATGAAACTTTTTTATGCTTTTGGAGCAAAAAACCATACATAGCGCTTGCACTGCCTATTGAATCAGCATCAGGAGCCGGATGTGATACAAGAACAATATGGCCGGCTTTTTCTATTTTTTCTAATATTTCATTCAATTTAGAGCTACTCTCTGCTGCCTATCTTTTTTGTGATTATATACTACTTCCTATTCATTTTGTAAACGTACGCCAATACCTCCGCAACTGCCGCAAAAAGTTCGTTCGGTATCGGTTTGTCCAACTCTACCTGCGCATAGAGACTTCTTGCAAGCGGAGGATTTTGGACTACATGGACCCCGTTTTCTCTGGCAACTTTTTTAATCTGCTGTGCAATATTGTCCATCCCTTTTGCTACAACAATAGGTGCGTACGACTTCTGTTCATCATACTTTATAGCAACGGCGTAGTGGGTAGGATTGGTTATGACAACATCAGCAGTCGGAACTGCCGCCATCATTCTCTTTCTTGAGGCTTGCATCTGAATTTGACGTATTTTTGCTTTGATGAGCGGATCTCCATCCATATTTTTCATCTCATCTTTTATCTCCTGTTTGCTCATCTTTAGACCGTCAAAATATTGTTTTCTAACAATTATTATATCAATTACTGCAAATATGAAAATAATTAAAAGCATTACAAATGCGATAACAATCGCCTTATCCCTAAGCCACTCCATCTGATCGCCAAGCCCAAAAAGAGCAACAGTCGGAAGTTCAACTATGAAGAAAAAGAAGAAAATAAATCCCACGCCCAAAGTTGTAAAAGATTTAAAAGTTATTTTTATGCCGTCAACAACTTTTTTCATAGAAAATAGATTTTTTGTACCCTTAATCGGATCTATCTTTTTAAAGTCCGGCATAATTGCCTTTGTAGTAAAAAGAAAACCATACTGAGCAATTGCAGCTACAACACCGGCTATAGCGACTGAAATTGAAAGCGGCATAACAATTAGAAGGAACTCTTTGCTTGTCACTATTGCTATATTAACCATCAACGCTCTATCAACGCTCATACCTATAAGCGAAAAGTAATATTTAAACAGAAAAATCATGTGAGAACTCATATACGGAAAAAGGAGTAAAAAGGCAAGAATCGCAACAAAGAGAGTAATAACACCAGAGGCATCCTGAGATTTTGGAACGTTGCCCTCTTTTCTGGCATCCTCTATCTTCTTGGCGGTGGGTTCTTCGGTTTTTTCCTGATCGTCAGCCATATATCAGCTTTAGTCTATCTTCATGGATAAATCTATCCAATTTGCTTGATGAATAAGTGAGCCGCTGCTGATTGCATCGACACCTGTTTTAGCATAGCTCTCTATGGTCTCAAGCGAGATATTCCCGCTTGCTTCCAACAGTACATGTGAAAAATTCTCATCTCTATATTTTACAACTTTACTAATCTGCTCGTGCGTCATATTGTCGCACATAACTATGTCAGCCCCTGCGGCAAACGCCTCTTTTGCAATTTCAAATGTCTCTGCTTCAACCTCTATCTTTGCGGTGAAAGGAATCTTTTTTCTAGCTTTTTCTATATAGCTTTTGAGATCTTTAATAGTTTTCAGATGAGTATCTTTTATCATCAGAGAGTCATCTAAACCCATGCGATGATTTATAGCTCCGCCACATCTTGTCGCATACTTCTCGAACACCCTCAAAAGCGGTCTCGTTTTTCTTGTATCTAAAAGTTTAACTCCGTAAGGCTCTACGATGTCTACATATTTTTTTGTCAAGGTTGCGATAGAGCTGGCATGAAGAAGTATATTTAACAGCGTTCTCTCAATTTTTAAAAGAACATGTGAAGTTCCGCTTAAAGTGGCTAAAACATCGCCTTTTATAAAACTCTCCCCGTCATTTTTGTTCCATTTTATCTCAAAACTCTCAAGTCTGGTCAAAACATTTACATACTCTGCTCCAGCCACAACACCATCGCTCTTTGCAATGATTTTTGCAGTCGTATCTACGCTTGGCTCAACCAGTGCATACAAATCTCCGCGACCGACATCCTGCGCCAATGAGGCTTTTACAAAATCTTCCATCATAGCGCCAACATTCTCTCTAGCGCGATTTTTGCCCATTTTTGAGTATTTTCGTCTATCTGTATCTCATTTAAAGGCTCACCTTCATCTATGGACTTAAGCACATCATAAACATCTCTAAGAGTTGTCTCGTTCATAGTCGGACACTCCGGTTTTGTGGATGATAAAACATAAGTATTTTTTGAACGAAGACGATTGACCATGTTAAACTCAGTTCCGACAGCAACTTTTTGATCCTCAGGAAGATCCGTGATGAATTTTATAAGCTGTGAAGTTGAGCCTACAAAGTCGGAAGCATCGCAGATTGCCGGGTCGCACTCTGGGTGAACAGCTATCAAAATTCCGGGATATTTTTTACGGTAAAAGTTGATGTCATCCACCGTGAAGAGCTGATGAACAGAACAAAAACCGTTAAAACAGATGATATCCGCATCGGCGGGATTGGTTCCGTCTCCTATCACGCAAGATTTGAGCCCCATCTGATTTGCTATATTTTGCCCTAAACATCTATCCGGAACAAAAAGTATCTTTTTTCCCTCTTGAAGTGCCGTCGTTATAATTTTTTTCGCATTTGAGCTTGTACAAACCATGCCACCCATTTGCCCTACTTTCGCCTTTACATCGGCATTTGAGTTGATGTAGGTTATAGGCAAAATATTTTCATTCGGCACACCGGCTTCATTGAGCGCTTTTATTGATGCGTCAAACTGCATGCCGTCAATCATTTTTGCCATTGCACAGCAGGCTGCCTTTGGCATAACAACTCTTTTGTTCGGAGATAAAACCTTTACGCTTTGCCCCATAAAGCCGACACCGCAAAAAACCACAAATTCCGAGTTGTCAGCCTTGGTTTTAATTGCAAGTTCCAATGAGTCGCCCGTTATATCCGCTATCTCAAAAACCTCGTCCCTTTGGTAGTGGTGTGCGACAACTATCACACTTAGCTTTTTTTTATATTCGTTAATTTTTTCTTTTAACTGCTCAGTTGTAAATTTCAAAAAAATCCCTTTTTTAAATAGTCGCGTTATTATAGCAAAAAATAGTATTTAGAAG
>DAIDMU010000115.1 GCA_027448805.1 Sulfurimonas sp. | reverse complement strand
GTAGTGCTGCTCTATAATATTTCTTGACATATGAAGACCAAGCCCTGTACCGTTTTTGTCAAATTTTGTAGAGAAATATGGATCAAAAATTTTATCTATTATGCTCTCGTCTATGCCGCCGGCATTATCGCTTATCTCCATTACTGCCGTATCATCTCTGTCATAACTTTTGATTAAAATCTGCGCGCCATTGATGTTTTTTTCCTTAAACTGCTCTTTTGCATTGTTGATAATATTTAAAACAACTTGGACAAACTCATTTTTAAAGAGCATAACTCTGCCTGTGGAGCCAAGTTCCAAACACAAATCTATATTTTCTGATGACAGGGCATCTTCCAACAGCCAATATCCTTGCAATACCGGATTGTTTAAAGTAGTATCTTCTTGATATTTGTTTGGTCTGTAAAAATCACTAAAATCTGAGACGATATGGCTTAAGTTTTGAGTATGCAACCCGATTTTTTTCAATTTGTCATTTAAAAAACTTAAAAAATCTTCTCTCTCTTTTTTATCACATAAATTATACTCTTCAAGCTCTATTGCCATTATCATTGCTATTTGAAGTGTTGATATTGCATTGAGCGGCTGCTTCCATTGATGTGCTATCATGCTTACCATCTCGCCCATTTGAGCAAGACGAGACTTATGGAGCAGATATGTATCTTTTTTTTGCATCTCGCTTACCGCACCGTCAATCTTTGATTCTAACGTCTGGTTTAACTCAAGAAGTTTATCTTTTAACTCTTCCAACTCAATATTTTTTTTCTTTAGAATATATTGTTTGTAGAAAATTATAAATATTATTAACAAAACCAAAACTATACTCTCTTTTAAATACTCAAACTTTACACTCTTAATATAATTGATAGATACCCATTCGCTAAAAAATTTATGTATATCCGAGTGCTTTATATTTTTTGAGACTTTTTCAAAAATATTGTATAAAGTTTCATCATCGCCTCTTACTCCAAAACAAAAACCGACTTTATCGTTAAATTGCCCGGAAATTCTCAAATGTCCATTAGATATGTTTTTAAAAGTATATGCCGTGGTGATTAAGCTGTCTATATATCCGTAATATTTTCCTCTCTCAACACCGCTAAATCCATCTTTTAGCGAATCCACATAGTTTAATTTTATATTTGGATGTCTTTTTCTCAAATCTTCTATAAAATGGCTTCCTTTGACAACCGCAAACTCTTTATCCAAAATACTGTCAATATCTATTATGTAATCTTGCGATTTTTTCGTAACTATAACAAATGGCTCGTAGTGATAGGGTGTTGTATATTTAAGCTCTTTTTCTTCTGATGAATACATTGTTATTGGCAAAATGTCGCACTTTTTATCTTTAACATACCGCAAAGACTCTTCCCAGCTATCTGTATAAATATATTTATATGAAGTGCTAATACTCTCTTTTGTTAAATTTAAAATATCTGAACCAATCCCTACAAACTTGCCATACTCTACGTCGCTAAGCGGAAGCAAAGATGAGATAACACAAACCTTAATCTCCCTCTTCTTGTTTAAGTACGCCTGCTCTTTCTCACTTAAAAACTTCTCTTTCGTGCTAAAAATCAGCCTTTGTAAATCAACATCAACCTCTATAAGACCCATAACTCTATATATATCCAAAATTCTCTCTATTTTGTTTTTATTGATGGCTCCAAAAGGTTCACCATCTCTATAGGCCAATTTTTTTAACTCATATGCTTCAAAGAGCAGAGCATCTTTTGTTTTCTTGGTCGGATTGTATTTTTTATATATTATTTCTACCGTCTCTTCTATATTTTCAAAAGCGTACTCCCAACCTTTTATAGACGCCTTTTTAAAGCTACTCACGCTCTCTGGATTTTTGTGCACCTCTTCTTGAGAGGTAAAAAGTATATCGTCGTAAAAATCAAAGCCTCTGTCTTTTGGTGAAAAAAGCCTATAGGGTATCTTTTTTTTCTCTAGGATAAACGGTTCGTTTGAGACGTAGCCTGCGTATAAATCCACTTTTTTATTAATAAGATCATTGATGTCAAAAGTATGTTTTTTAAACTTTATATTTTTTTCACCTATTTTGGAAGAGTTTACCATAGCATGTACAGATGCTGTCTCAACCGCATCCTCTGTTACCATTACCGTTTTGCCTTTAAAATCTTTTATGTCATCTATTTTTGAGGATTGAAGAGCTATCAAGGTAAGGGGTGAGGTTTGGAATGTTGCGCTAAGCATAGATATCTCCATACCCTTTGAGTAGTACCATATAAGGCTTGAACGACCTATGCCGTAAGTAGTTTTACCGCTTGCCACATCACCGATTGTATCTGTTTCGTAGCTGAATTTTTTTATATCTACATCAAAACCGGCATCCCTATAAAAACCCTTCTCTTTTGCCATATAATATCCGGCAAATTGGAATTGGTCCAGCCACTGAAGCTGAAGAGAAACCTTCTTCAATGGCCTCTCCACAGCATATACAGAGACAACCAGCGACAAAATAATTAAAATAAATCTCATTACACGACCAATGGCTAAAATGTACTAAATTATACCACAAGAGTTAAAAAGTAGTATCTTGCGATTCTCAAGGTTCCGGCTATTAAAACGAACCAAGCAAACCTAAGCCTGACAACTCCGGCAACGAGTGTCAGCGGGTCTCCTATTATCGGCAGCCATGAGAGCAAAAGTGCATAGTAACCGTACTTATGCCCATAGTTATATGCCTTTGCCCCACTCTTTGAGGAGAGAAGTTTTGTTTTTGTTTTTTCATAAAGAAGATAGCCTAAAAAATAGTTCAATATTATGGCAAGAATATTTCCGCTAGAAGCAAATATGAGCGCGTCTGATTTCGGCATGTCGTTTGAGAGAGCCGCAAGAAACGTAATTTCCGAACTAAAAGGAAAAATTGTTGCTGCCAAAAAAGCCGATAAAAAAAGAGCGGCCTCTGCTATGATCTCTTCTTTATAAATAATCTAATATTTTCTATAACACCTGCAATAAGTCTATCTCTCGCTTCAACACTCGCCCATGCAATATGAGGTGTTATGTAAAGATTATCTCTATTTTTTACATTTAAGAGCGGATGGTTTTGTTCCATCGGCTCTTTTTTCAGTACGTCTAAACCAAAATAGAGACTCTTCTCGTCAACTATGCGTGCTATGGCATTTTCATTGAGTATACCGCCACGTCCAAGGTTTAAAACCAGTGCTTTGCTTCTGCAAGTTAACAACTGTTCATAGTCCAAAAGGTTAAGAGTTTTCTCATTTAACGGGGCATGGATGGAGATGATATGGGATGTTTTTAGAAGTTCGTCAAGTTCTACATGTAGAAAATCTTTAGTAGAATTTTTACCGCTGGTTGAGTAGTAACAGACCTCGGCTCCGAATGCTGTTGCAATATTCGCAACACCGCGCCCGATAGTTCCCAGACCGATAATTCCCCATCTTTTGCCTTTTATCTCAGAAAACGGATGCGAAATATCTGTAAATATCTGACTTTTTGAGTAGGAGCCGTTTTTTACATACTCGTCATAATATCTGGAGTGTCCCAGAAGATAAAAAAGCATAGAAAACGTATGTTGTATAACAGAGTCGGTCGAATATCCCGAGACATTTTTTACCTCGACACCACTCTTCTTTGCAGCTTCCAAATCAACATTGTTCATCCCGGTTGCCGCAACGCAGATAAGTTTAAGGGTCGGAGTATTTGAGATATGAGCCTCTGTTATAACAACTTTGTTAGTTACTATAACATCTGCATGGGCTATTCTGTCTTGCGTCTGCTCGGGCAGAGTTGTTTGAAAAATATCAACATCTCCAAGTTTAAAAAACCCGCTCAAAAGAGTTTCGCCAAAAGTCAAAGCATCAAGAATTACGATTTTCAACTTAACTGTCCTTAATTTTTGTAATCAGCTCTCTTGATTTCTCTAACGCTTTTTCAACCTCATCAAAAACAAGCGCTACCGCAAGTCTTCTGCCTCTGTGAGTCTCGGGCTTTGAAAAAACTCTGACGAAGCTGTTGTCGCTAAATAGAGTCTCATCTACGCTGATAACGGGGGCATTGTTGTGAACTTCCGATTTAAATGCAGCGGATGCTCCTGAGCCGTAAAACGTAAATCCTAGCGGAAGACCAAGAACGGCGCGCAAGTGAAGAGCAAATTCACTTTGAGACTGTGTTATAAGCGTTACCATTCCCGTATCGTGCGGACGAGGTGAAACTTCAGAGAAATAGACCTCATCGCCTTTTATGAAAAGCTCAACACCAAAAAGACCTCGGCCTCCGAGACCGTCTGTGATTTTTTTAGCCATCTCTTGCGCACTTTTTTTCGCCGCTTCGCTCATCTGCATCGGCTGCCATGAGAAGACATAATCACCATCTCTCTGCTCATGCCCGATTGGTTCGCAAAATACAGTCTCTTTGCCGTTTCTAGCTGTGAGCATAGTTATCTCATAGTCAAAATCTATAAAAGCTTCAACAATCAACTCGCTAGCGTCACCCCTAGCCTCTTTTGCCATCTCCCAAGAAGCGGCAATATCATCTGCGCTTTTTGCCACGCTTTGACCATGCCCAGAACTGCTCATAACAGGTTTTATAACACAAGGGAATCCCATACGCTCTGCTGCTGCTTTGAGTCCGTCTTGCGTAGTAACAAACTCATATTTGCCAGTCTTAAGCCCCAAAACCTCTGCCGCAAAAGTACGAATATTTTTTCTGTTCATAGTTTTACTAACAGCACTTGCGTTTGGTATAACGTTATAGCCTTTATCTTCTGCTGCAAAAAGAGCATCTATGCTGATAGCCTCAATCTCTGGAAGTATATAATCTGGTTTTTCGCGGTATATAATCTCTAAAAGAGCATTTTTATCCTGCATGTTTACAACATATGAGCGGTGTGCAACATGATGTGCCGGAGCGTTTTGGTATCTGTCAACCGCTACAACTTCAAGACCAAGTCTTTGAGCTTCAATAGCCACTTCCTTGCCAAGTTCGCCTGAACCTAGAAGCATAATTTTTTTTGAGTTTGATTTTAATGGAGCGCTGAATTGCATGAGTATCCCTAATTAAAAATATTAGGGAGATTATATCGTAATAGAATAAAGCCAGAATTAGGAGTGGTTATGGCGCTAAGGAATTTACTTCCTTGGCGCTTGGGATATTAACTAGTTTTTCAATCCGATTAAAGTTTGAAGAAGCTGATCAGAAGTGGTAATAGTTTTACCGTTAGCCTGATAGCCTCTTTGGATAATGATAAGCTGCGTAAGCGCACGAGACAAGTCAACGTTAGAAGCCTCAAGCGCAGCTGACTGCATAAATCCGCGTCCTGCAGTTGCAGCAGTTCCGATTATTGGATCTCCGGAGTTTGCAGTTTGGATATATACATTTCCACCCTCTGTTGAGAGGCCTTCGTTATTTGTAAACTTAGCCATAGAAATTTGAGCCAATCCAAATGAGCGGCCGTTACTAAAAGAGCCGATTAAAGTTCCGCTCTGATCAATTCTGATACCAACTAAATCCCCACCAGTAAAACCGTCTTGGCTTATTCCAGATGTTGATGAAGACGCATCAAAACTTGTCATACCATCAAAACTGTTTGATGTTCCCATTTTAATCGCAACCTGCTGATTTGGTGCTGAACCGTTATTTGCAGTAAAAGAGACGTTTGGCGGGTTATAAGTTGATAATGAACCATCGCTGTTAAATCTTACAAAACCCGTTTTTTCGTTATAGGGTATTATTGTATCTATTGTAGCAGGCTCAGGAACACTTATCTTCATATTCCATGTGCTTCCCGTTGCAGCATCAACGGCTACTTTTCTAAACTCTGTTCTAAGGGTATGTTTAGAGCCCAATGAGTCAAAAATATCAATACTAGCCGAGTGTGTAGCATCGTTAAAGCTTTGTGAAAATGCTTTTCCAGCACTTCCAGCAGGCAATGTTGCATTTAATGCTTCCATATTTCTGGTAAAACGTGTGTTTTCACTTATTCCACCGCCAACAATACTTTTTGCATTCATCCCAGTAATAGCCAGATTGATATCATAATCGCCATCTGCTGAACCACCAGGATTTGAGAGCTCAAATTTACCCTGAGCATTTACGATTATCGTTATATTGTTCTCATTAAAAAGTCCATCTCCATCTCCATCGCCGACCGCTCTTGCCTCATTCTCTAGAGCTTCGCGAAGATCAGCTATTGATGTAAACTTTTTATCGGCTCCGGCAACCGTAACAGCACCTGTCTGGTCATACTGGTACCTATAGGCAGTAGTAGCAGAGTCACCTACGACAAAATCGCTCTTTGCGTTGCCCACTGCAGATATCCTAACATTGTGAGAAGCGTTTGAGTTAGAATTGCTGTTTGTAAGAATAATCGCTCCTGCTAGTGGATCATATGCAGCAGTAATACCTGTTACGGATGTTTGAGAATTAATTGCAGAGACATAACGCGCAGCATTCTCAGCCGCAGTCTCAAGTCCAGTACCGCCGCTTGTGGTTACCTGCTTTAGAGTGCCATCATCCAACTGAAACGTAATGTCAAGTTCTGCCGGTAAACCGGCACCGCCGCCGGCAACAACCGGGCCAGTTGCGGTAGCAGTCGTAGGAATAAACGATGCCCAGATGCCCTGTCCAGACTGAAGGCTAAATGCCTCTCCAGAGTCATTGAACATAACGCCCATATCACCTGAATCAATAGGGTTTCCATTCTCATCAATCGCCTGAAGTGTTGGAAGAATGGTTCCAGTAGGATAACTCGGCACCTCATATGAAGGCGAATAGTTATCGACAAGCGGACCCGAATTCAAGTTTGCCTTAATAACAACATTTTGTGTCGGAGATGCAGGAGTTGTAAGTCCAGGAGGGATATTTATGTTTGTTATGGGCGCCGTTGCATCCACAAAACCAGTCTCTCTATCTCGTAACCATCCCTGAACGATAAATCCGTTATTGTCAACGAAATTTCCACCCGCATCAAATTTAAAGTCACCTGAACGGGTGTATTTGTAGGTATTTCCGCCATCAGGAGAGATTATAAAAAATCCATCTCCCTGAATAGCAACGTCGGTATTTTTATCAGAGTTTTGAATAGAACCTTGAGAAAATATGCGCGTCATTGAACTAACGGTAGAACCAAGCCCGACTTGAACCGGGTTTTTACCGCCTAGCTCTCCTTGCGGAGCAGTAGCGATAGCCTGCGTTTGCGCTAAAAGATCTGAAAAGTTAGCACGAGAATATTTAAAACCCACCGTATTAACGTTTGCAATATTGTTTGATTCAGTGTCCATCGCGATTTGATGCGACTGAAGTCCGGACACGCCGGCAAAAAGTGATTTTAACATATTAAATCCTTATTATAAATTTAATGCTAAAAAGAGTAAAACCCTTTTTAGTTACGCTAGCCCTTTTGGCACTTAAAGTTGTCTCTGCAAAGAGACAAAATATTTTTTTAAATAGTAAGAATTAATAGCATTTAGTGTTCCAACTTGGTGGATTATCTAAATAGTTTACTTATGCATACTCAATGCTTTTTGCAGCATCTCATCTGCCGTTTTTATGCACTTTGAATTGGCATCATATGCTCTTTGCATTATAATTATGTCAGTCAACCCAACTTCTATCCTAACATTTGAGCCTTCGAGTTTAAAGTTTGTTATATCTGTACCAAGAATATTTTTGCCGTTTTCGTCTTGAAAAAACAGTGGTCTGCCGCTGTTGTTTGATTCTGCAAATCTAGCACCGCTTACCCGCTCAAGTCCTCTGTCATTTTGGAAGTGATAAACAGCAATCATGCCTATTGAACTCTGCATACCGTTAGAGAATGTTGCTATAATCTGCGCATTTTTGTTTATGTCATACCCGATAAGATCTCCGGCTTGCAAACCATTTGCAGAACTTGAACCCGTAAAAGGGTTGCTCATGGCTATTAGCCCGTCAAATCCGCTGCCAAAATCTAGGCTCACTGCTGAACCGTTATTATTTATGGTAGATAGCGTATTTGAAGTCAATATACCTGCTTCATCAAAAGTTACAACTCCGGCTTGTGTATCATATATCTCTTGAGGCAGATAGGTTGTTTCGCCCGTTGATTCATTATACAATGTGTCCACACCGGAACTTTGTGCAGTAGCAACAACATTCCACTGGCTTCCCGGAGAAACCTGCGGATTCACTTTACTAAACTCCAGTCTTATGCTGTTTATATTACTCTGCGCGTCAATCGCTTTTGCGCTTATTACCCTTGTTGTGTCATCAACACCTAGATTTCCAAAAAATCTTGCCTCTGTTGTAGGCTGAACCGGAAAAGTTAAATCATCAGGGAAGCGGAGTTTTTGCTGAGTTGCAGCTTCTCCAAGTCCAATCTCGGCTAACTGTTCCGTTAATATTCCATTGCTGATATTACTACCCATTGTACCAAGAACATAATGGCCGTCATGCGTTACCAAATCTCTATTCGCGTCAAACGTAAAAGCTCCGTCACGCGTATAAACAGGCTTACCCTCACCTTGGATGCCAAACCAGCCATCACCCAAAATGGCCAAATCCGTGCTCTTGTCCGCTAACTGATAAACACCCTTATTTTCATTCATCGCCACAGTGCTAAGCTGAACACCAACCCCTACGCCTGTGTTTGAAGCAGCCGTTGTGTTAAGCGCATCTTCAAACAGAGATGCAAACTCTGTATTGTAACTGCGAAATCCGACGGTACTTATATTTGCTAAATTGTCAGAAATTACATCAATAGCAGTCTGATGGGCTTTTATTCCATTTATTCCCGTGTAAAAAGCTTGAGCCATCATAAGACACTCCTTTAATAAACTTCTTTAATATTCTCTAATGGAACATAATTTGAACCGACTTTAAGCAAAGTTTTTCCGGCATCAAATCTAACAGATTCAATCGGGTAAGCGCCGACTCTAGTTGTTAATGCGGTACCGCTAGGGTTTGTGTATGAAGCAGTTGCATAGTACATTCCACTATCAACAGCATTGCCACTTGCATCTGTTCCATCCCATGTAAACTGATAAACACCCTTTGGATTTGTCCCAACATCTAGCGTTTTTAATGTATTTCCGTTTACATCCAAAATCTCAACATTTCCCTGCTCTACATCGTCGGGAAAATATATCTCAAAGGTAGTATCGGAGCCCTCATCAAGTACAATTGCATTACTGCCGATATCTGCCGTTTTTCCGATTGCAGCTATTGTACCAAACTGTTGCGAGTTGCTTAGCGAAGCCGCCAAATCGGCCAACGCTTTGTTTGTATTTTCTGATGCTTCTAAAGTTGCAAGCTGCGATGTTTGAGATAAAATTTTCTCACTATCCATCGGTTCAGTAGGATCTTGATGCTGAAGCTCTACCAGCAAAAGAGTCATAAAATCATCTTTGCCTAAGATTGTTTTGTCTTCTGATGTGTTTGAAGAAACATATTCAGCTGAAGTTGCAGCATTTAAGCCTGTTGATGTGATTGCCATATTTTCTTTCCTTTTCCCTAGTTATATGTATCGCGGGACTATAATTTCTAAAGAGCTCAAAATCTCTTCACTTGTCTCTTCTTTTTCAAAATAGTTATACTCCTCATGAGCTCGCTGCTCATTTTGTCTCTGCTGATGTTGTCCACCTGCATTCGTATCACTATTTTGTGAACCATTACTAAAATTCAATGTAGCATTATTTATTCCACTGTTGCTCAACTGCACCCTTAGCTCATTTGCGTTCATTGAGAGTGCATTTATGGCCGTATTGTTTGAACTAATATTTACATGCAAGTTTTTGCCTCTTTGCACTATCGTCAAATCAACTTCACCTAAATTTTGCGGGTTTAATTGAACTTTAACTCTTGTAAAAGGAGATTTATAATCCTCTATTGCATTTTTCACATCGGCAGATAAATACTTAATCATCTGCTTTGCTTCATTTAGCTTAACTTCAAAACTGTCACTCTTGTGGGCTGCTAATGACTCCACTTTGGCCGATGAAGAGCTCTGTTCCGACAATGAAGAATCCCCATGAAGAAGATGCTCTAGAGTTTTTGCACCTTCCGTGGTTGCTGTCGGTGCAATAACTTTGGCAGTCGCAACTGAAAAATCAGCTGTTAATACCGAATCTTTTACTGAAGGCTTTTCACCGCGAAGGAGAAGTTTCAGTGTCTCATCCGCTCTCTCTTTTGGTGTTTTTTGATCTGCTTTAAACAAACTGCTGTTTGCTTTGGCTTGAACCATTTGCTCGGTAGTCGTATACTCAACGGTTACTTGTGCTTTGAAGATAGGCGTTGATTTTATCTCTTTTTGAAGCTCTGTAAATTTTTCATCATTTTTAATCTCACTTCTAATCTCATTTTGTTCTGTCTTTGGGATTAATACATTGTTGATAGTTGTACTTTTTTGCTTCTCTTCTAAAGTTAAATTTTTTGATTTTTTATCCTCAACAACCTCTTTTGGTGCTTCAGCTAGCAGCTCTTTTTCCAAGGATACTTTTTTGTCTTGGGGACCCTCTTTTGGCACTTCAATTCGCACATCTTTTTCCAAGTTCACTTTTTTATTTTGAGGCGTCTCTTTTGGTGCTTCAGTTCGCATATCTTTTTGCAAATCACTCTTCTCATCTCTGACTTTTGATATTTGAGTTGGCGCTTGTGCATGCACCTTTACTTCTTCAAAACTTATCTTATTTATGTCGATACCGAATTTCTTAGCAACTTCAACCAACCCCTTAAGTGTATTAGGAAGCTCTTTTGTTTCTGCTCTTTTGTAACCGTCGCTATCTTGAATCTTTGATTTTAAATAATTTTTTGCGTCTGATACAAGTGCTCTTATCTCTGTTTTGGTTAAAGCTGCGGTCAGTTTCGGATTTAATTCCAACGGTTCTATCATTTTATGAGAAGCCAAACTCTCTTCATTTTTCAAAAGAGAGAGGAGCGAATCTGTCTTTGAAGAGGTAGATTTTGCTGTTTTAACACTTTTTTCTTCGCTTGCTAACGATAAAATCAAAGAGCCGTTTTGAATCATCTTTGCATCTTTTTTGTCACTTGCACCTCTTAAAAGCTCAGAAAATGAGAGAATCGGCTTATCCTTTGGTGTTGACAAACTTAACGGTGAAGACGAAGATGATGCTTTAGCGCTTTTAGCATTTGCTACTATCATTACCTGCTCCTTTGTACTTTTTTATAAAGATTTTAAAATTAGTAGCATAAATTATTCCACTCTTAAACCGATATAGTGCACATGATTAAATTATTCTTTCTATTACTGCCGCTGTTATTGGTTGCACGAACTCCGTTTGATACGCCGGAGGCAAAAAATGTTAACATGTCGGCTTATGAGACGAAAAAAAGTGAAGCAAACCTTCAAGCCTCTAAAAATGTCAAAGTTACATGCAGGTTGGTGTGTGATAAAAGAGTCTATAAAGAGCAGAAGATATCAGATGCAATAGAGTTTTATAAAAACTCTAAAGAGTATAGGTTTAATAGGGATTAAAACTATCCAAGCATCTCAAATCATTTTTGTATGTTGCGCCAACGATATCTCTTAGCTCTGAAATTAATACTGCGGATTTCTCTCCATCCACAGGGTAGCTCACCATAAATGAGTTTAAATCCTTGGCAAAAAACTCTACAAACATATTTTTTACTATATCCGCACCATATTTATCCGTATATGGAAGTACAAAAAAATAGTCTGAATTGCTCTTTACAATGGCATCGGAATTTCTGAGAATTTGCTCAAGCGAGCTGTCTATGACTGATTGTTTAACTGTAGAAAAATCGCAGTATAGCAGGGTAAAACTCTCGGCACGATTCTCGTCAAGTCTCTGTGCCAAACCTATGCTTAAATCTAAAAGCTGTCTAAAATTATCAAATCCAAAATGTATGCCTGCCATAATCTACCCCTACTTTTAAAGTTTCAAAAAGTATATCCAAAAAAAATAAAAATAAAAATTGTCACATTATTGTATAAGGTTTTATCTCATCTCTCGAAGCAAAAGCGGTAGCTTGAAGCTCCTCTTTGTCATAGGTTAAAGTATAACTTGAATCCTTCTCGCTCTTGCAATATGTGAGAATTATTTTTGCCGCCAACTCTTTATCCGCTGTAGTTGCACTCTTGCTCAGCATTGAGTGCGGGCCGGGTAAGCCAATTGCTTTAACATGATAATATTTATCGCTGTTTATATTTTGGAGATGCTTATTCTCTTCCTGATTTCTTCCAACAACAAGTTTTGCACCGTCACTTAAGCGAAGATGACGGCCAAATTTCATTAAAGGAATATCTTTAACCTCAAATGTATCATACTTAATAAAATCAAACATCTTTTTGGCAAAATTCTCATCAGTTAAAAGACAGCCGCCACCTGGACTTTCAAAATTTTCTAAACCTATCTCCTTGACAAGTTCTAGCTGTCTGTCGCGGCTCCTTCCGACAATTCCCTCAAGTTTCTCCCTGTCTACCCAGCCATTTATCTCTGCGATTGTCGGCTCTAACGCTTTTGCCGAGAGAGGGCGAAGAAGGAGTCCGTTACAGTTGCTCTCATTTAAAACAGTCTGCATAGCATCTTTGTTTTGGCTCATTGGACGCTGTCCTAAAACCTCACCGCTTACCAAGAACGACGCGCCTTCGGCTTCCATAACTCTTTTTGCTACGGCAAACATTTTTGCGTGGCAATCTATGCACGGATTGAAATTTTTGCCATACCCATGTTTTGGATCAAAGAGCACATCTTGTAAAAATTCACTCTCTATATCTATAATTTTCAACTCTGCCCCAACTTGAGCACACATACTCTGCATATGTTCAAGTCTGTCTTTGGTGCTTCCAAAACCTGTATTAATATTTACAGCCAAAACTTCTATGCCTTGGTCTATAATAAGCTTTATTGCTAAAGTTGAGTCTAATCCACCGCTAAATAGCGCGATTGCTTTCATTTTTTTCCTTATAAAATTGATAATTTAAATTATGAAATTATACACTACTTATTTCTTCTTCCGCCAGAAGAGCTTTTTGGAGAACCTTGAGACGATTTAGCATTTCCTGCTTTGCCGCCGCCTAATCTGTTGCCAGATTTTTGACCTCTGTTTCCACCCTGATTTATAGGCTCCGCTTTTATAGTCGGATCAGGTTTAAAATCTTTTAACCATACTTTTGGGATATCGTTTTTTATCAACTTCTCTATGTTTGCAAGATACTCATGCTCATCTATGCAAACGAGTGATATTGCCTCACCCTCGCTGCCTGCACGCCCTGTTCGCCCGATTCTGTGAACATAATCCTCAGGTACGTTTGGAAGCTCATAATTTATTACATGCGGAAGCTGGTCTATGTCTATTCCTCTAGCTGCTATATCCGTCGCAACCAATACTCTCACTTCGCCTGCTTTAAAGTCTGCCAATGCTTTTGTTCTCGCATTTTGGCTCTTGTTTCCATGTATGGCAACGGCGGTTATTCCATCTTTTTCAAGCTGACCGCTAAGGCGATTTGCTCCATGTTTTGTTCTGGTAAAAACCAATACTTGCTGCCATTTGCCCTCATTTATCAAGTGCACCAAAAGCTCACGCTTGCGAACCTGATCAACCGGATAGACTGCCTGTTTTACACTCTCTGAAGCTCTGTTTGGACGTGCTACTTCTATTAAAACCGGGGAATTTAGCAGCTTGTCTGAGAGTTTTTTTATCTCATCTGAGTATGTAGCTGAAAAAAGCAGTGTCTGTTTCTGCTTTGGAAGAATTGCTAATATCTTTTTAATGTCGTTTATAAAACCCATATCTAGCATTCTGTCGGCTTCATCGAGTATTAAAAATTCAACATCTTTTAAATCTATGCTCTTTTGCGAGATATGGTCTAAAAGCCGCCCAGGTGTTGCAATAACAATATCAACCCCTTTGCGGAGCTGTGTAAGCTGCGGGTTTATTTTAACTCCGCCAAAAATAATTGCAGATTTGAATGAAAGATATTTTCCGTAAACCTCTACACTCTCTCCCACTTGGGCAGCCAACTCTCTTGTTGGTGTCAATATCAGCGCTCTTACGCTCTGTTTTGGTTTTGTCGGTTTTGTTGTACTTAAAAGCTGAAGAAGCGGTAGAGTAAAACCTGCTGTTTTACCTGTTCCCGTTTGAGCGCCTGCTAAAATATCTTTTCTGCTAAGTATCACCGGTATCGCTTGTTTCTGAATTGGTGTAGGCTCAGTATAGCCCTGATCTTGGATAGCTTTTAATATAGGAGCTGATAAACCTAGTGTTGTAAATGACATTATAATCCTGAATTTAATATTAATACATAATAGCATAATTTATGCTAATGTGAGATACAATGTCACCTAAATATTTAAATACCCTCTTAGGACTCCCTATGTCAAACAATCAAATTTCCATAAAACACAATAAACACCGTGTCCATCCATGTCCTAATGATAAAAAACTTTCACTACTTGCTCAATTGATAGCTCAAAACAGCACCTTAAAAACAGTCGTAGCTGTAACAAATAGTATTGAACTTATAAAGGAGGCTATAAACGCTGAAAATGTTACTATCTTAGATGATGAAGAGTTGGCAAAAGCAACAGAATTAGAGTGTGAACTACTCATTAGCTACGATTTGCCCTCAACTGCGGCTACCTATATGGCAAGATTGGCTAAAGCAACTGGCAACGCTCTTGTTCTGCTGGATAGAAGCGAACAAAAACATCTCTACCCGATAGAAACTCTTCTTGGAAGAGTTATTAAACAGGAGATTGTTGTCGGCTTTGAGTATGAAGCGCAAGAAAATATGAAAATAGCTCCAAAACCGGCACCAAAAAGAGAATATGCTTTTAATGCCAACTTTGATGATAAACCAAAGTATAATAAAAAGCCTTTTGAGAAACCAAAGCACGACAAAAAACCGTTTGAAAAGCCTAAGTACGACAAGCCCAAACTAGATGACGAAGGGTCTGAACGCAAGCCTTTTGAGAAACCAAAGCAAAACAAAAAGCCGTTTGAAAAACCTAAGTACGACAAAAAGCCTTTTGAGAAACCTAAGTATGACAGGCCCAAACGAGATGACGAAGGGTCTGAACGCAAGCCTTTTGAGAAACCAAAGCACGACAAAAAGCCGAATAAGTTTCTGGGTAAAGATGAAAATGGCAAAGCAAAATTCTCAGGTAAAAGCGGAGAGAGAAATCACCGTTATGACGGCACCAAAAAAGAGGCATACAGCCCTCCTAAAAATGTCGGAAGAATAATACCTATAAAAGCTCGCAAACCTAAAGAGGACTCTAAACCTAGCTCTTAAAAGCTACGAGTTCGCCTCTCTTTAGCTGCGAAATTTTTCCTCTAAATTTGCGAATATAAAAAGCTTTTTGTTCAAAAGAGATATCTTTTTGCATATTTATTTTTTTATACTCACGCTCATAATGTTTTATCAAAAACGCTAAAAGCTCGGCCTTTAGCGCCTCCTCGTTTTTCAGCGGTTTTATCTGCTCATCAACGGATATCGCCATAAGATGAGGATTAGAAAACTCTCCTCTAAGTGCGAGAGAAAATTCAGATGAATGAAACTGTAAAAGCGATGGGTCTAAAACATCAAGTATCTGATCTATAAACTCAGGATGTTCTAAAACTGTTTTAATAAGACTAAGCTCCCACATATCTTTGTGACGGCTGCTGTCTATAAGCGGCTTGTTATTATTGTTAGTGTTAGTTTGGTTAGAAAGCCTGACAAACGACGGACTAAGCCCTAGTCGTGAAGCCAGATATGACTTATACTCCTCCTGAAGCATAGGAGAGAGAGTTTTAAGGTAGCCTATTGCATCCTGCATACAGACTTCCCTCTCCTTTGGGTCGGAGAGATTATAGAGGGATAAAATCTCATCCAAAACAAACTCTATAAAAGGCTGAGGCTTCCTAAACATGCTTGAGAGCTCTTCAACCGCGCCGTTTTTTACCATATCGGCCGGATCCATTCCCTCAAAGAAGATAACAACGCCGCCGCTAAATCCGCCGGCACTTAAAAGTTTTGATGCCTTGAGCGCAGCAGAGCGCCCTGCTTTATCACCATCGTACGCCATTATGACTTTTGGTTCCCCTTTTCGCAAAAGGGGGAGATGCTCTGGAGTAAGAGCGGTGCCAAGCGTTGCAACGGCGTTTGTAAAACCAGCCTGATGAAGCATAATAACATCAAGATAACCCTCCGTTATAACTATCTCTTTTGTTTTATGCACGCTCTGCTTTGCGTGATGGTAGGCGTAAAGAACTCTTGATTTGTTAAAAAAAGGTGTCTCGGGAGAGTTTATATATTTTGCCTGATGTCCGGTTATAGTTCTACCGCCAAAACCGATAATGCTGGCGTTGGCAGAGTGAATAGGAAATGTTATACGCTCTATAAATCTAGCGAAGCTTCTTCCGCCCTCACTTCCTATTACTCCCATCTCTACTGCTTCATTCATATTAAAAAGCTGAGATTTTATGTAATTTATCGAAGAGGCAGAATCAGGTGCATACCCTATGCCAAACTTCTCCACACTGCTCTCGTAGATGCCGCGCTCCTTTAAATATGAGAGTGCTTGCGGATTTTTTGTAAGCAGATACTGGTACCATTCATTGATTTTTTCCATAAATCCTGAACGAGGCTTACTGTTTTTACTGTCACTATACGCAAGAGAGAAGTTATATGATGAAGCAAGTTTTTCCAAAGCTTCCGGATAGTTTAATTTTTCATACTCCATAGTAAACTTAATGCTGTCTCCGCCTGCGCCGCAGCCAAAACAGTGATATATCTGCTTAGATGGGCTTACGACGAAAGAAGCGCTTTTTTCATCATGAAAAGGACACGGTGCTTTGTAGTTTGCACCGGCTTTCCTAAGTTCAAGATACGAACCTACAACATCAACAATATCAAGGCGTGCCTTTAGGGCTTCTATGGAATCTTGTGTAATCATATGTGAATTATACAAAAATGTTAGTTAAAGAGAGTTTTTAAGAGGTTACATGAAGGTCACTAAAATAGGTCACGGTAAGACCTATTTTAGAAGGAGAAATAAAATTTTTAGATATTAGTAAATATCTGTACTCGGATGATTCGGTTTGTCAATCTGAGTATTTGCTTCTTTTGTATCGTAATGTACAATACTATCTGCTTGGAGGACACCCAACGTTAGTACAACTGCTAAGACTACATTTTTCATTCTGTTTCCTTTGGTAAGAACGCATTACGCTCTAAATTTTTAAATCGGAGTAATTTTATCTGATTTAAAAATTGCACTCCTTGATTTGTATCAATTTTATAAACAATTTTACAAATTTATCCAATAAAATACTAAATAAAGATATTTGTGCTACAATTCGGGTTCAAATTTTAAAGAAAGTGGGTGATGTGATATGCCTGGTATAGTACTACGTAGTGATGACAATTTTGATGCATCTTATCGTCGTTTCAAAAAGCAGACTGATCGTAACTTAATCGTTACAGAAGCTCGCGCTCGTCGTTTCCATGAAACGAAAACTGAAAAACGTAAGAAGTTCTTAATTGCATCTCGTAAGAAAATGCTTAAACGTCTTTATATGATGAGACGTTACGAATCACGCCTATAAAAACATAAGCCTTCGGGCTATGTTTCTCCTCTATTTGCAAAACAATTCCAATCTTTAAAAAATCATTCTAACTCTTACTCCAGGCAATAGCGCCCAGTTTTCCTCAGATTTTGACGGATGATTTACAACCTGCATACTGGTAGTTAATTGTATGCCGTAATAAATGTTATATCTGTAAAATATCTCCGTTGTGCTTTGTGTTTTTAAATCTTTGCTTGGGCGAGATACGCTAAATGCCGTTGAAATCAAATCATGCTCTCTATAAATATCTTTTACTCCAAAGCCAAATTCAAAATGCTCTTTTTCGGTAGCACTATCAGAAAATGCATATTTTGCAAAAACTTTATAGTTGTTCTCAAACATTTTATTTGCAGAAAAAATTGCACCCTTGTTTTTATCTTTTGCGGCATCTTGCGAATCTCTGTTCCATAGAGTAACGTAATATTTTCCGTCTTCTGGGGTCAAACCAAACTCTAGCGCACTATAGAGCTTTATATCTCTGTCTAAAATATTCCCTAGCGACTCTCCCTTTTTCATATCTGAATCAGTCAAATAAGCCAACGTGTAATAGCTTGGTTTTTTATATCTCAGCACCAATCCTAGACCATTGTCAGGAAGAGAGTTATAAGGTGCCAGCGAAAAAGTACTGCTCAAAAAATATCTGTTTTGATTCTTATAAAAGGAGTTATCAATAAATGAGTTACGATTTACAAAACCTAAGCGGGCAGTAAAACTATCCAGCTTATATTGGTACCATAGCTCCGTCACAAAGAGAGGAAGCTCCTCATAAGATGGTGAAACTGCATAAAGAGAGCCTATTTTTTCTGCATATTGGCTGCTGGAATATGGTCCATAAGTATGTCTGCTTCTCAAATTAAAGCCGATTGTTGAACTGCTGCTAGGCCTATATCTGCCAAAAAGATCCAGATTTCCACCGCCGGCAAAATTCTCACTCACTCCATCATACTGTGCAACACCCCTATAAGCAATGCCCATATCAACACCATACTGCTCTTTTATATACTCCAGCCCTCTAATAGCATCTTTAAACCACTCTGGAGCATTTTCATCTTCAAGCACTCTTTGTCTATCCGTTTTAATTTCATCTATATGTGCATCAAGATCATCTACTGATGTAGTTTCTTCAATATCTTTTTGTTTTTTTTGTTTTTTTATCTCTTTTTCTAACGCTTCTCTAAAAATTCTGCTCTCTGCATCTGCGACACCGTCTTCTCTCATTTGAAACTCTTCATCTGCCTGCAGATACTCTTCTTCAAACTTATGCTCTCTTATTTCATCCGCTTCAATCTGGGCTAAAAGAACTTTTTTTGTTTTAGATTTAGAAACTATTTTCTCTTCAATCGTCTGCGTTAAAGCGCTTTTGCTGCTTTGCTCATCATATTCATCTTTGGCCATAATTGGGCTCTCATTGTTGAATTGACTGTTTTTTCTATCCATATTTTTAACCACATAGATAAAAGCGGATGCGATTATTAGCGTAATGAATATAAAAATCGGTATTGAATATCTCTCTCTCATCTTTTTAATTATACTCTTCCATACATCTCGTTATAAAATGACAAGGCATGTCTGTCACTCATTGAAGCTATATAATCAGCTATTACCCTATGTCTGTTTTTAATATCCAGTTGTTTGAAGTAAAATTTTGGAAGCATTTTGGGCTCCTCGCTCAATCCGCTATAAAGCCCTTTAATCGCCTGCTTGCCTGCAAACATCTTTGTCATAATATCTTTATGTTGATAAAGTTTTGTAAAAAGCAGCTTTTTGAGTTTTTTTATATCAGATTCCAGCTTTGACTCAAAACCGATTGGCAATTCACTCTTGCTATGAAGTGTGGCGGTGCATATTTTACTGTTATCAATCTTATCTTTTGAATACTCTATTAACGAATAAACAAGATGATTAATAAGATGTGAGACAAAGCGATATCTAAACATCTCATCCTCCTGCTCGGAGATTCCCTCGCTTTTTACCTTCTCTAAAATCTCTTTTATTAACTCACTCTCTCTTAAATCATCAAAACTTATCAATCCGGAATTAACACCATCATCTATGTCGTGGGTTATATATGCTATCTCATCAGCTCGGTCAACTACCATCGCCTCTATGCTCGGATGTGTCTCAAGATTGAACTGTTCGTCTATAATTGGGGGCAAAAAACTTTTTTTGTACGGATATGAGTGCTTAAGTATCCCCTCCAGCGTTGCAAATGTTAGATTCAAGCCGTCAAATCCGTTGTATCTCTTCTCCAGCGATGATACAACCCTGAAACTTTGAAAGTTATGGTCGAACCCGTTTGTAAAACCATCATGCTTTAGACACTCATCAAGCGTATCTCCGCCTATATGGCCAAAGGGTGTATGTCCTAAATCATGTGCAAGAGCTATCGCTTCCGCCAAAGATTCGCTTAATCCCAAATGTGAAGTAATCGAGCGCGCAATCTGAGAAACCTCTATGGAGTGGGTAAGGCGAGTGCGAAAAAAGTCACCCTCTTGATTTAAAAATACCTGTGTTTTATACTCTAGTTTTCTAAAACTGCCTGAGTGGATAATTCTGTCTCTGTCTCTGGCGTATGGGTTTCTAAAATCTTTGTCTATTTTGTAAAATCTATCTTGTGCTTCCATCTTATACAGCCTCTCTTTTATGCTTTTACCACTTGGTTTCTTCCGGCTTTTTTGGCCTTGTAAAGAGCATTGTCAGCTCTTTTCATAACCGCAAACGGGTCTCTGTCTTTAGAGTTTCTTTGCACTACTCCGGATGAAATATTTATATATATTGTTTTGGAACTCTTCTTGTTTCTAACACTGAATGGGCTCTTTGCAATTGTGTTTCTTAAAATATCGGTATGTGTATAAGACTCATCTGCATCTTTTGAAGGAAAAAGCAGCACAAACTCCTCCCCGCCATATCTGTAAGCCTTTCCGCCGCCACCGATACCGGCCAGCTTAGAGGCAACCATTTTTAAAACTTCATCGCCGGTGTCATGTCCGTATGTGTCATTAAACTTCTTAAAGTGATCTATATCTATCATAGCAAGCGAGTACTTCATCCCCAATTTTGCCATATCTTCAACCAATGCTCTTCTTCCTGGCAGCGATGTCAGCTCGTCGTAGAAAGCCAAACGGTAAGACTCTCTTATAAGCAGAATGAAAATGATTATGCCTATCGCCAGCTGCGAGAGCTCATTGGCATATGGAGTTTTCAAAAAATAGAATCCCATATAAAAAGTCACTACAATTATAAAAAAAGAGCTATTGTAGAGCAGATACTTATTATACATTACCAAAATAGCGATGATAAAGAGTACAAAAACTGCAATGGCCACAGATAAATCTTGCAGCGGATAAAACGATATTGTAAAAAGTTTTATCTTTAAAAGAGCTATTAGATTACTCTCCGGATAAATGATAAAATATGAGACAACCCCTATCTCTATAAGAAAAAAAGCTATCTTTAAAATGCCCCAGATGGAGAAAAGCCCTCTCTCCCTCAGAGATAAGAAGAGAAGAAGATGGAGCGGATAGAGCATAGAGGCATAGAGAAACAGGTCGGTAGCTTTCTTTGCGCTCAAATACTCAAATCCGACATGTATCAATAAAAGCGGGATGATTAAAAATATAAATCTATTTCTGTTAAAATGCCATGAAACCCATAAAATAAGCGTGCTTATTGCATAAAAAAGGTATGGAACCAGATTAAAAACCGCTTTTGGGATTTTAGCCTCATTGTATGCCATCAATGCAAATGCCAACGATATCAAAAGCGGTATTGATATGTTCAGAGCTATTGATTTTAATGGGTTCATACTCACCTTTTATATAAAAATTTTCTAAACAAAGCGCCCTACGCCTTTTTCAAAAACTCTGTTTTTAGGTAGATTTTAGTTCCGTTTACACGACCCTCTATATGGTCTGCTACGTCTTGCGGGATTGTAATGTTTTTAACCATAGTGCCTCTTTTTGCTGTAAAGCCTGCACCTTTAACCTCTAAATCCTTAATGATAACGACGCTGTCGCCGGCATTTAAGACAACACCGTTTGAGTCTCTTACTATTGCACCGGAAGAGTTCTTTGGAGCCGCATCCGCCCAAGCTTTAACATCATCTTCCATGTAAATCATATCTACCAAATCTTCTCTGCCTAATGTTTTAAGCAATCTGTATGACATAACCACAACAGCCGGAATTTCGCTCCACATGCTCTCATTTAGGCAGTTAAAGTGTGCCTCATCCATTTTATCTGGATTCTCTATCTGCTCTTTACATACACGGCAGACATATATAGATTGCTCTGCGCTCCCATCGGAGGGCAACACTTCAAAAACACTAAGCCCATCACTGCTTCCGCAAAGTTCACATTTGTCGCCGCTTCTGGCTTTTAACTCTTTTTCTACGCTCACTACTTCTCCTCTTTTTTAAACTCTATTGCATCCTCTGGGATTGTCGTAGAATCTTTTTTTGTTTTATCAAACGCTTTTTGCGCTTCCTCATCATTGTAGTTTCTGCACTTTTCAATCATTTGTGGATCACTGTTGGGTCCAATATTATCGCACATTGCAAAATTAAACTCAAACTGTGAACAGCCGCCAAATAAAAAACTGATTATTAAAATATATTTCCACATCTACTACCCTTTTTTGATTATTAAATCTAAATATTTTGACGGTGTCTTTCTCATCATCTCCTGAGCAAGCCATCTTATCTGAAAATATGCCGCACCGCTGTCCCTAAGCGTAAAATAGTTTTTAAGGCTCCTAAGATTAAATGTTACCACCATATCAACTTTTACATTGTCGGTTATGATATGCTTAAAAGCATCGCCTACGTTGCGCTTCTTCTTTCCTGCCTCAAGTGCTTCAAAGAGAGCATCAGCGTTGCCCTTAAACTCATTTAAAAGCGCTAGAGAGCTCTTTGCAACCGCTATTTCGTTAAAATCTTCCACTTTATTTGATTGGTATCTCAATTTGTCGTAAATTGCACCGATTTCGATTCTGTTGTACTGCTCATCAGAGGTCACAAACATGTCAAAGCCCAAAACCTTCTTTATAAAAAATTCTCTGTCTTGATTTGTCTCTGATGCAATAAAAGCATTTATAACCGAACTCATGGTATAACGCGTGCTTCGAACACTTATAGCCTGAATGCGGTGACGGGCATGCTCTTGAAGTACGCCCCTGCTAGTTCCTCTTATAAGAAAACTTAAATTTGCATGTTCTAAAATTGAGTGATGGAAATATGTCCAAGCCAAATCGTTTAAAAGATTTGAACTCTCTATCTCATTTATTTTTTGACATGTAGAATCATCGGGCATGCTGTTTTCAATATATTTAATGGCATCATTTTCACTATTTTCAAAAGAATCGTAACAGGTTCTAGCGGCTGCCTCAGCCACACCTATACCCGTATCTTGCATTAAGATTACTTCAGGTTTTGAGTACTCTACTCCAAAAACTGTTTCCATTGATTTATGTCCTAGATTAAACTAATAGTATTTTACAATAAAAAGCTTAGAAGCTAATTACTTCTGAATCCCGTTTAAAATAGGGACAAAATCGCACTCTTCCAGCTCCTCTTTTTGCAAAGAGTTCCCCACTTTTTTAAAACGGGTAATTACCTGCTTTGAGCCGACCTGCATCGGTGCTACCAAAATTCCGCCGTCACTTAACTGCTCAAAAAGTTTTTGCGGTATCTCCTTTGCGGTTGCAGAAAAAAGTATTCTCTCAAATGGAGCATACTGAATCCACCCGTTTTGCCCATCATCAAGTTTTGTATGAATATTGCTGATTCCCAATTTTCTAAATCGCATTTTTGCTTCAAGTATCAACGGTTCAATTCTCTCGATTGTAAAAACTCCGCGGAAGAGATGCGATAAAACAGCAGCTTGATAACCGCTTCCGCACCCTATCTCTAAAACTCTATCTGCGCCCTTTGGCAGGAGATACTCACTCATCTTTGCAACCGTCAGAGGAGAGCTTATCCACTGTGACGAGCCCATAGGCAGAGCATCTAATTTATAGGCATTATGTCTAAAACCGGATGGAACAAACTCCTCTCTGTTTGTTTTGGCAATTGCATTTTTAACGCTGTCGCTCAGAGAGAATTTTTTGTGACACTCATCGGCTAATTTCGCCGTTTTTGTTGCGGTAATTCTATCCAATGCCTACATCCATATATCTTCTCATTGTTATAATTTCTCTTTTATCATAAGCCACTTCCAAACAAGCTCTATTTTCATTTCTCTCATCTTCTCCGTGAGGTCTTGTGATTCCGCTCATTTTCGTACACTCCTCATTTTGCGAATCACTTGCAACGACATAACATTGATTTATTATTGCAAGACTCTGTGTCAACACCCTGAAATGTTCTGTTCGCAAAACTCCCCACCAAGATGGAACGGCAATAACATCACAACCCTCAAGCTTCTGCCAAAACTCTTTAAAACGCAACTCAAAACAGATTAAAACACCTATCTTTATGCCATCTACTTCAACAATTCTAATATCTTCATCGCTTCCCTCTGACATATACTTATGTTCATTGCCAAAACGAAAAAGCTTTGCCTTTGCTCTCTCAAAAACTATTTCACCCTTGTGAAATATCTTGGCAAAATTAAAAACTTCACCGTCTCTTCTCTCAAGCATTGTAACTATAATTATTTTATCTTTTGAAGCTTTTTTCAATGCCTCGCTTGCTACATGTGAAAATCTGATCGCTTTTTCATAATTTTCATAGTCAAAGCCTGTTAAACAGACCTCAGGAGCTACAATGAGAGACTTTTTAGATGTTTTTTTTATTAGCTCTAAAAGTGTTTGCAGATTAGTCTCATACTCTTTTGTGGTATCAAAAAGAAGCGAACAGAGTTTATATCCGCTCTCTTTAGAAGTCGTCATCAAAACTAAGGCTTCCTTTTGAGTAGTTTGCAACAGTTCCTTCAAAAAAGTTTGTTTTTTGGTCATTGAATTTTGAAAAATCGTCAACCCATTTTATCGGGTTCGTCACATTGTAAAGCTTAGGAAATCCAACCGAAGAGAGTCTGTCGTCTGCCAAATATTGGATATACTGCTCTAAAATTGCATCTGTCAATCCTAAAATTTGCCCGCCTGTTATATATTTTCCCCAGTCGGATTCAAGTTTTACAGCTTCTTTAAACATTGCAACAACCTCGCTCTTTAACTGCTCGGTAAATAGGTCCGGTCTCTCTTTTCTAAGAGAGTTTATAAGATTTTGAAACAATACCAAGTGCGTAACTTCATCTCTTTGGATAAACCTAATCATCTGCGCAGAACCGAGCATCTTTCCGCTTCTTGCAAGTGTATAGATATACGCAAAACCGCTATAAAAGTAGATACCCTCTAAAATCTGATTTGCGAAACAAGCTTTTACAAAGTTGTGTTCAGTCGGATTTTTTGAAAGCTCTTCGTAAACTCCGGCAATTGCATCATTTTTGCTCTTTAACATCATGTCTCTACGCCAAAGGTCATATATCTCCTTTGAATTTGCGGAGATGCTATCAACCATAACGGCATAACTTTGTGAGTGAAGAGCCTCTTCATAGGCTTGGCGAACTAGTATAAGATTGATTTCCGGAGATGTTACATATGGATTTATGTTGTCCATAATGTTATTTGTTTGTAGTGAATCCATAAAAATAAGTTGTGAAAGCGCTTTATCGTAAGCATCTTTTTCCATCTGGGTAATCTGTTTATAGTCGCTTACGTCACGAGTCATATCAACTTCTTTTGGAAACCATGTGTTATTTAGCATCATCTCCCAAAGGTTGTACGCCCACTGATATTTAATGTCGTTTAGTTCAAATATACCGGTAGGATTTCCGCCAAATATTTTTCTATCATTTACATTTTCATTTGATTCAGGATTATATATCTTTTTTCTGTTCATCTCTTCTCCTAAAATTTTAGTTTATTATTATATCTTTATGAATATTTTGTTTCGATAAAATTAACTTTATAAATTTTTTTCAAATAAAATAACCACATCTTAATGAAACTATATAACATATAATTAGCAAAATCAATACTTTGGAGGAGGGTATGAAATATATAATTATTTTCATACTTATAATGACAACTATGAATGCATTTGAATTGAAACAATGGACGAAAAAAATAGAAAAACTTAGTGATGAAGAGAAGCATGTTATTGTAAACAAGGGAACGGAGCGCCCTTTTGTCGGTAAATACACAAACGAAAAATCAAGAGGTATTTACACATGCAAAGTTTGCGATGCGCCGCTTTTTGACTCAAGCAACAAGTTTGATTCACGCTCCGGATGGCCTAGTTTTGATGATGCGATAGAGGGGGCCGTTAAAAGAGTTCCTGACGCTGATGGCAGAAGGGTTGAGATAGTATGTGCCAACTGCGGCGGACATTTAGGACATGTCTTTGAAGGCGAAGGTTTTACGCCAAAAAATACAAGACACTGTGTAAATTCAATCTCGCTAAATCTTACAAAAAAACCTGATGCCAAAGATGAAAAGCTCTCATATGCTTACTTTGCCGGCGGTTGCTTCTGGGGAGTTGAGTACTATTTAGAAAAACTAGACGGCGTACAAGAGGTTATCTCCGGCTTTATGGGCGGACATGTTAAAAATCCTAGCTATTATGAGGTTGTCCGCTCAAACACAGGACACCTAGAAGCTGTTGAAGTTATTTACGACCCCAGAAAAATTTCCTACGAAAAGATAGCCAGAACTTTCTTTGAGATTCATGACCCGACGCAGACAAACGGGCAAGGACCGGATATCGGGGAGCAGTACCTCTCTGCGGTCTTTGTAAGCAGTGACAAAGAGAGAGAAACGATAAAAAAACTGATTGCGGAACTTGAAGTTAACGGATACCGAGTTGCTACCAAAATATTGAAAAAGGATGAGTTTTATCCGGCAGATGAAAGCCATCAAAACTACTATGACAAAAAGGGGAGCAAACCCTATTGTCACGGGTATACAAAAAGATTTAAGTAGCAAAATTAATTATTTTGCTACTTTTTTAGACTCATCATACCCCTCGATACTGCGCTCTTTTGCAAATTCAGTTGCTGACTCACTGATTGAATCAACCATCTCATTTTTATAATCTGTTGCCGTATGGCCGGTCTCGTGCGAGTAGATAATATACGCGCCGACGGCTAATGCAAACAGCATCAGCTTAATACTGTTGCCTCTGTAAAAAGCGACAGCCATCAAAGCAACCACCAATAAAGAGATTGGGTACAATAATCCATCCATTTTTTATCCTTTTTGCCGTTTATGCAGAAGTATAACATAGTTAAAAAATAATTGAAATTTATTATATAAATAGAGGTTTTGCATATGCCGGAAACACGGCATATGCGGGAGTATCTGTAATACTACTTTCGAGTGTATCTTTTTCTTTCACTCTCTGTTAAATATTTTTTACGGATACGGATATTTTTCGGTGTAATCTCTAGAAGCTCATCATCTTCAATCCACTCCAAGGCACGTTCTAATGACATATCGCGAGGCGGAATAAGTTTAATAGCCTCATCAGCGCCGCTTGAGCGAACATTTGATTGAGCTTTTCCTTTGATTGCGTTTACTACAAGGTCGTTTGAGCGAGAGTGCTCTCCGACTATCATACCTTCGTAAACTTTAGTCTGTGGTCCTATGAAAAGAACACCGCGATCTTGAATATTAAATAGTGAATAAGCCAGTGTTTCACCATTCTCCATAGATACAAGCGCCCCATAACTTCTTGATTCAACCGTACCGCTATATGGACGGAATTCTAAAAATGAGTGGTTCATAATACCTTCACCTTTAGTGTCAGTCAAGAACTGCCCGCGAAATCCAATAAGTGCGCGAGCCGGAATCTCAAACTCGATTCTTTGGAAACCTTGCCCCATCGGAATCATAGATTTCATCTCAGCTTTTCTTTTTCCAAGGCGCTCTATAACTGTGCCGCTTAACTCTTCAGGAACATCTATAACAAGGTGCTCAAACGGCTCACATTTAACACCTTCAATCTCTCTAACGATAACTTCCGGACGTGATACGCCAAATTCAAAATTTTCACGACGCATGTTTTCAGCAAGAATTGTAATCTGAAGCTCACCACGACCTGAAACTTTAAATTTACCCTCACCTACAACCTCAAGCTTCATTGCAACGTTCGTAGTCATCTCAAACTCTAGGCGATCTTTTAATTTATTTGAAGTTACGTGTTTACCCTCTTGACCGGCAAGCGGAGAGTCGTTTACAGAAAATATAACCGTAAGCGTTGGCTCTTCAATGTGCATTGGGTCAAGCGGCATAGGATTTTTAGGGTCACATATAGTATCGCCGACATCAACTGTCTCTAAACCGGCAAATGCCACGATATCTCCAGCTTCAGCCTCTTGAATCTCCATGCGGTTAAGCCCGTGGAAACCTATAAGTTTAGTAATTTTTCCTTTTACCAACTCGCCATCAGCTTTTGCAAGCATAATGTTGTCGCCTTTTTTAATAACACCGTTAAAAATACGAGAAATACCTATTTTACCGACATAGTTATCATAGTCAAGCGTAAACACTTGAGCTTGTGTCGGGTTTTCTCTATCACCCTCTGGCTCTGGGATATGCTTTAAAATAGTTTCAAAGATGCACTGAAAGTCACCCCCCTCTTCACTCATATCAAGCTTAGCTATACCGTCACGCGCAGCTGCATAAATAATTGGAAAATCTTGCTGGTCATCAGTTGCACCCATGGCTGCAAATAGGTCAAACATCTCGTCAACAACACGATCAGGCTCTGCTGATGGTTTGTCAATTTTATTAATTACAACAATTGGTTTTTTACCAAGTGCCAACATCTTCTTAACAACAAACTTAGTTTGAGGCATAACACCCTCATAAGCGTCAACAAGAACCAAAACACCGTCAACCATCTTAAGAACGCGTTCAACTTCACCGCCAAAATCGGCGTGGCCCGGGGTATCTATAATGTTGATTTTGTAATCTTTATAACGAATAGCTGTATTTTTAGAAAGAATCGTGATACCACGCTCTCTTTCCAAATCGTTGCTATCCATAGCTCTTTCATCATGCTGTTCATGAGCGCCGTATGTACCTGACTGCTCCAATAATCCATCAACTAGTGTAGTTTTTCCATGGTCAACGTGTGCGATAACTGCAATATTTCTAATCTTTTGCAAAGGGTTTCCTTGTTTAGCTTCTTTAATGAAACTAAGGGTAAAAATTTTCGCGATTATACCCAAATAAATGTTATATATACGTAAAAGTAGTGATATACTTACTATTTAGGTGTGCATAATGATTAGAGCCCGTTTTGCAAAGTAGCACTTAGGTACTAAAATACTCAATTTTGAGGATTTATATGATTAACTACCCCGATAAATTAAATATTATTTTTAAGAAGCTTAAAGATTCCGGCATTAAAGCTATTATAGTCGGCGGATTTATAAGAGACTCTCTACTTGGCATTGAATCGAAAGATATGGATATTGAACTTTACGGTGTAACATCTTTTGCGCAACTGGAACATTTTCTAAAAGAGTTTGGAAGAGTTAACATTGTCGGAAAAAGTTTTGGGGTATGTAAATTAAAATTTTACGATTTGGATTTAGATTTTTCACTGCCAAGAAGGGATAACAAAGTTGACTCCGGACATCGCGGCTTTGATACTAAACTCTACTCAAATCTTGATTTCAAAGCTGCCGCATCCAGAAGAGATTTCACAATAAATGCTATCGGCTATGATGTAGAAGAAGAAAAATTACTGGACCCATTTAAGGGAGCAGATGATTTAAGAGATAAAATATTAAGAGCGGTAGACCTTAAAAGCTTCATCCAAGATCCCCTAAGGGTTTTACGAGCAGCCCAATTTTGCGCCAGATTTAACCTTATTATTGAGCAAGATTTATTTTTAACATGTAAAGAAATGGTTTCTAAAAATATGTTGAATGAATTGCCGAAAGAGAGAGTTTTTGAAGAGATAAAAAAACTTCTTTTAAAATCGAAAATACCATCGATAGGATTTAGACTTCTAAAAGAGTTTGGCACAGATATCTATACGGACAATCTACATGTTGCAGATGAGATAGCAAAACAGCTAACAGCTAACAATCAAACAAACTTGGTTTTAATGTTAGCAGGGCTCTGTTATAACTTTGAGCAAAAAGATACAGAAGATTTTATAATTAAATTAAGTGATGAAAAAGAGTTGCTTGATAGAGTAATCAAACTAACACAGGCAAATAGTGAAATCGAAAATTTACGTGTAGAGAATATAAACGACTATTTGCTCTATAAGCTCGCTACAAAAGTAAATATAGAGGAGCTTTTAATTTTAAGCAGTTCAATCTATTTTGCCAAAAACAACTCCGAAGTTTATAGCGTGGGCGAAGAGATTTATAAAAGGGCAAAAGAGCTAAATATACTAAAAAAGAAACTTCCTGCTCTTTTAAGCGGGAAAGAGTTACTGAAATTTGGGCTTAAGCCCTCACCTAAATTTTCAGAAATTTTAGACAAGGCTTATGAAGCTCAGATGCAAGGTAATTTCAAAAGCTATGACGAGGCTCTGCTCTGGCTAAAAGATTATTTAAACCTTTAGGCTGTCAATCTCTATAACGGTGTGCACATTTCCTCTAGGGTTGTAATCCGCTGTAATTTTCATATATTTTGGTTTTAATTTTTTCTCTAAAACAGTGTAGATCTCATTTGCGCTGTTTTCATGTGAAATGTGCCTATCCCTAAATGAGTTTATATATAGCTTTATAGCCTTTAGTTCAACTACCCACTCATCAGGCGTGTACTCCAAGTGAATTGTTGCAAAATCAGGGTAGCCGCTGCGAGGGCAGAGACATGAAAACTCAGGAAGAGTCATCTTTATAAGATAATTTCTCTTATGCTCGTTTGGCCAAATCTCCAAATCTCTCTCTACGTCAAACTCACTAACAATTTTTTCGCCATATTTCATTTTTAACTCCTGATTTTATATTTTTTCTATTTGTGCTAAATATTTACCCTGTATATAATCAACTCCCAACTCTTTTGCCAAATCATTGACTTTTTCTTCTTCAACCATCTTTATCCAGGTTTTAACCCCCTTTTTATGAGCAATTATATTAAAACCGCTAATAATATTTTTACCTCTGTCTTCATCAATATTCTTGCTGTAAAAACTATCAAATCTAACTATATCGATATTTAAATCTCTTAAATATAAAAAGCTCGTATGTAAAGAACCCAATCTATCAACAGCAACCACAACTTCCAAATCCCTTAATTGTTGTAAAATTGCGTTGAATTTATCTATCTTCGGAAAATATTCGCTCTCGCTAAAGAGAAGTATTATTCTCCCTTTTATGCACTCATTTTTATGAAATAGCTCTTTAATTTTAGTTAAAACAGAATGGTTTCTAATGGAGGTGGGCGATATGTGGATAGCAAACTTTTTATCGTCAGATCTTTTACAAATATTTATAATTTTTTCTAAAACTATTAAATCATACTCATTCATTAATCTTAATTTATCTAAAATCTTCATGTAGTTTTTTTGATGCAGCAGCTTACCGTCCGGTGCATTTAATTTAATAAAACACTCTTTAAATACCTCATGCTCTTCTTCAAAAACATCTTGTGTTATAAGTGTTAAATCTTTTCTTTTAATGGCATTTATAACAAAATACTCTAAATCACTAGGATTTATTTCATCTTCTGAACTAACTTGAAGCTTAGAATCTCTATTTTTAGCTTGTAGTTCAAAAAGATTTTCAATCAAATAATCAATATTATTTGAAAAAGAGACATCAGTTATTGCGGCTGAAATCTGTACCTCAATATCATCTATCTTAAGCTCTTCGCTCTTAAGGCACATCAGCTCCATAGCTGTTTTATACTGATTTTTGCTCCCGCTAAGTCCGATTATAAAATCGCCGCCTTTAATACGTCCAATTGGAAAATTATATATATCTTTTGTTTTAAGATATTCAGCTGCCCATATAACTGTTTCAAAAAGTACTTTATCGCCATTTTTTATGCCGTAACGGCCGTTTATTTCATGTAAGTTATCTATGCTTATTAGTAAAAGTGTGTACTCTTTATTATGTTTTAACTCTTTTTTTAAGAATTCGTACATATACTCTCTTGTAAAAACTTTTGAGACATTATCCGTTATTTTTGTATCAAAACCTTTATATATAAGATAAAAGATAAAGTAGATACTAAATACTAAAATTAAAATAGATTCAACATAAAAGGAGGTACTTACGGCGTCTTTACTAGTAATAAATGTGTGAAGAATTAGAGCGACAACAAGAGCAAAAACAGGAAGTACCATTCTAAGCGCCAGCCTAAAACGGTATTCTCTCTCTTTTGTTTGTGGAAGTAACATCTGAGTTTGTTTGCTTTTAACTGTTAAACATCTAAATGTTTAACATCTTTGGCATGTGTTTCTATATAGTTGCGGCGAGGCTCAACTTCATCACCCATAAATAGTGTAAATGTATCGCTTGCAAGTTCTGCATCTTCTATCGTTACTTGTAATAAAACTCTATTTTCAGGAGTCATTGTTGTCTCCCAAAGCTGATCTGGATTCATCTCTCCAAGACCTTTATAACGCTGAATATATGCACCTTTTTTAGCATAATCGATAATGTCGCCTAACACTTTAATCACATCGTCTTTAAGATCCAAATTCCACTCTTTTATCTTTCTATACACAAAACTAGCTTCACAAAAGTGAGGAGCCGCAAACAGATCATCATTTATAAGCAGCTCTTCCATTCCATCTTTCGTTTGAACAAAGATATGAATTGAATCACTATTGATACTTTTTGTTAAGATATTATTTCCGGTTTCAGTTAAAAATTCTTCAACTTTTTCATACATTACTTTTATGTCAAGACCGATTAAATCCGGATTTTCTATAAAGTGGCGGATTAAAGAGACAAGTGCGTATCTTCTCTCTAGAGCCTCGAGTGAGCCTCTGTAATGGTCAACCATTTTAAAGTACGAAATCAGATCGTTATGACCTACGCCGTCAATCTCTAAAGATTCAATTCCGTTTTCTATAAGATAATCATTCATAGCGCGGTCATCTTTAAAATAGATCTCTTTTTTACCTTTTTTATAGCGGTAAAGCGGCGGTTGGGCCAAATATAGATAGCCGTTATCTACAACACTTCTAAAATGACGAAAGAAAAATGTCAGTAAAAGAGTTTGTATATGACTTCCGTCAACGTCGGCATCTGTCATAATAATAATTTTGTGGTAGCGGAGCTTCTCTTCATTATACTCTTCACCAATTCCACAGCCCATAGCTGTTATCATATTTGTAATCTCTTCAGATTTTAAAATTTTGTCAAGTCTTGCTTTTTCAACATTTAAAATCTTGCCTTTAAGAGGCAAAATTGCTTGAAATACTCTATCTCTGCCCATTTTTGCAGAACCGCCTGCAGAGTCGCCCTCAACCAAATAAAGTTCACAAATTGAAGCATCTTTACTTTGACAATCTGCAAGTTTTCCAGGAAGCGTTCCAACACTCATAGAGTCTTTTCTGCGTGTTAATTCTCTTGCTTTTTTTGCAGCTTCACGACCACGTGCTGCCATTAATGATTTAGAAACTATTGCTTTAGCTTCAATCGGATTTTCTTCAAAATATTTACTTAACAACTCGTAAGTCTGTTTTTGAACTAAAGGTCTAACATATGTATTTCCAAGTTTACCTTTTGTCTGTCCTTCAAATTGTGGCTCCGGAACGCGAATAGAGACAATAGCTATAAGACCTTCGCTTGTATCTTCACCACTTATTTTTATATCTTTTTCTTTTGCAGCGCCATTTTGTGAGTTATAATTTGCAATAACACGAGTTAAACCGGCTCTAAAACCAGCTTCATGTGTTCCACCATTTGGAGTGCGAATATTATTTACAAAAGAGTAAACTTTTTCATCATAAGTGTCGTTATACATAAGCGCAATATCGAACTCTATATCCTCTATTTTTGAACTGAATTCAAAAACTTTTGCAACTTCTTGTTTTTTATTTAAGTCGGAAACATATTGAGCAATACCGCCTTCAAAGTGGTACTCCTCTTTTACATTTGTCCTCTCATCAGAGAATTTTATAGTTATAAATGGGTTCAAATACGCCAACTCTTTAAATCTGCGAGCTAAATATTCATATTCAAAAGTAATCGTATCTGTAAATATACTTGGATCTGGAGAAAATTCTATTGTTGTTCCGGTTTTTTTAGTAGCACCTATTATTTTTAAAGGCTCCTGAGGAATACCTTTTTTAAAATCTTGTTCAAAAATTTCGCTATTTCTGTGAATAGTCATCTTTAAGTCGGATGATAGAGCATTTACAACAGATACACCGACACCGTGAAGACCACCGGAAACCTTATATGTATCTTTATCAAACTTACCACCAGCATGAAGAACTGTTAGAACAACTGTTGCAGCACTTATTCCTTCACCCTCATGCATATCTGTAGGGATACCGCGACCATTATCAGATACTCTACATGTACCATTTTTTGTAAGAGTTACATTTATAGTATCACAATGTCCTGCCATTGCCTCATCAATAGAGTTGTCTATAACTTCATAAACTAAATGATGTAAACCTCTATGACCAGTATCACCAATATACATACCTGGTCGTTTACGAACTGCTTCTAATCCCTTAAGGACTTTAATATTACTAGCACCGTAGTTTTCCATTTAATACTCCATTATAACTTTTGACATAATTAGGGATATTTTATCTAATTTATTCTAAAAGGAAGTTTTATATCTGGATAATTGGACATTCTGAGTTGGAAGAGATTCCTTTTAATCGCTGATTATTAAAAGGAATATTGTAATTTTTATTTAAATAACGATAGGCATTACTACTGTTTTAAAATTGCTTTCACTTAAAACAAAAGGTAAATTACTCTCATTTAAACCGATATTAAACTCTGAGCTGTTTATCGTATTCAAAAAATCCAAAAGATATCTGCTGTTGATAGCAATTACAAATGGGGATGAAAAGTTTGTCGGAAATGTAATTTCTGTTTTAGCTTCAATATTATCATCGCTTAATGATTCAAAAGTGATAGTATCATTTAAGAAGGTTATTTTCACATCGGTAGAAATAGTAGTTATCTGTTTAATTGATTCTATCATTATAGCTTTTGGAAGAGTAAGTGTTTTTGATATCTCTTTAGGAATAATTCTTGAATATTCAGGAAATTTTCCATTTATAAGTTTTGTGAAAAAAGTATATTGCTCTGAATGGATTATCAGGCTGTTTTCATCATAATATAACTCAATATTATCAAAAAAGAGTTTTTGAATCTCAATAATTGCCTTTTTTGGAACGATTATAGATAACTGTGCACTGCTTTCGTTTATTACATTTACTATTGCTAATCTTCTTGTATCTGTTGAAGCAAAATTAATATTATTATCTTTTATATCTATTAATGCGCCGTTTAGTTCAAATTTAGGATTATTAATATCAATTGATGGAGTTATTTTTTTAAGAGAATCAATAAGAGAGTGAGAATCTATTAAAATACGAGGTTTTCCTTCATATGTTGGAAATGCAGGAAATTCGTTATATGAAAAAGTTGGCAATTTAAATTTAGAGTGTGACTGGGATATATATAGTGTATCACTTTTAACTTCAAGATTGATATCACCATCTTTTAAAATTCTTACAATATCCAATAATTTTTTACCGTTAGCAGTAACATTGCCATCTTCAATAATGTTTATTTTTTCAGTAGAAACAATTAATCCTATTTCATAATCGGTAGCTTTGATTGTTAATTTAGAGTTTGAAGCATCTATGAAGACATGAGATGTAATCTGTGAAGTATCTTTTTTTTCTAAGAATGGCTGAGCATGAACCAAAATATTTTCAATGATAGATTTTTGTACTGTTATCTTCATTTTATTTCCTATTTATTATATAAAATTATAGTATTAGTAGTAGGAGGCAGTGATAATGTGAATATCACCGTTTAAACCCTATTTTAAGAGTTATACAGATGTGATGAACCAACACAACTCTCTTCACACTTATTCACTTAGGCAATTATATCTTTTTTTTTATTTTTTATGAAGATGATGTAATTTTATTTGTTAATTCTTCAATTTTAACTTTAAAATCCTCATCATTTTGTATTAATTCGTTTATTTTCTTTAGTGTATGACTAATTGCAGTGTGGTCCTGCATCCCGAAATATTGGGCTAATTGAGGCATTGTATTTTGTGTTAGTTCGCGGCAGAGGTATATCGCGATTCTTCTTGCATAAACCAGATTTTTGCTTCTTCC
>DAIDMU010000114.1 GCA_027448805.1 Sulfurimonas sp. | reverse complement strand
AATCTTAGCTCGTCTTGTAAAGTTTTGAGTGTGGTACAAAGCAAGATTAAACCTAACAACACTGCCTAAGCATGTAGAGTCATGGTTCTATCTATTTTAGGACAGGGGTTCGATCCCCCTCACCTCCACCAACTCATAATCTAACACAATCCAATATAATATAAACAATCCCCACAAATACGTTATTTAAAGAGTATTTTTAATCTAATGCAGTATAATATATTTTAATACAAAATAACATTTTTAGGGGTTTATTTAGGGGTTTAAAAAATTATTGGCTATCTATACACTACAAATTAGCCCCTAAAAGTCCCTAAAACATTTTTTTCAACCCCTAAAAATTCATAAAGGTACGCTATGGCTAGGGTTATAACACCATTGACAGCAACGGAAGTAAAGACAGCAAAATCCAAAGAAAAAGATTATAAGCTCTTTGATGGCGGTGGACTTTTTTTAATTATCACCAAAGGAGGCGGTAAGCACTGGAAGCTAAAATACCGATTCAACGATAAAGAGAAAACCTATGCTATAGGAGCTTACCCATCCATTCCATTATCCCTGGCACGATCAAAACGAGAAGAGCTAAAAGCTCTTATAGCTGAAGGTATAGACCCAAATGATAAGAAGAAAAAATCAAAAGAGAGAATTAAGGCCAATGAGCTAAAAAAAACAAACACTTTTTACAATGTCTCTCAAAAATGGTTAAAAAGCTATGCCAGCCATGTAACTGAAAATTATCACGGAAAACTTGGAAAGGCACTAGAAAACTACATTTACCCGTATATAAAATATAAACCTATAGATGAAATAACACGCTTAGAGATCATTGCGGTCCTAGAAGAATTAAAAAAAAAGGATATTCTTGAAACTGGCAGGCGTGTCAATATGTTGCTCAACAAAATATTTAAATATGCCGTTACCCATGAACTTACCCCTCATAACATAATTGCAGACATAGAGACGAAAGATATACTTGGTAAAAAGGTAAAGCAGCACTACCCTACCTTAACCAGAGAAAGTGACATCAAAGGGTTATTACTATCAATTGACGGCTATACTGGAGACTACTTTACCAAGAAAGCATTGCAAGTCCTTCCTTATGTTTTTGTACGTAGCTACAATATCCGTCATATGGAGTGGGATGAGATAGACTTCAAAACAAAAGAGTGGATCATCCCAGCTAAAAAGATGAAAACGAAAGAAGAGTTTATTCTTCCACTTCCAAAACAGGTTCTTGATGTTCTGCTGGAAATAAAAGAAAATGCCATAAGTGAAATCTACGTATTCGCAAGCCCGATACATAAAGACCGCGCATTAAGTGACAATACGCTTATTGCTGCTTTAAGACGTATTGGGTACACGAAAGAGCAGCTAGTGCCTCATAGTTTTCGGTCTATGTTTTCTACTGTAGCAAATGAAAAGGCAAATGCTGAAGATGGACATAATTATACCCCCGAAGTAATTGAAGCTTGTTTGGCACATAAAGAACATAACCTCATTAAAGCAGCATACAACCGGTCAAATTATAAAGAAGCTATGCGAGGTCTTGTCCAATGGTATGCTGATTATCTACAAAAGGTGAAGAATGGCTAAAATTTTTGGATATAGTGTAGATCTTACTGAAGAGCAGGCAGATCAACTGCTCTTACTCACAGGCAACGACAGAACAAAAACACTTCAATTTATTAATTTGCTTTATGCGCACGAAAGAAACATTAAAAATCGACTGCTTGATGAATCTTCAATACAGAATAGAAGGAACTATACTGGCGAATATGTCCGCAGGTACTTCAATGAATACGATCAAGCACACCCAGATCAAACAAAAATGCAAAAAATACAAAATGTCTCTTTGGAGCTAGGCATAACTTCAAAAGCCGTGGAAAAGCATTTATACAAAAAATAATATTTAAAATAACCTATACTTTTCTACTTTCCTACCTTTTTTTAGTCTACTATATTTAAAATCTAAAAACTGCAAAAATTCTCTCATACAATCTAGTAAAAAATAATAAAGGCTAAGTATGAGTGAAGAAAAAAATCTCAAACAAAACTACAGGGCTAAAGAGGCAGCCGTTTATACTGGTCTAGCTCTCTCAACGGTTTGGTTATATGCGCGACAGGGGAGATTAAATCCCATCCGTCTTTCTCCGAGAGTCACAGTATTTAAAAAAGATGATTTAGACGACCTCATATCTAGATCAGAGGGGAAAGCATAATGGCAAAAGGCAAAAACCGAACAAAAAAATCACTTCAGAGAATTCCTAAATTTAAAAAACGAAAGAAAGTGAACTTATCAATTGAGCCATAAAAAACGCGAAGAGTATCCATTATCAAAAACCACTTCATGTGACATCGATCTTCAAACCGCACACGATAGATTCAGCGGTCCTGGATGGCAAGAGCTACAAGCCCAGTTTGACGGCTACAACGAGCAATTTTTCAATGGGATATTGCCAAAGGTTCTGATTATCACAGGTGGAACGTCTGACCTTGTAGGCGGTATGTTTTTCGGCCGGGCGATCTACGTAGCAAAGAACGATCCTTTTTTAATGACATGTTCTTTATTGCATGAAATGCTTCACTTATCAAACCGGTTAATGGATGTTTACGATGCTAATCATGGGTTTGGCTGGATAGAGTCGATGATTCCCATTCATGCAAAGTTGAACATTGATCTAAATATTTATGAACTTACTGAAGAAGAAGCTGCGATATGGCCCCATGAGATGCTTTCGAACTATTTTCTTAAGGCATATTTTGAAAAATGCTTCCTGGAACATGGTTGTCTAAGGCCATTGCCTACTGGATGGCAGCTCGAGAGAAGCCCACCAAAGGCAGCAAATCAAACAGTAGTGTGTCAAGGTGATCCCACAAAGGATCTGGAGAAACTCAAAGACATATTCGGAATTGAATATGTTGAAAAAATAACAGGGAGAAAAAATGCAATACAAGATAGCGAAAGTAGTTATACCTGCTGAAACAAGCAGCATTGCGTCATCAAAAACAGAAGAGGCCTGTTCTGAACTTGAAGCAGAGGTTCAGGGCCTAATTGATTTAGGATGGGAATTGGCTGGCGGTGCAAATATATCCGCAACAAAACTTGGACACATTATGATGACACAGACACTAATTAGGATGGTGTAAAAATGACAAAATTAAATATTCCAAATGCACCATCACTGCAAAACCTGATTGAGCAAAACGTGAAAGATTCTATAAGTGCGCGAACACCAGTTTATAAGCCTAATGCTTCACGTTTGAAGCTTGGTTCTGAGAAAGAAAATGAGATTATTGAGGCAGCTCAGTTTATTTCACAGCGTGAAACGCAAGCTCGTGATAACCGGTTTGCACAAAAAGATCTCATTAATGACAATACACTAGCAGAAGCTCGAAAGATTGTCATTGACTTTATTCAAAAAGCTCAAATTTTATACGATGAAGAGATAGAAAAAATCAACGAAAAATACGGACGCATAGACAAGCTGCATAAAGATATCGATGGTTTACTGCATTCTAAAAAAATTAGATCTGCCATCGAGGATTTAAAAAATGCAACCAAGGAAATACGTGACCGGATGAATGAGATTGAAGGCGGCATATATCTTGCAGATAGTTATAAGGCTGACAACATTACTTACTTTGCAATGGAGGCCGTGAAGCGCCTACATAGCGATCAGGAGTAGATATGGCTGATGGTATCAATAGAACGCTTGGGTTTGTCATCGTTTCTAATGACAATGCCGGGTTAAGATCTGATAGGTGGAGTGGAGAAACTTATATTGAGCGACTGGACATTAAAGGCGCAAAAACAGACAGACTTAATACGTTTTTCAAAGACCATGATCGCTCAGTGGATTCCGCCTGTGGTCGTGTTCATGACATACGTACTGAGCGCGGGGAGCTAAAAGCCAATGTGACCATTGGCAGTGATGCAGACTCCATCCTTAACAAGTATAGGGAGGGGATACTGACAGACGTATCCATAGGGTATGCAATACATGCTTTTGAGATCGAGGAGCGTGATGGAGAACCTGACATCGTGACGGTTACAGAGTTTTCAATATTTGAGCTCAGTTGTGTAGGAATTGGTTTTGATAGATCAGCCAAAATAGAACGTGAGATCGAAGAAATCACACCGGAACAGCTGCGAGTACTAAATGAGCAGCTTGACAGAATTGAAAAAATACTAAAAAAATAAAGGATAGAAAAAATGGTAACGATTGAACAGATTGCAAAAAAAATATCTATGAGTGTTGCAGAGACAGAAAAGCTTCTAAAAAGCAGAGGAATAATGCCTCATAAGGGCGAAAAATATGCCTCCATTGATCTTGAGAGAGTGTTTGATGAGAACTTCAAAGTGAGAGAAGCAAACGTCCCTGTTTTAAGGACGCTAGAAACGCACCAGAGCGTTAAAGAAGCAAAATAGGGAGGAATGTACTGTGGGAGGGTTTTATTCAAAGTTCGCCCGTTTTACCGCAGGGGTTCTTTCTCCTATTTTATACCTGGGGGCGAGCTTCTTCCCCATGGTAACCATAGTGATGATGCTCAATAGTGGGCATCATTTGTGTGGTAAAGAAATAAATTCAAGGGGAACGGATGAGATACGACAACGCAAATGGAATATGGATCAATAGCTTGCTTGGGAAAAAAATATATCAGGATGAACCTATATCAACTGAAGAAATTGAAGATATGGTGGGGCTGTCCATCAAAGAGCTTGTAATGTGCTGGCTGTTTGAGAGTAAGAATAACTTCAGAACGGCGATAACTGAATGGAGTAAGAGTGGTGCACGAATATCATATAGAGAGATTCAGGGGTATTAATGGATAGTCGTGGGCACGAAAATGAAGAGAGCCATAAAGATATTAGTAAAAGTCAAATTAAAGCCCTTGCTGAAGCTTTAGGGATACCTAAAAAAGATATCAAGAAAGTAATCGGTGATTTAATAGATATGGGCATATTGAGAATTTCTGGACCAGGTGAATGGGAGGTGTCTGATGGTATCCGATGGCAAAAAATCAGAATATAAATCAGACCTTCCAATAGTGATTTATGGCGGCATCAAGTCAAAAATATATAGCTACTATCAGGATAAAAAACGAAATTATTCCTTGCTTGCACTTGGGCTATACGTATACTTGTATGATGCGGCAAGAATACAAAACAATATCCGCGTATGGTTAACTGACGGTTTTATAAGGAAGGCGACAGGGGTAGGACAGGATACATTGACCAGCATCAAAAAAGACCTTATTGCCATGGAGCTTATCGATATCCATCATGAAAAAAAAGAAGATGGAACATTTGGAAAGCGATACATAGAAGTTAAATTTGTTTGGAAGAGAGAAGCAGCAAGAACCCTATTCCATGAAAAAGATGATTCCCAGACGGAATACAAAATTCTTAAGACATTACTAAAAAATGGATTTAGGCCTTATGATCAAATGAAGTCAGCATACCCTATTTTCTTTTCAACAAAATTAAAAGGGATTGACGTTGAACTGGAAGCAGATCTGTTTCACTTTGATGATAAGTTTAGACTGATTGCTAATGCAAAAGTTGCGTACAGTGATGGCCTTATCAAATATACAATACCTAGAGACAGAATCAAAGAGGTTATGGAGCGAATAGCATCCTCATATCGGTACCAGCTGTCTGATGTATTTGCGGCATTGAAATCACCCCCATAGGATATTTTTAACCACTTACCGATTTTTCCGTGAGTGGTTTTGCCCGTGAGTGGTTTTCGAGTAACAAATACCCAGTATGAAATATAAATACCCAGTAAGAAAAAGAAATACCCAAAAAGAAAGTCTTTGACCTTCTTTCGAGTAAGAGCAGAAGAGCGTTTGCAAACTTTATCAAGTTATGCAGACTAACAAATAGTTTGGACAGTTTTAAAATAGGAGTAGATATGAGAATTAGAAGAGGGCTAACAGTACAAATGACAACGAGTTTGATGATTACCTATCTGGGAATATTTCCAGTGTTTGAGAAAACCGATGAGGATACACAGGACGCTACTGATCTTTGTGTCAAAGTATGGAACATTGCTTCAGAGACAGATGACAAATCTAAACAGATGGGGATGATCGCAGTTATATATCTTGTAGCAGAACTTATGGAGCTAAGAGAGATACTTGATACTGAATTTATAAAAGATTTTTTTTCAAAGTATATAGGACTTGAGCCAGATGGTATAGAGCTTATCAGACAGCTGGCAATGAAGGATTATGAGGGATACATAGATTTTATTTCTCCATTCTTATCTAAAGCAGGTGTTGATGATATAGAATCTGAGTTAATAGACCTGGACACTATTCAAGATGCTATCCAAGGAGTACCTCAATGAAAACTAATAGGTTCTCCCTAGCCATAAAATATCCCAAGGGTAGTGCGAACCCCGATAGTCACGTAGTTTTGGGGTTTTTAACTTTATCAACCTTTAACATAGGAAAGGTTGCAGCAACTTATTTGGTAGGAGTATAAAAAATGTATGACCTAATGATACAAGCTACGATCATTAACATTTTGAATAGAGAAGCCGGGGAGAATCGATATCATAAGAGTTACTTTTCAAGACTTGTAAGTAAGGGTGTAATTAGGCATCATAAAATACCTGGCAAAAAGAAGAAGTATTTTAGACTTGAAGAAGTGAAAGAAGATCTTTTAAACAATGAAGATCCAAAACGCGACCCACAAAGGGAGGCAAATGCAAGAAAAAGAAGAGAATGCAATGAGAGCTCAAATGATGGTCTTTTTGAAATGGCAGGTAAATATCACTCTCTAGCCGACCTATTTGTTGATACTTTTTTTAGTTTATAGCTCATTGAATGCCTCTTCAAATCCTATAAGCTGTTTTATGATTTCCTTCTCCATCATAATTCTGCATACATGCGGATCAGATGTGGCAGCGATACTGGAAGAAAGTTCTGCCGGTATGCCTATCATT
>DAIDMU010000113.1 GCA_027448805.1 Sulfurimonas sp. | reverse complement strand
CAAAGTATGAACTTTGGCATTTGGAAATTTTTGAGAAAATGTGCCTATTATGGAGATATCCGCACCGTTAAAAGCGTAGATGCTCTGGTCATAATCTCCGACACAAAAGAGTGATGGCGGATTCATAGCATCGATTAGAGTGCCTTGAAGAGCATTCGTATCCTGATACTCGTCAACCAAAACCTCTTTGTAGCCAAGCTCTTTTGTTTTACACATAGCTCTAAAATGAAGAAGCAAATCGTTAAAATTTACAAAACCGTACTCTTTTTTGAGGCTCTCAAACTCATCGACAATATCTGCATAAATCATCGCAAAAAGCTCATGCTCAGGATATTTGCCCCTTACCCACTCTTCAAAATTGTTTACAAGTTCGGTATTTTGGTAAAATGAGTAGACATCATAGAGATAGTTGCCGCCATAAGGCGAGATTTCAGCTCCGATGTGCCCGAATGTACGTTTTTCATATACGCTTCTAAATAGAGTTTTTAGCTCTCTTTGCTGTTTTAATACAACTTTTTTGTCATGTTTTTTCAGCCATCTGTAACTAACAGCATGAAAAGTTCCCGCATCTATGTTTAAAGCCACATCTTTGCCGAAAAAGTCGGCGACTCTTTGAATCATCTCTGCGGCCGCTTTGTTTGTAAAAGTAAGCAGTAAAATCTCTGATGGTTGAACACCTGAAGCCAAAAGATGAGCGATGCGTCCGACAATTGTGGAAGTTTTTCCTGTTCCAGCTGAAGCTATGATTAGGTTTTGCCGACTTATGGATGTGGCAGCCGAGTATTGTTCTTCATTTAAACGCGAAAGTGGCAAAAAAACTCCTATAAAACTAAGAGTGTGATTATACTACTCTAAACTTCAACTTTTTAAAAAATAGAAATCTAAATGGTCTCTTTTTGCCATGCACCGCAGTTATTAAAATCTCTGCTCTTAGCTATAAAAACTCTCTTTGCTAAGAGCAAACTGCTAAATATTTATAGTTCTTGCGTACGGATTTGCCTTGAGTCTCTCAACTGGAATCGGCTTGCCGCTCTTTTGGCAGATTCCATAGCTGCCGTCTTTAATACGGCCAAGCGCAGCATCAATCTCCGCTATCTCGGCCTCAAGCTTGCGAAGAAGCGTTTGGTCCGTCACATTGTCAATCTGAAGCTCAGCCATATCCACAACATCGTCAATCTCGTCTTCAAAAGCCAAAGCGTCAATCTCATCTTTGATTGCTTCAATGCTCTCTTTTACCCTCTTCTTTTCTGCATTTAGTTTCTTTTCAAAATCTTCAAAATTCAAATCTTTTCGCACGCTCATAATCAACCCTTTAGTTTATTTTGTAAAATGCTCCAACAGCTTATTATTTGGAATTTTTGTCAAATCTGAATGGAGATTTATTTTCAAACTTTTTTTGTTGCCGTTATCGAGCAGCTCAACGATTTGGTTATTTATTGCCTTTGGTGCAGCAAGAGCCCAAAATTCATGAGCATGTCTTTTTAGAGCATCGGAAATCTGCTCCCCTATCTCCTTGATTCTGCGACGCTCCCACTCTAAAACAAGATTATGGTCTTCACCGGCACCGCTGCCGCCAACACTTTTAAAATTTCCATGCTGATCAGACACTTTTTCACTCAATCTTTTATGTGTCTCAGCGCTGTCAACGCTCTCAAGAAGCTCTAAAGACTCCCTGCCTAGAGGATCTTTTTTTGTTTCAAATAATTTAAAATGCTGTAAATCTGTAATAACGATAAGTTTTGGTGACATAGAAGCTCCTGTTAACTCATTATCTAATGAATTATAATTTAAGATATATAACAACTTCATTCTATCAAGAAATTGTAAAAATAATCTTTAAAAACAACAAAAAAATAGAATATATCTCATAAGCGTATCATCACCTGTTTTTTGGTATAATCGCGAACTTTTTACTAGAAAAAATCAAGGTATTTTATATGTCAACACAAGCTTACGAACCACGAAAAACAGAAGATAAATTTTACAAAATATGGGAAAGCAGAGGCTATTTTGAGGTAGATTCAAACAAATCTATTCAAGAAGAAGGCAAAAAGTTCTCTATTATGATGCCGCCGCCAAACGTAACAGGACGTCTGCACATCGGTCATGCGCTCACATTTACACTCCAAGACATTATCACTCGCTACAAGAGAATGGACGGTTACAAAACTCTTTGGCAACCCGGAACGGACCATGCAGGAATCGCAACTCAAAACGTTGTAGAGAAACAGCTCTTGGCTGAGGGCACAACCAAAGAGGAGCTTGGACGGGAGAAATTCTTGGAACGCGTCTGGGAATGGAAAGCTGAATCTGCTGGGATTATGACTGAACAACTCCGTAAAATGGGGGTATCTCCGGCATGGGAGAGAGAGCGTTTTACAATGGATAGTGGGCTTCAAAAGTCGGTTAAAGAGGCATTTGTCCATCTATATAACCAAGGATTGATTGTTCGCGGAAACTATATGGTTAACTGGTGTACGCATGACGGCGCGCTCAGCGACATTGAAGTTGAACACGAAGACCATGATGGCAAGTTTTACCATATCCGTTATCCGTTTGCGGACGGAAGCGGCTTTGTAGAAGTTGCAACGACAAGACCTGAAACTTACTTCGGCGACACTGCAGTTATGGTTCATCCTGATGATGCGCGGTATAAAAATCTAATCGGCAAGAAAGTAACACTTCCTCTTACTCAAAGAGAAGTCCTAATCATCGCCGATGAGCATGTAGATATGACATTTGGAACGGGTGTGGTAAAAGTTACTCCCGCTCATGACCAAAACGACTATGAAGTCGGCAAGAGACACGATTTGGAGTTCATCACTGTTTTTGACGAGAAGGGTATCTTAAATGAGTATGCAGGCGAATTTTGCGGTCTTGAACGTCTTGAAGCAAGAGAGACAATAGTAAAAAAACTTGCATCCGAAGGCTTTATAGTAAAGATTGAAGAGCATAAACATCAGGTCGGACACTGTTACAGATGCAAAAACATCGTTGAGCCTTACATCTCAAAGCAGTGGTTTGTCAGAAGCGAAGTAGCAAAAAAATCTATCGAGAAGACAAACAACGGCGAGGCAAAATTCTTCCCCCCTCACTGGATAAACTCGTACAACTCATGGATGGGGGATTTGCGTGACTGGTGTATCTCCCGTCAGCTTTGGTGGGGACATCAGATACCGGTATTTTACTGTGGAGATTGTGACCACGAGTGGGCCAGCTTAAGGGATGAAGAGCATGAGTGTCCAAAATGCGCCTCAAAAAATATCGCTCAAGACCCGGATGTTCTTGACACGTGGTTTAGTTCAGCTCTGTGGCCGTTTTCAACTCTTGGATGGGGTAACGGTGACGCAGAGATGGATAAGCTGTTTAAGTCTGATGATATGAAAGATTTTTATCCAAACTCGCTTCTTATTACCGGTTTTGATATCCTTTTCTTTTGGGTAGCCAGAATGATGATGATGGGCGAGAGCTTCATAGGAGAGCTTCCGTTTAACCACATCTATCTGCATGCGCTTGTCCGCGATGAGCATGGGCAAAAAATGAGCAAATCAAAAGGCAATGTTATCGACCCGCTGGATATGGTAGAGAAGTACAGCGCAGATATACTCCGTTTTACTTTGGCAATAAGTGCCGCTCAAGGCCGTGACATCCGTATGAGCACGGACAAGCTGGAACAAAATCGCAACTTTACGAACAAGCTCTACAATGCGGCAAAATTTCTACAGATGAACGTTGACACATTTCCTGATTTAAGAGGTTTTTGTGTTGAGAGCCCTCTTGGAAGATACATGCTCTCCCGCTTGAATATGGCAACGCTTGAAGTTCGTGCATGTATGGATGATTATAGATTTAACGACGCTGCAACGGTACTTTACCGCTTTTTATGGAATGAGTTCTGTGACTGGGGAATTGAGCTTAGCAAAGCAGACAAAGGCGCGATAGTTGAGCTTGGAGCAATCTTTAAAGAAGCTATGAAGCTTCTTCATCCCTTTATGCCCTTCATTACAGAGTATCTCTACCATGAGCTCTCGGGCACAAACCTAGAGAGCGGCGACTCAATTATGGTCATGAAATATCCGTTTAAAACTAAAAAACGAGAAAAAGATGAAGCAAAATTCGAGCTTATCATGGATGCCATCATCTCTATCCGCCGTGCTAAGGTATTGGTAGATTTGGCAAACCAGAAGATAGAGAAGGCTTTTGTCAAAATAGACTCCATCTCCGAGCAAGAGCAGGAATCAATGAGGCCGTTTATCTCAAGACTTGCAAAAGTTGATGTTATAGAGTTTACGGATGTCAAAATAGAAAATGCCGTTAGCGATATCTCTCAAAAGTGTGAGACTTTTATCCCGACCCAGAGCATCGACCTCGCTCCTATTATCAGCCGTTTGAGTAAACAGGATGAAAAGCTCCAAAAAGAGATAGATAAGCTCTCCAGTATGTTAAGCAACGAGCGGTTTGTCGCAAATGCTCCGGAGGATGTTTTGGCAAAAAACAGAGAACTCCTAGCAGATGCAGAGGATAAGCAAAATAAAGTAAAAGAACAGTTGGAGTCACTGTTAAAATAAAATGAACAAAATATTCGAGCCCAAACTTTTTACTCTGTTAAAATCAGGTATAAGCAAAGAGCAGCTTATATCGGATATTTTTGCGGGAATTGTCGTAGGGATTGTTGCTCTTCCTTTGGCTATTGCATTTGCCGTAGCTTCGGGTGTTTCTCCTGAAAAGGGGCTGGTTACTGCCGTGGTTGCCGGTTTTCTTATCTCATTTCTTGGCGGAAGCAGAGTTCAAATAGGCGGACCCACCGGAGCTTTTATAGTTATAGTCTATGCTATTGTTGAGAAATACGGCATAGATGGACTTATAATCTCAACCGTTATGTCTGGAATCATATTGGTGATATTTGGACTGTTAAGACTCGGTACACTGTTAAAATATTTTCCGCATCCCCTAATTGTAGGATTTACAAGCGGGATTGCGGTAGTTATCTTCTCAACACAGGTAAAAGATGCTCTGGGCCTGGAGATAGAGAGGCTGCCGTCAGAATTTTTTGAGAAATGGAGTTCATATTTCTCAAACATCAGTACTGTAAACCTCTATGCCATCATCATAACCGCTGCGACAATAGTTATAACGCTCTACTCAAGAAAGATAACAACTAAAATCCCCGGTTCGTTTATTGCCATAATCTTTATAACTTTTATTGTTCAAGCGGCGGATATTCCAGTGACAACCATTGAGTCCTTTTTTGGCGAAATACCGAATACTTTTTCCTTTTCGCTGCCGAGTTTTGATATAAGCAATCTCTCTATATACATAGCTCCTGCGCTGACCATTGCTCTTCTTGGCGGAGTAGAGTCGCTGCTATCGGCAGTTGTGGCCGATGGTATGATAAGTGCAAATCACCGCTCAAACACCGAGCTTATAGCACAAGGCATCGCAAATATTGTAACTCCGTTTTTTGGCGGTATTCCCGCAACGGGAGCTATTGCAAGGACTGCTACAAATGTAAAAAACGGCGGACGAACTCCAATAGCCGGGATAGTGCACGCTCTAACTCTGCTGCTCATAATGCTTGTTTTTGCAAGCTACGCAAAACTTATTCCTATGGCATGTCTGGCTGGAATTTTGATTGTGGTTTCGTATAACATGAGCGAATGGCGCTCTTTTGTCTCGATTTTAAGAGGTTCACACTTCGATGTCATAGTTCTTCTTACCACTTTTCTGCTTACCATATTTGTTGATTTAACGGTAGCAATTGAGATTGGTGTTGTTTTATCATCACTTCTATTTATGAAGAGAATGGCAGACATTGGCATAAAAACCCCATCTCAAATTGACAGCGATGTTCTTGATGACTATTCTCATCTGCCTGAGGGTGTTAGTGTTTATGAAATTAGCGGCCCGCTCTTTTTTGCCTCCGCAAAGCAATACACAGAGGTTATAAAAGATATAGGATTTAAAAGCAAAATTTTAATTATTCGTATGCGTCATGTCCCATTTGTGGACTCAACTGCACTTCACAATTTCCAAGAGATGATAAAAACATTGCAAAAATCTGATGTTAAGCTGCTGTTGTCGGGGGTAAACAGTTCTGTACTTCAAGATTTAAAAAAACATGGAGTAGCTTCACTCATCGGAAATGAAAATATACTTGACTCGTTTGATAAAGCGTTAAAGCACGCAAAAAATATTATTGCAACTCCTCTTTAGGCTCGCCGAAGCAGTACCCTTGAGAGTAATCAATCCCAAGCTCATCTACTTTCACCTGTACATCCGCATTATGAACAAACTCCGCTATGATTTTAATATTGCTTTTTTTACAAAGCAAAACAATAGCTTCTACGATGACCAAACTCTTCTTATCGGTTAAAATATTTTTAATAAAAGAGCCGTCGATTTTTATGTAATCCGGTGAGAACTCTAAAAGTCTGGAGAAATTCGAACTCTGAGAACCAAAATCATCTATGGATATCTTAAAGCCATGGTATCTTAAAGAGTTCAGCTGCGCAAGTATCTCAGGCGTGTTAAGCGTGTTTATATCCTCAAGCATCTCCAAAGAGACTTTTAAGGGACTTATGCCATATCTTTTTGCATATTTTAAAAGCTGATCTTCTAGATAACCAAGATGCAAATCAGTGCTTGTGATGTTTATTGAAAACTCATAGTCAGTGTTGCTGAATTTTTTAAAGCTCTGCTCTATTACGCTTTTTGTAACCAGTGAAAGCGTACCGGTCAACCTTGAGGCCTCCATAAACCTAATAGGTGGAGTGATAATTCCATTGTCACAAATCCTTATTAAGCACTCATACTTCTCAATTTTTTTTGTTTTATTGTTGACAATAGGCTGATAGTATGTGACAAGCTGCTCTTTTTCAAATGCCTCTTTTATTCTATGTATCCAATAAACATTTTCCTGCTGTTTTTTATAAATACAGAGTTTGGGTCATACATTTTGTAAGAAGACCTTCTATGTTCTCTTAGCTCTTTTATCGCCGTTCTTGCATGATTTAGTATCTCAGTGCCTCTGCCGATCGCTATGCCTATGCTGATAGAGACTTTTATAACTATATCATCCAAGAGCGTTATTTCACTATGGTCAAAAAAAGATATCATAGAGCTCGCCGCTTCTGAGAGTCTCTTTGAGCTCATAGTATCCAAGCATACAATTACAAACTCATCAGAGTTTAACCTAAATAGTTTGGATGTGGAGGGCTTAGCTATGCCTATCAATCTAGCTATCTCAACCAAAGCGGCATCGCCCATCTCAAATCCGTAGGCGTTGTTTATATTGCTGAAATTATCTATATCTATTAAAAAAACATTCGCATACTCTAAATCTTGCAAATACTCCATCAAAGCAAATCTATTTTCAATGTTTGTAAGCGAATCTTTATATAGATTATTCATATCAGTTTTCCCCTACAACAATATAGCTCTGAGGCCTTATTGATTTATACTTTGGCATACTCATGCCTATATTTGCATTTAGATATGTCGGATCTGCAATGACAAATTTTTTGGATTTGACCATTACTTCATCACCTTCTAAGGGAATATAAAGAGCTGTTGCCATGTGATCAGAGTACTTTACACCGACAACACTTACCCCAAAAAGCTCTTTTATCAAGTACGAAAAGAGAATCGCCCTGTCTTCACAATCGGACTTATCAAAGTAGAGAGTCTCCTGCGCAAACATAACCTTCTCTCTGCCAAATTGCTGATTATCCTGCTCATATTTAAATGAATTTTGAACAAAACTGAGTACAAAGTTCATCCCCTCGCTTGCCTTTTTTCCATCTATGTGCTTTTTAAGGGAAGTTGCCAAATCTCTGTATGTCACATCATCAACCGGTGCATTAAAAAATGTCTCATAGTCAGCCTGAGGATAGGAAGCCATAAAGTCTATAAGATTTTTGTTATATGAGATTGGAACGCTATAGTTCTCTCCCGATTGAGTGAATGTTAAAGTTTTGCTCTCTATTTTTGCCTCTAGCGTAGGAAGAGTATGCAGCGAGAGATCAAGCTCTTTAGTCGAGCCTGGGTATTCTTGCTTGTAAGAAAAAATTCTTCCAAGACCATCTTTTGCATAGTTTGCAACTACATAATATTTTTTATTATCAAAATTGTAGTTTGGTGTAGAATATATAACTTTTTTGGAGTAGTGCATTAAAACTACATGCTGTTTTGCCAAACCTATTTTTACAGCGTAGCCGAGCTTGTTAAATATAAACCAGCTAAGAAGTTTTGAGTTGTCTTGATTTGTAAATGTCTTGTCTGAAATTTTTGAAACCAGAAGATAGACACCCCAGTCGTTCAAGTTCATTTTTTTTGAAATTCTACTAATCTCTTCCAATAAAGCCTCATAATCGCTTGAAGCCGCGCTGTTGAAAAAACTCGCTATGCCTGCTTGGTTTTGAGGATAAAAGTTGGCTTTTTTTATGCCGGATGGAATGTTAAATCCTAGAGATGAACCATAAAAATCAAACATAACGTCTTTTTGTTTTGGTTCAGAAGGAGTTAAAACTCCTTGTTTTTCATCTGCATGTTCTTTTATTTTTACACTTATTTTTGGACCGACCGGCTTTAAAACCTGCGGTTTTGCCGCTTCTATCTCCAGCGGTTTTGGTTTTTCATACAGCGGTGCGGACTGAAGCGCGTTGTACTCCCTCCACTCCTGCTTTAAATAGCTGTTAAAAGCGGTATCTCTCTCATCTTTATATGTCTGAAAAGATTGCGCCTGGGATTTTTTAAAATCCTTGAAACTCTGTTGTGCATTAAGCGTTGTAAAAACAACCAGCAGTATTAGACTAAAACGGCCAAACAGCCTGAACGATTTTTGTTCCCCAACCTTGCTCTGTTGCACGTCCAACATCTCCTTGTGTTTTATAGAGAATTTTTGCTTCACTCATTTGTGAAGAGTTAATTCTGTTGCCCTGGTCTATGTCATACGGACGAATAACTCCGCCTATCTGTATTACCTGCTTCTGATTATCAACCAATATCTCTCTTGTACCTGAGATAAAATAGTTTCCGTTTTGTAAAACCTTAACGATTCTAGCAGATACGGTAGTGGTAAAAGAGGCATCTTTTGTAGCGCTACCCTGCCCTTTGTATGCACTTCCAGAACTGCCCCCAAACCCAATATTTGCAATTCCGTTCAGCTTCGAAACCGCTGAACTAACGGCTGAATTCGTTCCGGCAGAGGTAAAAGCACCTCCGCCGAGAGTTTGCGAATCGCTTTCGCTTAACTGCTTAGAGCCGCTGTTTGAACTCTGTGTGTTTTCTGAAATAACAACCGTAACTATATCATTTACATGCATCGCTTTGTGGTCTGAAAAAAGAGGATTGTCCCCCTGCCCGAAAACACTTCCTACTGACGTAAAATCTTTGTTATCCTCACGTGAAGGCATCTCCTCAACATATGTAGGAGGCTCAAAATTAATCTCAGGGTCCGTCAACTTTGCCGTACAGCCAGACAAAAAAAGTATAGCATAAATGGGCATTGAAAATATTAAAAAACTTTTTATCATTATTATCTCTTTAGACTTAGTCTGTTTATTTAGTTATAATGATAGCAATAATAGTTCCAAACAAAAAAAGGCAAAAAATGAGTTTAAGAGACAGAATAAACGAAGATGTAAAAGATGCTATGAAAGCAAAAGATGCAAAAAAAAGAGATGCGCTAAGGCTGCTTATGAGCGCTTTTAAACAGATAGAAGTTGATGAACGCAAAGAGCTTAGCGATGAAGATGTTATAAGAATCATACAGTCTCAGGTTAAAAGAAGAGATGATGCGGCAACGCAGTACAGAGATGCTGGGCGTGATGATCTGATGCAGATAGAACTTGACGAAATAGCTTACTATAAAGATTATCTGCCTGCGCAACTCAGCGATGATGAACTAGCCTCTGCCCTCAAAGTGATAATAGCAAAAGCCGGGGCAACAACTCTAAAAGATATCGGAAAAGTTATGGGAGCGGCAAGCAAAGAGCTCTCAGGAAAAGCCGACGGCAAAAGAATCAATGAGTGTGCAAAAACTCTGCTCTCTTAAATTAATACAGAAGTTTGGTTTTTTAAATTACCCAAACTTCAGTTTTTTAAGCGCACTAAGAGGCATTCGCCTCTTTTTAGGTGTTTTTACTCTCTCCGTATTTCAAATTTCTAAGTGCGGCTTCCTCATCATCTTGTCTCATTAAAGATTCGCCGACCAAAAAGGCATCTACCCCGGCCTTTGATAAATCTTCCAACTGTCCATGCTCGTATATTCCGCTCTCCGCAACGATAATTTTGCCGTTTGGAATAAGAGGAATAAGCTCGTAAGAGAGGTTCATATTCATCTCAAAAGTTTGAAGATTTCTGTGGTTTATCCCTATAATGTCGCTTCCTGCGTAGATGGCTTTTACCAAATCGCTCTTGTCATGAACCTCAACAAGCGCTTCCATGCCGAGGTGTCTTGTGTATCCCAGAAGCTCTTTTAACTCACCCTTGCTAAGAGCCGCCGCGATAAGAAGTATAAAGTCAGCACCGTGAACCATAGCCTCTAAAATCTGATATTTTGAGATTATAAAATCTTTTCTAAGCAGCGGGATGCCGACATATCTTCTTATCTGTCCCAGATAATCCAAACTGCCCTGAAAAAAGTGCGGCTCGGTCAACACAGATATGGCGCTTGCCCCTCCTCTCTCATAACTTTGAGCGATTGAAATTGGGTCAAAATCTTCACGGATTACGCCTCTTGAAGGAGAGGCTTTTTTTACCTCGGCGATAATTCTGTACGGGTCCTCTTTTGTCGCAGTCAAATATGGAAACACATCTCTTGGAGCGCGTGCGTTAAAAGCGAGCGAACGCCCGAGCCAATCAAGCGAAAACTCTTTTTCTCTTTTAACCAAATCTTCTTTTGTTTTTTTAATTATTTCATCTAATATCATTCTCTTTTACTGCCCTTTTACTTTTTTTTACTTTCATTGCATTTTTTTATTGTATCAATATGTTTTAAAACCTCATCGTTGCCGCTTCCATCCATACTTTCAACTTTTTTTATAACTTTAGCGGCCTCTTTACACTCCCCAAGTTTATAATAGCCCCATGCGAGGGAGTCAAGATAGTAGATTGAATCCGACTCAATTTTTAGAGCCTCTTTTATATAATCAATCCCTTTTTTAACATTTATATCATGGTCTATAAGAAGATATCCGAGATAGTTCAAAAACATTCCGTCTTTTTTTACCTCTACTACCTCTTGCAACTTTGCAATTACGCTTTTTTGCATAGCCTTGTCACTCTTGTTTTCACTGCTCTCATACTCAAAAATAGCACTCTGTCCAAGAAGTATAATATCGCCGCCCCCTTCATAGAGTTCATTTGCTATTGTTGCTGCTTTTTTATAATTTTTTGCTTGGATATAGAGCTGTAAAAGCAGCTCATCATCACTTCTGCTCTCTTGTAAAAACTCTGTCATTTTCTGGTAATCTTTTTTATAACCGTATATTTGAACTATTTTTGCGGCAATATCTTTATTAAAATCTATTTTGTACAATCTTAAATAGGTTGACAAAAGACCGTCTATATTGTTCTCATTACTGTAAAATCCTATAAGTTTGCTGCATATAAAAACGGAGCATCCGTGGATTCTTGAGTGCGTCTCTAGTTGAGCTATGGCATCTTTTTTTCTATCAAGATTAACATACAATATAACAGCAATTTTCTCTAAAATCTTTTCATTATAATCCTTGGCATATGCACTCTCTAAATACTTGATGGCACTATCAAACTTTTCAAGTTTTACATATATCTCACCTACCAAAAGATAGTCGTCAACACTTTTAGTCTCTTCAACAAGCCGAGTAGCCAGCTCTTTTGCCTCAGCCAATTTGCCTTGTTTTATTAACGCTATTGTTTTAATCCTTGCAAGTTCAAAATCGTCAATCTTGTTGCCTGCAATTTTATCAATCCGCTTAATCGCTCTCTCGTTTTCATTTGCAGCCAAATCATTTCTCAATGAACGGTAGAGATACTCTTTTTTATTTGACTCTTCATAAAGAGAGCTAAAGAGATTTGATGAGTTGTTATAATCACCAATCTCCTCAAGGTGCAAGGCAGAGAGTATATACATATCCTCATACTCAAACGTTTTTTCGTACCCTTTTTTGGCAGATGGCTGAGTTGCAACACAACCGCTAAAAAGCATAAAAAAGAGCACAAACAAAGATGATTTTACTAAATTAAACATCAACAACTCCAGGACACTCAAGTTTTAACTCATCAACTCTAGTTTTAAAATAATCCCAAAAAGGAAAAGTTCTGCACTGAGTTGGTCTAACATCATAAATAACGCATCCGTTTGAGGCTCTGTCATAAAAAGCACACTCGTAGCTGTCGTTAAATTTTCTCTCTTTTATTGAGTATTTATATCCGTTTTTAAATAGATAGCTTTGCGTAAAATCTTCAATGCCAAGGCCAATAAATTTGGAAATACTCTCCATCTCCGAGGCATTTACATGTATATACCCGCTTTCGCCCGTACAGCACTTTGCCTGACACGATGAACACGCTCTCGCATCAAAAGAGTAGTTAAATCCGTCTTGTTTAATTATATTTGACATTTTATACTTTGTGTCCGTGCTTTTTCATATATCTCTTTTGCCTTTTTCGAAAACTCTTCACTCTCAAAACTGATAAACGGCGGCCAGACTTTCATTAGCGATTTGGAACCGTTTTTTGCGTGCACCATAACCAGCGATGCCACTCTGTCTATTTTTGGATGTATAAACTGAACATCCACAACTCTCATCTTTACCCTCTCAAGCTCAGAGCAAATCAGACCAAACTGAGATGCGTCATAGCAGAAAATAAAATGCGACCTCGGTTTTAAGAGTCTTGAAACCTTTTTAAAAAATTTATTTAGCGGTAAATTGATATTATACCTTGCATTAAACAACATCTCATTCTCGCTCTTTGTTACGCCGTCATGGTAAAAAGGAGGATTTGAGATTATGTAGTCATACTTAACATCTTCATCAAGTTCCAAAAAATCTTTTTTATGGATTTTATACACAATGTCGTTAACTCTTGCGTTAATCGTTGCATACTCTACAAATATTTCCTGCTTCTCGACCGCCTCAAGCTCAACTTTTTTGTTATCTCTTGCGACCAAAAGTCCGACTATGCCGCACCCTGCCCCTACATCCAAAACTTTGCCGCTTGGTTTAAAAGAGTTTACAAAGTCATACAAAAAGAGAGAATCGCTATTGTAGCAGTACCCCTCTTGCGGCTGATAAAGAAGCATATAAAAAATTCCTAAAAATTCATTTTTGGATATAATTTTGCAATTATATCAAAACTGACCTTACGCACTATATGCAAAATGACATCATAATACGTAAAATTAGTTGAAAAGGCATTAAATGATAATTATTCCGGCTAGACTTGCTTCAACAAGATTTCCGCAAAAAGTACTTGCAGATATCGGCGGACTTCCTATGGTGGTTAGAACAGCACAAAGAGTTGCTCACTTAGGCAGAGTTGTAGTGGCGGCAGATGACGAGCTTATAATCTCTACATGTAAGAAATATGGGATAGAGGCGATGATGACCTCAATAACTCACAAAAGCGGAACTGACCGTATAAATGAGTGCGCAAATATTTTAAATTTGGCAGACGATGAGATTGTTATAAATGTTCAGGCAGATGAGCCGTTTATTGAAACAGAAGTCGTAGAGATGCTACTTAAAAGATTAAACATGTTAAAACAAAACGGCGAAGAGTTTATAATGGCGAGTTGTTACAACTCCATAAACGATGAAGCGGCAAAGGACCCAAATCTTGTAAAAGTTGTGCTCGACAACGATGATAACGCCATCTACTTTTCGCGTTCTCTCATTCCTTACAACAGAGGCGGAGGAGCACAATATTTCGGTCACATAGGCATTTACGGCTTTAGCAAAAAGAGCCTGCATGATTTTTGCAACCTTAGCGATGCGCCTATAGAAGATATAGAGAAACTAGAACAGCTTCGTGCTATTTATCATCAAAAAAAGATAAGTATGGTTAAAGTTGCAAGTACAGGTTTTGGAATAGATACAGAGGAAGATTTAAAAAGAGCGGTTGAGATTTTTTTATAAAATAGAAAAATAGAAATGAACGAAGCAAAAAAGCCTCGTTCAGATAATTTAGATATTATCTCTAATACCTAAATCTGCTACAAGTTTAAGATAAGCATCTTTATCTTTTCTTTTAAAATACTTCATAAGACGACGACGTTGTCCTACCAGTTTTAAAAGACCAAGTCTTGATGCGTGATCTTTTGTAAACACTTTTAAGTGCTCAGTTAGTTCACTGATTCTACCTGTTAATAGTGCGATTTGAACTTCACTTGAACCAGTGTCATTCTCACCACGACCGTATTTTGCAACAATTTCTTGTTTTTTAGCCGAATTTAAAGCCATAATAGCCTCCAAAAGGTATTTTAATCTAACAGTTATACATATCAGTGTATAAAGTTGAAGTGAAATAGTATCCAATTTCTACTTTAATTTCAACTTCTTTTGATATAATTTACAAAAATAAAATAAAGTAATAATATGTTAATAACTCGTGCTAGTGAGTATGCAATACTCTCTCTTATTGTTTTGTCAAAAGCTTCCTCTCCGATGGATAGCGAAACACTCTCAAACCAACTCTCGATTCCAAAAAGTTTTCTAGCAAAAATTCTTCAAGCAATGGCTAAACACGGCATTTTGAAATCATACAAAGGCGTAAACGGCGGATTTTCGCTTTTGCTGGAACCAAAAGATATAAATATGCTTGATGTTATGTCATCCGTTGAAGGAAAAGCTCCTGCGGTTTTTGACTGTGCTCCATCAATGTACTCATGCCCCTCAGGCAAGGCGCCGCTATGTTCTCTATGGCCATTTTTAAATAAACTACAAGGAAAGATAGACTCTTTTTTAGCAGATTTAACTTTAGCAGATATTTTAGAGTAGAAACTTGGCAAAAAAACTAACAACAAGACAGCAAATCGGCACAACTTTAAACTTTTTGCTAGGTCAAAAAGACTTAAGTGTCGTTGTTTTTGTAATGGCTATTTTAGCTATTATTATCGTTCCTCTGCCTTCAACAATACTCGATATTTTGCTGACTGTGTCAATCGCGCTCTCTGTTTTAATTCTGCTAATCTCGCTCTATGTTCCAAAACCGACGGATTTAACGACATTTCCGACACTGATTTTAATCATAACTCTTTTTAGACTCTCACTAAATGTAGCCACTACTAGAATGATACTTAGCAAAGGGCATGAAGGGCCCGAAGCAGTAAGCGACATCGTAACTAGCTTTGGTGAGTTTGTTGTAGGTGGAAATTATGTCATCGGTATTATTATTTTTTCAATACTTGTACTTATTAACTTCATGGTTATCACAAAAGGTTCAACAAGGGTTGCAGAGGTTGCTGCTCGTTTTACGCTTGACTCAATGCCTGGTAAGCAGATGGCAGTTGATGCAGACCTTAATGCCGGACTAATTGATGATGCGGAGGCTAAAAAAAGAAGAGCAGACATCCTTCAAGATGCCAACTTTTATGGGGCTATGGATGGATCGAGCAAATTCGTAAAGGGTGACGCAGTTGCCGGTATAATCATCACTCTTATAAACATAGTCGGCGGATTTTTAATAGGTGTTTTTCAACACGGCATGACAGTTGCCGACAGTGCTTCTACATTTACGCTCTTAACAATAGGTGATGGTTTGGTCGCTCAAATTCCTGCACTAATCATGTCAACTGCAACAGGTATTATGATTACCCGCTCTTCAGGAGAGGGAGATAATTTTGCAGAGGGCGCAATCAACCAGATTATGGGCAATGCTAAAATCATGATGATTGTCGGTTTCATTATGATTCTTTTTGCGCTTGTTCCAGGTCTTCCTACCGCCTCTATGGGATTTGTCGGAATTATGTTTGCACTTCTTGGCTGGTCAATCTACAAATATGAAAAAGGCGAATTAAGCATACTTGATATAGACGGCATGCTCTCGCCAAAAGAGAAAGAGCTTAAGGCAAAAGAAAAAAGTGCTATGAGGCCTGCAAAAACAAATGAAGAGATTGCAAAAGAGGAAGAGACCGCGCTTGAAGATATACTAAAAGTAGAGATGCTCGAACTCACTCTGGGTTATCAGCTTATACGCCTGGCAGACAGCGCTCAAGGCGGGGATTTGCTCGAGAGAATCCGCTCAATGAGAAGAAAAATAGCATCCGATTTTGGTTTTTTAATGCCTCAAGTTCGCATAAGAGACAACCTGCATCTGCAGCCCCAACAGTATCAGATACTTCTAAAGGGCATCTCAATCGGCGAGGGCAAAATTATGCCTGACAAATTTTTGGCGATGGACCGCGGCATGGCAACCGGCGACATAAAAGGAGAACCGACTAAAGAACCGGCCTTTGGGCTTGATGCTATGTGGATATCTCCCGACCAAAAAGAGGATGCAATTATAAACGGATATACAGTTGTAGATCCTGCTACTGTTATCTCAACACATATGAGCGAGCTCGTCAAGAAGAATGCGGAAGACCTCTTAACGCGCCAAGAGGTTCAAACTTTAGTAACGAAAATTAAAACTGACTTCCCTGTTATCATTGATGATGTTCAAAAAGTTGCCTCTATCGGACTTATACAAAGAATTCTTAAGGCTCTTCTACATGAAAAAATTCCTCTTAAAGATATGCTCACGATTCTTGAGACTATTGCAGACATTGCCGAATATACCAAAAATGTTGACATCATCACAGAGCAGGTTCGCGCTAAACTATCTCGCATTATTACCCAGATGTACTCCGGTGATGACGGAGTCATAAGACTTCTTACCTTCGACACTGCGTCCGAGCAGTTAATGCTCGAAAAATCCCAAGAGCGCGATGGAACAAGAAACCTTCTTCTGAGCGTTGGAGAGATTAATGCTCTAATTCAGGCAACTAGCGCAAAAGCAGCAGAACTGTTGCAAAAAGGAATCTCCCCTGTCGTGATTATAGTCGACCCTCAACTGCGACGCGGCGTTGCGGAGATATTTGAGCGCTTCTCTCTTGAGGTAGTTACACTCTCGCATGCAGAGATAGACTCCAGTGCTACTTTTGAAGTAATGGGCTCTATCTCAATAAACAAACAACTTTAAGGAAAAAAAATGAACGACAAAACAGTTCACCATCTCTCGCACACAGATTTAGACGGTTATAGCTGCCAGCTTGTAATGAAATATACACCGTATAAACTCTTTAACTACAATGCAAACTATGGCGCAGAGGTAAAACAGACACTTGAACTGATTTTACAAAATATTATCAATGACAACAAAAGTGCAACTATTTTAATAACTGATTTAAACTTGACTACCGATGAGTCACGATGGCTAAACAATGAGATTGCCAAATTAAACGAGAACAAAAAAGATATAACCCTGCTACTTCTTGACCATCACGGTACGGGAGAGGAGAGTGCCCAAAAATATGATTGGTACTTCCTGGACACTTCGAGATCTGCTACAAAAATCACATATGATTACGTCAAAGAAAACTTTGAATTTAATGAGCCGTTTTGGATGGAAAAATTTGTAAACATTGTCAACGCCGTTGATTTATGGAAGATGGAAGAGAAAGAGAACTTTGAGTACGGAAAAGTTTGTATGCGCCTTATAAGCGAGACCAGAGAACTAAATAAAATCATGTTCGCAGATGTTGACAATAACTACAAAATATCACTCCTGCTTGAAGCAACAAAATATATCGACAAAGAGAATGCACCGATAGTTTTGGATGAGAAGATTCACATGTTAAAAAAAGAGTTTTTTAAAAAAGATAAAAATGATACCCTTGACAACTTGGTAACAGAGTATATAGTTAAGCTGCTCGGTGATGCTATGGATGAAAAAACAATCTACTACAAGGGCTACAAAGGCTTCTTGAGCTATGGCGTAGGAAATACGTCTATCATAGGAAATGGATTTTTACTGACATACCCAGAGTATGACTTTATAGTTGACGTAAGCTATAGAGGGACGGTAAGCCTAAGAGCCAACAACAAAGTAAGCGTTTCTCAAATCTCCAAAGAGTGGACAGGCGGAGGCGGACATCCAAATGCTGCCGGTGGACGCATCATAGGATTTAAAGAGCAATATAGATATGATCTTGTCAAAAAACAGATAGAGAAGATAATAAATGAAAAAGAGGCTGTTGCAGGCGATTTAGAGTATAAGAAAGAGGCTTAATCATTGACTTTCTGCCTCACTAGAGGCAAACTTTTCTAAAGAAACCTTGTTTTGTGCCTCAGCGGCCAGCGTAGCTAATCGAGGCTCGCGTACCCTTACTTTTGGGTATTGCTCCGATAGCGTTAAAATTTAATTGTTGGCAAAATACCTCTCAACACCGTCAGCCAATCCTCTGGCCATATTTTTTATATAGACATCATCTACTAGACGTGCCGACTCTTTTGGATGAGACATAAAGCCTACTTCAACCAAAACAGATGGCATCTGAGCTCCGACTAAAACCCAAAAAGGACCCTCTCTGACTCCTCCATCTCTTACATCTTTATATTTTTGATTGAGTGAACCGAGCATTCCTCTTTGCAAATCTATTGCAAGTTTATTTGATGCCAAAATATTGTGATGATTTAGAAGATTTAAATAGCTGTCTTTCCCGTACATGTTCATCTCGCTGATATCTGCCGAGTTCTCAAGCGCCGCCACCTTTTTTGCTCTGGTTGAACGAGACGGAGATAAAAAGTAACACTCTATTCCCTGAACCTCTTCTGCGTTACCGTTTCCGACTGCATTTGCATGAATACTTACAAATATATTTGCGTTTTTTTCATTGGCAAACTGTGTTCTTCTGCTCAATTTTATGAATTCATCACTATCTCTCGTCATAAAAACGTTATATCCGCGCGATTTTAAAATTTTTTCCAGCTCTTGTGAAACATTTAAAACAACCATTTTTTCTTGGTGTTTATTATATCCTATGGCACCGGGGTCGTTGCCGCCATGGCCTGGGTCTATAACAACAACTTTATCTCTGTCTCCTCTGATTGGCACAGCTTTATCTGCAACCTCCAGAGGCTTACGTAACTCTGTTTTTAATTTTATCTCTAGTTTTTCAGAATTTAATACATGGCTTATTTCGACTGATGAGCTGTTTTCAATAACCAATCTTAATGTATCCGGGCTGTATTGACCTATTTTTATTCTGTCAATGCCGTTTTTATTAATATTTTGCGAGTTTGTCAACATTGATGTTTTTATATCAAAAACATATCTGTAACTTTTTTTATTT
>DAIDMU010000112.1 GCA_027448805.1 Sulfurimonas sp. | reverse complement strand
AAAGAGAATATAAAAAATGTCATCCAATTTGCCGGAATGGACTTCGTTACATCTTCTTTAAGAACAAACTCTGCGGCTACGATTTTAAAACTTCAAGATTGGGATGAGAGAACAAGACCAGAGCAACATGCAGCTTATATAGCGTCGCAGATGGGCAAAAAACTCTCACGTACGAGCGACGGTTTCTCTTTTGGCATCGTTCCTCCTCCGATAAGGGGTATGGGAATTGCCGGCGGATTTGAGCTTTATGTGCAAGACAGAACAGGCTCAGATATAAAAGAGCTTCAAAAATATGTAAACGAGATTATCAAAAAAGCGGGGCAGAGAGCTGAACTAGAGGGAGTTAGAACAAATCTAAATACGAATGTCCCAAAATATGAAGTGAGCGTGGATAGCGAGAAAGCAAAAGCAAAAGGCGTTGATATTAAGCAGATATATCAAACTTTGGGTGCTACTTTTGGAAATTTTTACGTAAATGATTTTAACCTCTTTGGCAGAACATATATGGTCAACATGCAGGCAGCGGAGTCCTTTAGAAAAAATCCTGAGGATCTGAGTAAAATCTACGTCAGAAGCGACAAAGGAGAGATGCTTCCTCTTAGCTCTTTTGTTGGGCTCAAACAGATTGTAAGTGCTGACTTGGTTGAGAGATTTAACCTCTTTAGCGCGGCAAAGATTTCCGGTCAGCCGAGTTTGGGATACAGCTCAGGTGATGCGCTAAGAGCAATAGAAGAGGTGGCGAATGAAGTCTTGCCACAAGGATATACCATAAGCTGGATAGGAACGGCATATCAAGAGAAGCAGATTTCAAGTGCAGGCGGTTTGGCATTTATGTTCGGGATAATCTTTTTGTACCTGATTTTAGCGGCACAATATGAGAGATGGCTGATGCCGATATCTGTACTTTTGGCTGTTCCGTTTGGCGTTTTTGGAGCGGTAGTCGCAAACCATTTAAGAGGGTTAGAGAATGATATCTATTTTCAGATAGGCATACTTGTTTTAGCGGGGCTGAGTGCGAAAAATGCTATTTTGATTGTAGAGTTTGCTATGCAAAAGAGAGAACAGGGCATGGAGCTGGTTGACGCTGTTTTAGAAGCCGCAAAGATTCGTCTTCGCCCGATTATTATGACTTCGCTTGCGTTTACGCTGGGAGTTATTCCTTTGGCTATCAGCAGCGGAGCAGGGGCGGCGAGCAGGCACTCAATAGGTACGGGAGTTGTCGGCGGAATGCTCTCGGCTACTTTCCTGGCTATCGTGTTTATCCCGCTCTTTTATATTCTTATTTCTAAATTGAATCCTAAAAAATAATAAAATGAAGCCTATGCAACATAAAAAAGAAACGATTAAATATAATAAACTAGATAATTTGAAGCAGTTTGAGTTGATTAGAATTTGCAAAAATCATCAAGAGAGATTTTTTAAACCACATCGACATGATTTTTATGAAGTAATTTATATCACAGATGGTTATGGAAAGCATATGATTGATCTTCAAACATATGAATTGGAACCAAATACAATACATTTGATAAGACCCTCTCAAATCCATCAGTGGGAGGATGTATTTAATAGTGAATATGATGGGTATATTTTTCTTTTTTCAAAAGATTTGTTGCAGCTAAATAAGATACTTGATAATTTATTTCATTTTCATACCACGCCCATTGTCAATCTTAATGAGCCTGTAAAAACGTATGTTGATAATTTAATCTCTATGATTGAATATGATTCAAATAATCATCAAAATCGTATTGTACCATTTGCATTTAGTATAATTTTGGAATACATCATAATGCTCAGAAAAGAAAATAGTACAAACTCTTTGCAAGATACAAGAATAGCACTATTGTTGGAGTTGATTGAAAATAATTTTATTGATGAGAAATCGGCATTATTTTATGCAAAAAGTTTTGATTTGACAACCAAAAGATTAAATGAACTCACAAAATTACATCTAAATAAAACAACTTCATCTTTGATTATTGATAGAAATATTATTGAGGCAAAAAGAGGGTTGATGTATAGCGATAGTTCTATTGTGGATTTGTCACAACAATTAGGGTTTCAAGATGCTCCACAATTTATTAAATATTTCAAACGATATACTTCTTGTACACCTTTAGAGTTTAAAAAACTTACAAAATTGTCAAATGTACAAATTTGACAATTACATGTTATGATTTTCCATTGAGTATCTTTTTATAAAAAAATATAATTTCTCAAAATTAATAAGAGGAATTTTATATGAGCAGTATAGGTTTGGTAGCATCAATATTTCGTTATCCTGTAAAGTCTATGGCAGGTGAAAAATTAGAATCGACAATAATTAATAAAAGAGGTTTGTTAGGCGATAGAGCATATGCTTTAATTGATACGGCTACAAATAAAATTGTAAGTGCAAAAAATCCTAAAAAATGGCCCAATATTTTTAAATATTATGCAAAATATATAAGTGAACCTACCGAGAATTTTATTTCAGGAGTACAAATTGAGTTTCCGGATAAACAAACTTTTTTAAGTACGCAAAACAACATAGATGAGAAACTAACAAATGCTTTTAGTAGAAGTGTAAAATTATCGTCTACCGTGCCTCAAATAGTACAATTAGAAGAGTATTTTGCAGATATCCAAGAGATAAAACAGCATGACAGTATAGTAAATGCAAATATGGCAGAGGGTACTTTTTTTGATTTAGGCACAATTCATCTACTAACAACAGCAACCTTGAAAAAATTTGAAGAGTTGTATGGTGAAGGTGATTTTCATATCAATAGATTTAGACCAAATATTGTTGTTGATTTGAATTCAAACCATAGCGGTTTTATAGAAAATGAATGGGTTGGAAAAAACATTGCAATTGGTGATGAGGTAATCCTAAAAATAAAAGAGTCTTGCCCTAGGTGTGTCATGACAACATTGGAACAAGATGATTTGCCAAAAGACATAAACATATTAAAAACTATCATAAAACACAATAACGGAAACCTTGGAATATATGCAGATGTAGTGCGTGGCGGCATTATAAAGAACAATGATTTAATTCAAATTTTAGAGGATGTAAAATAAAAAAATATTTATCTATCTTCTCATAAGCATAGATATTTCTCTTTAAAGTATCTACTGCCTCCTATCAAGATTCTGCTTGCCAGTCCTAAGAGAAAAAATGTAAGCAGGATTATGAGGAGATGACGACCACACAATCTATTCTTTAATAGTGCTTAAATGATTATTCCAAAGAACTCTGCGGCTTCGAGTTCGTCATCGTTTAGATTATTTTTTGCATAATCTTCATCTTCGCTCATAAGTCGCTTTACTTCTC
>DAIDMU010000111.1 GCA_027448805.1 Sulfurimonas sp. | reverse complement strand
ATGAGGAGCTGCGTAGCCATCTGATGCTCTCTTATGCGCTCACCATCCATAAAGTTCAAGGCATGGAGTATGACATAGTAGTTATTCCTATGACCTTTTCTCACTACATTATGCACAATACAAAGCTCGTTTATACCGCCGTTACAAGGGCAAAACACAAGTGCATTTTGATAGGCGAGAGCGGAGCCTTTGAGAGTGCATGTAAGAAGTTTGAAATAACGGCAAGAGATACGGTGCTCTTGGAGTTATAGAAATTATTAAAAAATAGTAACAGAAGATAGCAGTAAGGGCTTTTTTATAATTATAAATCTATAATCGAGTGGAATATATTTCTACGTGGGAGTTTTTACATGTCAATAGGAAATAAGTTAAAAATTGCTATTTGCGGCAAAAGCGGTCTAGTCGGTTCAAAGCTGGAGGAGCTGTTTGGTTCACAACATAACAGTGTTGTCGGTGTGAAAATTCGCGACAATACATCCGTGGAGGATGTCGCTGCGCAGATAGATAAGTGCGATGTTTTAATCAACTTAAGCGGCACTACCATCTTGGCCCCATGGAGCGACGAGTATAAAAAAAAGCTCTACTCCAGCCGTATAGATACAACGAAAAAACTGGTTGACGCCATTGCTCTTTGCAAAGAGAAGCCTAAGCTTTTTTTGAGCTCTTCTGCAGTTGGAATATATGAATCAAACCGTTCACATGGAGATGATTCTGAGAGTTATGAGAATGATTTTTTATCCTCTCTTTGCAGAGATTGGGAAGCTGAGGCAAAAAAAGCCGAGAATTTCGGAGTTAGAACGGTTGCTATGAGGTTTGGTGTGATATATTCAAAAGAGGGCGGTGCGATGTCCAAGATATTGCCGCCCTTTAAGATGGGAGTCGGCGGAAAACTTGGGGGTGGTGAGCAGATGGTCTCATGGATACATATAGAGGACCTGCTAAGAGCGATTTTGTTCATAATCAAAACTCCGGCAATAAACGGTCCGGTAAATTTCACTTCACCATATCCTATCTCAAACATTGAACAGACATATATTTTAGGTGAGATTTTAAACCGTCCAACTTTTTTTGGTGTTCCTGCATTTATGATAAAGTTGGTTTTTGGAGAGGGCGCCAGAGTAATTCTTGATTCAAAAGAGGTTGATCCGACAAAGCTGTTAGAAAACGGATTTGCATTTTATTATGAAAAATTCGAGGATGCCATAAAAGAGATAGTAGAATAATTTTAGGATTTAATTTAGTTTTTTATAAAGCTCAAAGTTGTACAATAGGAAGTTTGCTAAAAAAAGGAGTTGCTATGCTAGATTCCGTTTTGCTTAGAATTGCGAAAAACTCTATACTTTGTGAGTTTAACAGCTCGTATAATTTTGATAAAAATAAGTTGTTACAGAGTTATCCGTTTTTAAAAAAAGAGGGTGCATCATTTGTGACATTAAAGTATGATGACCATCTGCGTGGCTGCATAGGCTCAATAGTAGCGCACCGTTCACTCCTTGATGATGTAGCTGCGAATGCAGTATCTGCAGCATTTCATGACCCAAGATTTCATCAGCTGCACGAAAATGAGTTTTCCCATATTTCTGTTGAGGTATCCGTTCTTAGCGAACCGAAGCTTTTGGAGTATGAGGATTTTGATGATTTGCTTAAAAAGGTAGAGCCGTATATTGACGGACTTATTTTAAAACATAATGGGTATCAAGGCACATTTTTGCCACAGGTGTGGGAACAGCTCCCATCCCCAAAAGAGTTTTTGGGACATCTTAGTATGAAGGCTGGTTTAAATCCGTCAGTTTACGCGGAGCATCCGACTATTTACAGATATAGAGTCGAAGCGATAGAGGGCGGATTTGATGAAATATTGCCACTATAACAAAATAATAGCTTTAAAAGATAGAGAAGTTACAGGAGTGTAGTTATGAAGCGTTGTATGAGTGTATCAGGCAGCTTTTATCCGGGAAGAGCAGTTGAGATAGAGAGATATTTTGAGCACTTCAGCAAAATATATGATGAGAACTTCACTCTGCCCGATGTCAAAAGCAGAGCCGTTATAGTTCCTCATGCCGGATATATCTACTCGGGCTATACGGCAAATATCGCATATAGAGTTCTGCAAAAGAGCGGGATTAAAAAATTTGTTGTTATAGGACCGTCACACAAAGTTGCTTTTAATGGCGTCAGCCTTTGCGAATTTAGCAGCTATGACACCCCCTTTGGGAAGATTAGCGCCATAGCGGATTTGGCCCCAAAACTAAAAGATAAATTTTCCATTTCGTGTATCAAGGATGCTCACGCTGAACATAGCACCGAGGTTCAGTTTCCTTTTTTAAAGCACTACATAGAGGATGTAAGTATCGTTGAGCTAGTTTACAGCTATGCAAATGCGCACTACGTATCTGAGATAATAGATTTTGTTTTAGAGCATGATGATACGGGAGTTATTATCAGCACCGATTTGAGCCATTTTTATAATCTGGGCGAGGCGCACCGGCTTGACAATATCTGCCTGGTAGCAATCGATAAACTTGATGTCGGAATGCTTCATAGCGGATGCGAAGCGTGCGGGAATATCGGTGTTGAAGCAATGATTCTCAGTGCAAAAAAGCTTGGACTGAGTGCTAATATACTTGATTATAGAACAAGCGCGGATGCAACCGATGACACAAGCAGAGTTGTCGGCTACACAAGCGCCTATTTTTCATGAAAAAATCAAACATATTTGACTTGATTCCGGCAACGCTAAAAGATGAGCTTTTTGAGGAGATTGTCTCAAAAGACGGTATAAATATTGAGAGAATAGTCTCTCACGGACACATTACCCCAGCGTTTGAATGGTATGACCAAAGAAGAGACGAGTGGGTTATTTTACTTCAAGGCGAGGCTGTAATCTCTTTTTTAAATGAGGATGATGTTAGATTAAGGGCAGGGGATTATATAAATATACCTGCCCATAAAAAACATAGAGTCTCTTGGACAAAGCCTGATGAGGATACTATCTGGTTGGCTGTGTACTATTAATGTTGGCAATATATAAAATTGGGTAGTATTGCAAACTTATTTTTAAAAGGATTTATATTTTGCAACATTTCAGGTTCTCTTTTATCTTTACATTTATAGGTTTGTTTATTGCCGGATGGTGGGGATATACTCTAGGCGGTTGGATAAACGCTGTTAATTTAATATTTATAGCTGTAATCCTTGCTTTGATGGAAGTGTCTCTCTCTTTTGATAACGCTGTCGTAAATGCTTCAATTCTTAAAACATGGGATGAGTATTGGAAGAAGCTTTTTCTAACAGTCGGTATTTTAGTTGCAGTTTTTGGAATGAGGCTTCTTTTTCCTCTTGTAATCGTAGCCCAAACGGCTGATTTGGGACTTTTGGAAGTTTGGGATTTGGCACTGAACAATCCTGCCGAGTACTCAAGCAATCTTATCGCGCATCATGCTGAGATATCCGCATTTGGAGGGATATTTTTATTGCTTGTTTTTCTTAATTTTATGCTTGATGAGAACAAAAGCATTCACTGGTTTGAGTACCTTGAAGAGAAGTTAGGACTGCTTGGGAAAATTGAGGCTATCTCTATTTTTATTGCGATTGTAACATTAATGATTTTTCTCTCTTTTGTTGAGCAAGAGAACAAATTAGTTGTTCTTATGGCAGGATTATGGGGAATTGTTATATATGTCGGAGTTGACATTATCGGTGTTGTTTTAGAAAAAGAGGAGAGCGAACCGGCAGTTGCTGATGTAATCAAAAAAGGAAGCATCGGCGGCTTTTTATACCTAGAAGTTTTAGACGCCTCTTTCTCTTTTGACGGTGTAATAGGCGCTTTTGCTATAACAAAAGATATCGTAATTATAATGGTCGGACTTGGTATCGGGGCGATGTTTGTAAGATCTTTAACTATATATCTGGTAGAGAAAGAGACGCTTGACCAATATATTTATCTTGAACACGGCGCACACTATGCGATAGGCATTTTAGCGCTGATTATGCTTTTTGGTATGAATTTTCATATACCTGAAATCTTTACAGGGCTTATCGGCATAGCTTTTATAGTATTGTCATTATGGTCTTCTGTTAAAAAAAATAGAGCTTCTTCTTAAAATATATGAGAAGCTCTATCGTTTCAAGCATGAAATAAACTAGTAACTTAAATGTGCTATAATTCGACTCAAAATTTTTTAAAGGAATTTTAAATGACCCAAAGCGACCCGGCCTCGCGTAGTTTTATCTTCACAGCCATAGGAATAGACCTATGACATTACTGATAATTTATCTTTCAATCGCCCTTTTTATATCGTTTCTCTGTTCGATGCTTGAAGCAGTTTTACTCTCAAGTACCAACTCCTATGTTGAGAGTTTGTCTAAAGATCATAATGAAAACCTAGTCAATAAAATCAAAAGATTAAAAGCAGATATAGACAAGCCGATCTCTTCTATTTTGACAGTAAACACTTTTGCCCACACTATGGGCGCTGCAGGTGTGGGTGCTCAAGCTCAGATTGTTTTTGGAGATGAGTGGCAGACACTCATTGCTTTTATAGTAACGCTGCTTATTTTATATTTTTCAGAGATTATTCCTAAGACATTCGGTGTTTTGTACTGGAAAAAATTGCTGATTCCATCGGCGCATGTAATTTCGTTTTTAGTGACGATTACTACTCCTTTTACATGGTTTTCTTCGTTTTTAACAAACTATATTTCAAAAAATAAAAAACATCAAAGCAGTTTTTCTCGTGATGAGATTATGGCGGTTGTTGCTATGGGCGAGAAAGAGGGAACTATTCTTACTAAAGAGAGTGATCTGATTGAAAATCTGTTAAAACTCAAAAACATAAAAGCAAAAGACATCATGACTCCAAGAAGCGTTGTTTTTGCTCTTTCTGCTTCTACGACGATAGAAGATGCCATAGAAGACGACCGTATGTATATCCACTCTCGCATACCTATTTTTAGGGAGACTCTTGATGATGTCGTCGGTATTGTTTTTAACCAGCGCATTCTTGAGGAGAGCAATGAAGATAATGATAGTATTACTTTAGAGAGCATCTCGCATGAAGTGCATATGGTTTCTGAAAATCTTCCTGTTCCAAATCTTATTGATCAGTTCGTAAAACGAAAAACACATCTCTTTATTGTTTATGACAATTATGGGCAGACAGTCGGAGTTGTTACTCTTGAAGACGCAATTGAGACACTTTTGGGTGTAGAAATTGTAGATGAGATGGATGAGATTGAAGATATGCAGGTTTTTGCAAAAGACAGAAGCAAACAGTTTCAAGACCGTATGAAAATTGAGAGAAAAAAGCTAGAAAAAGCAAAAATCGTATAACTTTTTTAAATGAGGTGATTTATGGTTAAAGTAAGTGCAGTTCAGATGAGCATGAGCGAAGATCAAGATGCTAACGTTGGCAAGGCCGAGAAGCTCGCCAGAGAGGCTGCGGCAAATGGCGCTCAAATCATACTTCTGCCTGAGCTTTTTGAGGGCTTTTACTTCTGCAAAGACATAGATGAAAAATATTTTTCATGGGCAAAAGAGAGAGAAGGCAACAAACTTATAGAGCGCTTCAGCGCTCTTGCTAAAGAGCTGCGTGTAGTTATTTTAATCAGCTATTTTGAGAAGAGCGATGAGGGATACTTTAACTCTCTAGTCGTTGCGGATGCCGACGGCAAAGTAATGGACAACTACCGAAAAACTCATATTCCAGATGGTCCCGGATATGAAGAGAAGTTCTACTTCAAACCGGGAAATAGCGGTTTTAAAGTTTATGATACCGCTTATGCTAAGATAGGCGTGGGAATCTGCTGGGATCAATGGTTTTGTGAAACCGCAAGAGCGCTTACTCTTATGGGTGCAGAGATTATCTTCTATCCGACTGCAATCGGAAGCGAACCTGAAATCCATCTTGACTCTAAAGAGCATTGGCAGAGGGTTCAGATGGGACATGCCGCTACGAACACGGTTCCTGTCGTGGTTGCCAACCGCATCGGCGAAGAGAGAGGTGCTACATGCAGTCTGAATTTTTACGGCTCATCTTTTATAACCGACTATACGGGTGCAAAAATCGCAGAAGCCTCGAGAGATAAAGAGGAGATAATTTACGCCGAGTTTGACATAGAAGAGAACCAAAGACAGAGGCATTATTGGGGACTAATAAGAGATAGACAGCCAAAAGCCTACACTGCTATTTGTAGTTGAATATTTGATATAATTAAAAAAATGCTCAGAAAGAGGAAAAAATGAAAAAAATAAATATAGCAGCAGGTTTGGTTTTGGGAGTTATTGCAACGCAATCGTTTGCGCTTGATATGGGTTCGATGCTAAAATCGGCAGCTCCTGCAGCCGCACAAAGCGTAGCGCCGCAAACCACTGCGACACTGCAAAACAACGCTCTTGTAAACTCGCTGGGTTCATCACTCGGTGTTACTCCAACCCAAGCAGTGGGCGGAACAGCGGCTCTTTTAAACAGTGCCAAGAGTAAAATGGAACCGGCTCAATTTTCTCAATTGACTGCAAAAACTCCGGGACTTGGCGATATGTTAAACAGCGCACCCGCCGCAACATCCGTTTTGGGAAGTACAACTGTTGAAAATCAGTTTAAAGCATTAGGAATGGACTCCTCAATGATTGGCAAATTTACGCCGATCATAGTAAATTATGCAAAAGGGTATGTCTCTCCTGAAATAGTGACGGCGCTCACAAGCGCTCTAGCACTTTAAAAAGTAGGATTTAAGCGCTCTATTTACCTGCCTTAGTTGGAACTATTTTTGCTCTAAAGAGTAAAATAATCCAATAAAGGTTAGAACATGGAGATTGTACTGCGCAATAATCTTATTCTTATCACTACGGAGTTCGACACATTAAACACCCCTTGGATGAGGGAGTTTTTGCACCATCACACCAGAGGGATGCTTTTTTTACCCAAATCAGTACTCGTTTTTAGAAACGAAACATTGACTGAGGTCAGAAAAGAGTTTTTAAGCAAATTGAGCCAGTATCATGCAGCAAAGTATGATTTTTCCCACGAATTTTTCTTGCGTTCAATGCTTAAGTACGGAAATCAGCCCATAAAAATAGAACTTAACGAACTTCAAGAGCCGGAAAATATAAAGGTAAACCTTTATGCTTACAATAGAGATACCGTACTCATTACTCTTGAACGCCCGAACTCTTGGGTTATAAACTATCTCCGTTCGCAACTTGAAGTTTATGTGGAGAGAGGCACGGATGTCTCTTTGGTGGTCGATGTTTCTGATTACAGGGCAAAGGCTAGGCTTGAGAGAGCTCTAAATAAGCGCCACATTCTGCACTACCAAATAAGCTACACGTACGACAATCACTTTATAAGCAAGCTTTACAGCGATTTTGCAAGCTACAGCTTCGGCAATCTTTGCAAAGATGAAGAAGATAGAGAAAATAACTATTTTTATACAGTTTTAGAGTGTCCAATCGGGGCTAGTCAAGATGCGCTTAGAAAGAGTTATAAAAAACTTGCAAAGGCTTACCATCCCGATAAGATTGAGCATGAATCGCCATATATGATAAAACACTACACTCAAAAATTTCAACTTTTGCAAGAGGCTTATTCGGCACTTCGCGCTAGCTAAAAAAGTTTTCTATGAGTTCCTCTTGTTTTACATTTTTTAAAAGTGCCTCAAAATCTTGAGAGCAGTAGAGTGCCAATTTTTTTCCTTGACACTGCAACAGCTCTTTGGAAAATCCTCTTTTTGAAAAGAGAACTACTTGAGTAGGTTCGATGCCGAGTTTTTCACACTTGTCTAAAAGTTTGTGCCACTCTTTCTTGTTTACTTTGTGGTTTGACCATTTGCACTCCGCCGCATAGACCTTTTCATCTTGGGTGATTGTGAGTATATCTATCTCAATGTTTGCGTCCCAGTAACTGCCTGAGCTTAAAATCTGCGAATCTCTGAGGTTGTAGTTTAGCAACACCTCAGAGAGTTCTTCAAAAACCAAACTTGTGTAGCTGTGTCGTCTAATCTCAAAATCTTTAAAAAAGTTATCATACTTATAATTTTTTATCTCTCTGGTGTGCGGAACGATAAAGTAGAACCAAAACCTTACAAAAGGGTGCGTAAAGAGAACTTTATGCGAGATTCTGTGTCGTGCAACTTCTCTTTTTAGTTTGCCGCCTGGGTTTAGACTTCTGGCGGGCTCCTCTCTTGAGAACTCTATCTGGATTAAACCTTTTTCCTGCAGAAAGTTAAGCGCACTTCCGCCGTTTGCATTATTCAAACCCGCTCTGTTGAATGCTGAAAAAATCTTTCTGTCTCCTACCGCCAAAGCATGAAGAAGGCGCAGATACTCTCTGTTTGAGAGAGTTAAATCTTCTATTTTTTTATTTATCTCTTCGTACTTTTCGAGGATAAGTTCTGTTATGAGTAAGGGCAATGGTTTTGTGGTATCTATCTCCCAGCCAAGTCCGCCAAAGAGTGCAAAGTACTCAATCTGCATCTCCATATCATCAGGATAATTTCTTAAATAAAATGAACGGAACTGTTCCAAAAGTCTGTTTTTTAACATGTACTTATTCTATCATAATTCGCTTCCCCATTTCAACATATCAATCCCATACTTCTCTCTTATCTCTTGAGAGTGCTCTGTAAGTTTTCTCATTTTTTGCTCATCTTCAAAATTTATAAGCGATAACTCTTTTCTGCTCTCTCTTGTAAAACTTGAACAGTTTATGCTGATGCCCCTCACTTGCAATCTTTTGTAAATATCGGCTTCACTAAAGAGCTCAAGACATAGAGAATCAAACTTTTTTTCAGTAAAGACTTCGCATAAACTTATGTTTTTATTGGATTTTTGATTCATCTCATAAGCAATACTTAGATGAAAAACCGTAGGTATAACATCAAGTTTTAAGATGGCAAAGCTTAGATGACGGGCTAGTACATGTACTCTTCTTCTTAACTCTACTCTATCATAAAGAGGGTCGAAAGTCCGTGATATTCCTATTGATTTTCGTACATGTTTTGTCTGAATCTCATCGTCGCTCATCCCGCAAACTCTGGTGTACAGCTCTTTTGCATATGGTCCCCACGACTCAAGCGTTCCTCTTCTTCGCTTTAGCTCTCCGAGCGTGTGGATTTGAACGCTTTGAAGCTTCTCTTTCATGCTTTTGCCTATTCCCGCAAATGCGCCGACTGGAATCTTTTCTATAAAATTATCCAGCTCATTCGGATATACGATTTTGCAGCCAAAAGGCTTGGCGCTTGTTGTGGCCAGTTTGGCAATGTAGCGGGTTGTGGCAGCTCCGATTGAGACGGGAAGCAATGTAGCCTTTTTTATCTCATGGCGTAAATCATCTATAAATCTAGGCACATCCTCATCCTCAATCCAGCCGCTCAAATCCCCGTAAAACTCATCAATACTTGCCTGTTCAACAAGCGGTATCTTTGTCTGCAAAAACTCGTGAAGTTTGTGTGAGAGTTTTTGGTAGAGTGACATATCCGGAGCTTTTATGATGAGATGCGGACACAAACCCAGAGCCTCTTTTATGCTCATAGCAGTTTTTACGCCGTAAGCTCTTGCCTCGTAGCTTGAAGTCGTAAGTATGCCTCGCACACGCCCGTTTTCATCTTTAAAAGCCTCTATATCATCGTCTTTGGCTTCGTATGCTTTGTAAAAAGTAGGCACAAAAGAGCCTGAGTTCTCAAGGTTTACGCTCTGGCATTTTGCCTCTTTGTTAAATATTTTTGTATCGCTCCGTCCGCCGATGGCTACAGGTTTGCCAATAAGCGAGGGTTCTTTTATGCGAGTGGCACTTACAAAAAAGCAGTCTATATCTATATGTATTTTCATAGATAAATTATAGATAAATTTATTTTTAGAGGTTAAAAATATGGCAATTTGACAAATTTATTCTTAATTGCTTCAATACCAATAGAAATAATCAAACAAATCCCGAGCAAGACCGTAAAAATGAGCAGAGGATTTTTAAAGCTGTATATAAAATCAGGAAAATAGTAGTAATAGATAAAAGTGTGAAACAAGAAGATATTAAACGAGTGCACACCTATGAACTCCAGCGCTTTTTTTGCTCTGCTTGAGAGTAAAACCAGCTCCGTAGTCCAAAGAATAAGCAAGATTCCAAAAAAAGTATCTGCACGGACACTGTCAAAAAGATAGCCGTTTTGTCTGTACCACGCGGCAAAGAGAGTCAAAACAAGCAATATTAAAAATCTCAGATTACCCTGTTTTTGCAGCCATCCAAACAGCCTCACAAAACCGTCTATTTGTGAAAGATAGATGCCGACGGCAAAAGGGAAAATCCAATCATTTACAAGCGGAATCGGCACAAAAAGCAGCACGGCGCAAAAAGCCAAAAACCACAACTTAAACTTTTGAGTCAGAGAAAAAGCAAAAGGAAAAATAGCATAAAGAACGATAATAAGGCTCATAAACCACCAAGTTGCATTGTACCCGTAGCCCACATCGGTGAACATGTGAACACCCATCATCTGAATAAAAAGATCAAAATATGCATCTTTTCCAAAAACACTCTCCAAAGAGCGCCCCATAAAAAGCGTCCCAATGGGAATAAATATAAGTGCTATAAGCCAATAATTCATATAAAGTTTTATCACTCTTTTTTTATAAAAAGAGAGTATTTCCAGCTTTTTTTTCTTAGATGACTCTGCCAAACCATAGCCGCTTAGAAGCACATAGATGCCAACGCAGACTTTTGCCAGAAGCGCCGTTTGAAAAACAATCCATCCCGTCTCCGGTTTTTCATAAAAAAGATGATGCCAAAGAATAAGCATCAGCGCCATACCTTTGCTTGCGTTAGTTAAGGAAATATCAAATTTTTCTAAAGTCATAAAGGCACCTTAAAAGCTATTTTTAAAATCATATCAAAATTCTTTTATATATAAATATGTTTTACGATTTGTAATCTTATATCGGTACAATTCGCTTTATGAAATATATATTACTTATCTTTACTCTTTTTTTTAGTGCGTGCAGTGTTAAAAATTATGAGCATACGCAGACAAAAATCATCACTATAAAATCACCCAAGATAAAGTTTTCCGATGCCGGATATCTTAGAAACAGCGAAAAAATAATGGAGCTGGAACTTTTTATGGCGGGCAAGTGCATAGAAAAAATTACCGTAAACCATCTCATCTGTGTAAGCGACGGCTGTATGAGCAAGAGCGGGTTTAACAAAGATTATCTAAACTCTGCCTATCCTGATGACACAATGGAGAATATGCTTCTCTCCCATGCTATTTACGGCGGAAAAAATTTGACAAAAACCGACGGCGGATTTGAACAGCATATCAAAGATGAAAATGTGGATATAGTCTATAAAGTAGAGCCGTATGCGATATATTTTAAAGATACAAAAAACAACATAATATTTAAGATGAGGGATACGGATGAGCAATAAATTTGTAGGGGCGCATGTAAGTGCGAGCGGCGGTGTTTTTAATGCGGTTGCAAATGCAGCGGCAATCGGCGCAAAAGCGTTTGCACTTTTTACTAAGAACCAAAGACAGTGGAGTGGCAAAGAGCTTGATGGCGAGACCATAGATAAATTTAAAAATGCACTTCAAGCAAGCGGGATTTTGCCTAAACACATACTTCCTCACGACTCATACCTTATAAATCTAGGTCATCCTGAGAGCGATGCCAGAGAGAAGTCAATGGATGCATTTTTGGATGAGGTGCAGAGATGCTCTCTTTTAGGACTTGAGAAGCTTAATTTTCATCCGGGAAGCCATCTGAAAAAGATAAGCGAAGATGAGTGTTTAGCCAAAATTTCTGAAGCTATGAACGTGACGCTTGAGAAAACAAAAGGTGTCAGTTTGGTTATTGAAAACACGGCGGGACAGGGAAGCAATCTTGGCTGGAGGTTTGAGCATTTGGCGCAAATCATAGATAAAGTGGAAGATAAGAGCCGTGTCGGCGTCTGCATAGATACATGTCATATGTTTAGCGCGGGCTACGACATAAGAACAAGAGAGGCTTATGATAAGAGCTGGAGCGAGTTTGACAAAATCATAGGTTTTAAGTACCTTATGGGGATGCACATAAACGACTCAAAAGCGAAATTCGGTTCGCACGTCGACAGACACCACTCTTTGGGCAAGGGCGAGATTGGGCTTGATATGTTTAGATTTATAATGAATGATGAGCGTATGAATGACATTCCGCTTATTTTAGAGACCATTGATGAGACTATCTGGAAAGATGAGATAGCACTTCTATATTCTTTTGAGTTCTTGCAGAACTCAATTTAAACGCCAAATGAGCAAAGCACATTTGGCTGCGCTAGCCGCTATGGCACTAAAGTCTGCCTCTTACAAGGCAGCAGGCATCTTGCCGTTTTGCAAGATGCCTTTTTGAAAATTAAGCTAAGTTTATATAAAATCAACGACTGCTTAAAAAAGGGGACTAAAGAGTGAAAACTACTATTTTATTGATGGCGTTTGCCGGCGCTTTGTTTGCGGGCGGGTATAAAATCCCTGAAACATCTCTAAACTCGGTTGCTCTAAGTGCGGCAAATGTGGCACACACTTTCGGCGCAGACGCGGCCTACTATAACCCTGCAAATATGGTTTTTATGAAAAATGAAGCTGTTATGGAAGCAAACTTAATCTATATCGGGCTTAGCGATGTAAACTATAAAAGTGCCACTGCAGATATAGAGTCAAAAAGAGAGAATTTTATCGTCCCTTCGTTTCATTATGTGTCCAAAGCTGTTGATGGTGCGCGCTTTGGGTTTAGCATAGTCTCTCCGGCGGGGCTTTCAAAAAGATGGAGTGAGGCTCCCGCAATCTACTCGGCTGAGGAGTTTACACTTCAAACCGTAGAGATAAATCCGACCGTTGCACTCCCGATAGGCGATAAAGTTGCCGTTGCACTCGGTCTAAGAGCAATCTACTCAGACGGAGTCGTTAAGAGCACTTCACCAATAGCATCACGTGACATGGATGGAGATTCTATGGATTTCGGCTACAACTTGGCGCTCTCATACAAGCCTGCATCTGACCTTGATTTGGCTTTGACATATCGCTCTAAAGTTGATTTGAGCGTTGAGGGCGATGCAACGCTATTTTTTAGAGATATGACAAATGTTTTTGGCGGCGGTGCAGGTGCCTCGTACAGTTCAAATAGCAGCGCATCGGTAAGCGTTCCGGTTCCTGCGCTTTTAAATGTTGCGGTTGCTTATACTTTGCCAAGCGATACAACGCTGGAGTTTGTTTATGAGAGAAACTTCTGGTCTGAGTATAAAGAGCTTGATTTTAACTACGGTTCTGGTGTAAATGCGGTCACAAATATTGTCTTTGGAGCACCGATAGCAAAAAACTGGAAGGATACAAACGCTTTTCGTTTCGGTGTTACTCAAAAGTTAGATAAGCTTACCCTGATGGGCGGTGCAGTGATAGATGAGTCGCCGGTTCCAAATGCAACGATTGGATTTGAACTGCCTGATTCTGACTCCGTGTCCGTATCGTTTGGCACAAGATATCAGATAAATGAGAGTTTAAACATAGGTCTTGCTGCGCTCTACTCGATGAGAGAGGAGAGAAAAGTTTCTAACAGCACGCTTGATGGCGAGTTTTCAAACTCAAATGTGCTGATGGTTTCATCTTCTCTAGAATATAAATTTTAAGGATATATTTGGAAACATTAATAGATTTTTTAGAAGCAAAGAGTGTAGAGAAATCTCTTATTTTTGCACAACTAAAATGTAGCATAACAGAAGCGCAGTTGTTGCAGGCTCTGGCAAAAAGATATATGCGCGGGGAAGATGATGTTTTGATTCTTGATTTGCTTCAGGAGATTTACGGCGATGAGAAGTATGCCGGCATAAAGCATTTAAACGAAGTAAAACTTCTTTTGGAGTTGGGCTGGCTCCATCAGCAGAGCTTCACGCCGATAAAAATTTCAGAGGTAACGCCGTTAGAGCTTTTAAACAGTGCGGTTGGCTTGTCTCCTTCGCTTTTAAAAATACTTCAAGACGGTTCAGCAGAGAGTGATTTGCCGGATATTAAGCCATATACGGATCATCTTGAGTATCTCCAAGACCAGTTTTTGCGCATTGACCTTTATCAGAAGATGAGTGCAATCCGTCATAACGTTCACGAACACTCGCTCGGGATTGACAGAACGCAGGCAAAGCTTAAACTCTTGGAAAAGCGCATAGAAGAGAGAGTTGAGCAGACTCCGGGAAAGCTGGTGCTTGACAAGTTTTTTAAGCAAAAAAAGATGGATTCGAAAGAGCAGGTGATTTTTCTGGCACTTCTTCGCGAGGAGTACAGTGCCACAGATGCCTCTTTGCGTGAGATGAACACTCTTATAGAGCTTATTTCGCTTGATGAGTATGAGCGCATTAAAAACCGCTCACTTTTAGAAGACGGCTCAAACCTTATTAACGACGGAATTATAGATTATGAGGAGATGTTGAATCCTTTTGGGGGTATTTCACGTGCTTTTTATATCGTCGATGAGGTGCTTCATAGCATAATACATCCGCAGAAAAACAAGAAAGTACGCCGTATAAAACTAAATACGCTCATAGACGAGCAGGATATTTTTGAACTTGTGGAGCCGGAGACTTCACTCAGTGATGTTGTTTTGGCAAAAGAGACTAGCGAGACGCTTCAAAACCTGATGAGACAGCTTGACAAAGAGGTAATTAACAGACTTGTCGAGTGGGGGATCAAGGACAAAAAGAGCGGAATCGACGCAAGAATAATCTTCTACGGAGCGGCGGGAACCGGCAAAACCATGACGGCATATTCGCTGGCAAAATCGCTAAAGCGTCAGGTTTTGGCATTTGACTGTTCAAAAATTCTCTCAATGTATGTCGGAGAGAGCGAGAAAAACGTTCGCAAAATTTTTGACACTTTTTATGATTTATGCGAAAAAACAAAGACAGAGCCGATACTCTTGCTAAACGAAGCAGACCAATTTTTGGGAGCACGCTCAAGCGGAGCAAACTCCGGAGCCGACCAGATGCACAATCAGATGCAAAACATATTTTTGGAGCAGATTGAGAAGTTTAAGGGTGTTTTAATAGCTACGACAAACCTCTTGGAGAACATAGACAAGGCATTTTCAAGACGCTTTAATTACAAGATAGAGTTTAAAAAACCAAACCAAGAGCAGAGGCTCTCTCTCTGGAAGAAGATGCTCCCTGTTGATGCCCCTTATGAAGAGAAATTTGATGTAAACGAGTTGGCAGGATACTCTCTAACGGGCGGACAGATAAACCTGATAATAAAAAACACGGCGTACAAAGTAGCGGTAAGAGAGAAACCGTTGTTCTCTTTGGCGGATTTTGAACAAGAGATTAAAAAAGAGAAAGACGCAAGTTTTGACAGTGAAAAATCTATGGGCTTTTTGAATAAATAAGATGAACAAGTTTATGCATCAAGCTCTCAAAGAAGCTCTTGGGGGCGTGCACCAAAACCACGGCGGACCTTTTGGCGCGGTAGTGGTAAAAGACGGCAAGATTCTCTCAAAAGCCCATAATCAGGTTCTAAAAAACAATGACCCGACAGCTCATGCCGAGATAAATGCGATAAAAAAAGCCTCTAAAAAGCTAAATACATTTGATTTGAGCGGGTGCGAGATTTATACTACATGTATGCCTTGCCCGATGTGCATGGGTGCTATAAAATGGGCAAATATTAAAACAATTTACTACGGTGCAACGAGCAAAGATGCCGATGAAATAGGCTTTAGAGACAAAGAGTTTTATGGCAAAGAGTTCTTGGAGTTAAAAAATATCGATAGAGCAGAGTGCTTGGAGCCGTTTAAAGTATGGAGTGCAAAAGAGGATAAAATCCTCTACTAAAACAAAAAAGATGTTTCTTTTGTACCCACTCACGCTAATCGTCTTAAAAAAGATGTAGTATTTAGTAACAGCAACCACTTCAAATACAGCCTTAATCTTTTATTTAATACTCTTTTTGCTACAATCCTCATAACTGTTTTTTCTAAAAATATGTGAAAATATTTAAGTCAAACGGCTTATGTTTTTATGCGTTTTAAAACAATAACAATAAAAAAGGTAGGTTATATGGAGCATATAGTGACTTCAAATCCGTATTTTGGGGTATTTGTACTTTTTCTCATAACGTTTGGTGCATTTACTATAACAACGATTGCCGCTCGTCTGGTAAGCCGTGCATTGGCAGCTAAAGATAGTGAAAAAATCAAATTATCAGTTTATGAGTGCGGACCTGAGGTTACAAAACAGCCAAATAGAATCTCTCCGCAGTTTTATCTATTTGCGCTGCTCTTTTTACTCTTTGATGTAGAGATAGTTTTTATGTTTCCATGGGCTGTTGACTTTAAGTTACTTGGATGGTTTGGTTTTGCCGAGATGTTAATGTTTATACTGCTTTTAACTATCGGTTTTGTTTATGCATGGAAAAAAGGAGCGCTCGAATGGCACAACATAAAGTAAATTATACGCAAAATGGCGGTTTGCCTATTGCACTTACAAGTGTAGATAAAATCGTAAACTGGGGACGTTCAAACTCTATTTGGGCGCTTACCTACGGTCTTGCTTGTTGCGGTATTGAGATGATGGCATCAGGTGCTTCAAGATATGACTTTGACCGCTTTGGAACAATCTTTAGAGCATCTCCTCGTCAAGCAGACGTTATGATAGTTGCAGGAACACTTACAAAAAAACATGCCGAGTTTATTAAAAGACTTTATGATCAGATGGCAGAGCCAAAGTGGGTTATCTCTATGGGTTCATGCGCAAATACCGGCGGTATGTTTAACACATACGCAACGGTGCAGGGAGTGGATAGAATTATCCCTGTTGATTTGTATCTTCCGGGGTGTGCGCCAAGACCTGAAACACTTCAGTACGGTGTAATGTTGTTACAGAAAAAAATTCGCGCAAATCAAGCTTCAAGAGCGCAACAAGCTAAAAGGTTAATGTAATGAGAGCTTATAAACCTAAAGACAATGTACAGGCAAAGCCGTACTATACGGATAGATTTTATGTTTCACCTCAAGTGCCGAAATTTTCTGTCGAAGATGATGAAGTATTCGCTCACGATTTAGAGGCTATAAAAGCAAAATTTGATGTTCTTGATGCATATATCCAAGTGGGTCAGATGGTAGTTTTTATCAATCCTGAGGATAATTTCAAAGTTTTAGAACTTATGAGAGACGAGCTTGAGTACACACAGCTTTCAGAGATGAGCGCAATTGACTGGCTCGCGAAGAGAGGCGGATTTGAGATATTTTATCAGATGCTGAGCATGAACAAAAGAAAACGCGTTCGTATAAAAATGTTTATTAAAAAAGGCGAAGCGCTAAACTCTGTTGAGAAACTTTTCCGCTCTGCCGACTGGTCTGAGAGAGAGATGTTTGACATGTTCGGCATAGAAGCAAACAATCATCCGTTTATGAAGAGGATTCTTATGCCATACGATTGGCAAGGTCATCCGCTTCTAAAAACTTATCCGTTGCAGGGTGATGAGTTTGCTGCTTGGTATGAAGTTGATAAAATTTTTGGAAAAGAAGCAAGAGATATTATCGGACCTGAACTTCGAGACCCTGCAAAAGTTGACCGCTATGACAGCGAGAGATTTGCTCGTCTTGGATATGAAGTGCCAAAGGGAACAACCATCACAGGCAACGAGCCTAAAAATGAGCAGAACTATCAAGAAGAGGGCGGTGTTTTCATGATTAAAAAATTCGATAAAAAAGATTCGGTCGTTATTGACGATCCTCAAAGATAGGGAGTAACATGCAAGTAAAAAATAGATTAAACCCGTTTTTTGAGAATATCACTTTTGACAGAGAAGATAATGAGATGATTCTAAACTTCGGTCCTCAGCACCCTTCGGCTCACGGGCAGCTTCGTCTGATGCTTCATCTTCAGCAGGAGATGATTGTAAAAGCTCATCCGGATGTCGGATACCTTCACCGCGGTATGGAGAAGATGGCTGAGAATATGATTTACAATGAGTTTATGCCTACGACCGACCGTATGGATTACATTGCTTCATCTTCAAACAACTATGGATTCGCGCTCTCGGTTGAGAGACTTATAGGTCTTGAAGTTCCTCGCCGTGCAAAAGTTATCCGTATGATGCTTCTTGAGATTAACCGCATAATGAGCCACCTTTTCTGGCTGGCAACCACTGCGCTTGATATCGGTGCTATGACTGTTTTTCTTTTTGCTTTCCGCGAGAGAGAGTATTTGATGGACATTATCGAGGGCTACTGCGGAGCTAGACTTACGCATGCAGCTATTCGTATCGGAGGCGTTCCTCTGGATATTCAAGATAGTTTTATAGCTCAGCTAAGGGCATTTTTAGACAAACTTCCTGCAAATATCAAAGATTATGAAGACCTTCTAGACACTAACCGTATCTGGCTCATGAGAATGGAAGAGGTCGGAACTATCTCAAAAGAGATGGCGCTTTCATGGGGTTGTACAGGTCCTATGCTAAGAGCTAGCGGTGTTGCTTGGGATATTAGAAAAGAGGAGCCGTATGAGCTTTATGATGAAGTAGAGTTTAGAGTTCCTTACTCTGACAAGGGCGACAACTTTGCAAGATACCGTATTTATATGGTCCGCCTTGAGAGTTGATGTAAAAACCGAGCTCTCCTTTTGGCGATTCAGTCGCTACATAAACCTCT
>DAIDMU010000110.1 GCA_027448805.1 Sulfurimonas sp. | reverse complement strand
CTTTTGTTCCGATATCGAGTTTTAGCTCCAGCTCTCCCGTGAGCGATGGGATGGTAAGTGTCTCTCCTGCTACTGCTTGCGTGAAAAAGACAGGTATTGCGATATAGACATCGTTGCCATCACGCTGAAAATGTTTGTCAGGTTTTACGTTAAAAGTGACGTATAAATCGCCTCTTGTTCCGCGCTTGCCGATATTTCCTTTACCTGAAACTCTAAGGCGGTTTCCGCTGTCTATTCCTTTGGGAATTTTGATAGTTACATTGCCCCTCTCTTCATGGTACCCTTTGCCGTCACAACTGCCACAAGCCGCAGCTGGAGCAGAACCGCTGCCGTTACATACCGGACAGGTTTGCGAGAAGGTCATAAAACCCTGTTTCATAAATACTTGACCCTGGCCTCTACACTGGTTACATGTAGAGAGTTTACCGTCTTTTGCACCCGTGCCTTTGCAGCTGTTGCAAGAGTTCCTGTATTTAAACTCAACCTCTTTTTCGCATCCAAAAACAGCTTCGTTGAAACTAATTGACATGTCGACGTTCATATCAAGCGGATATTTCTCCATATCGGCGGGATTTTGGCGGCGGCGGGAGCCTCCTCCAAAACCGTTAAACATCTCTTCAAATATGGAACCCAAATCGTCAAATCCGCCTGAAGAGCGACCTCTGCCACCCATGCCTTGTAGTCCCTCTTTGCCGTATCTGTCGTAAATGCTTCTCTGTTTTTCATCGCTTAGGCACTGGTATGCTTCGTTGCATAGTTTAAATTTGTGTTCAGCCTCGTTATCACCGGGATTTTTGTCCGGATGGTAAATTTTTGCCATTTTTCTATATGCTTGTTTAATTGTTGTTTGATCTGCGTCTCGTGAGACTTCTAATATTTCGTAATAGCTTAAATCTTGCATATTATTTTAATACCCTCACATTTAAATTTTTGCAATTATAACGTTTTAAATTTAATGTATGTATAATTGCATTTATGAAACACAATATACTATTTTTAATCACTATTTTACTGTTTGTGGGTTGTTCCACAAGACCTGAGGCAGTTGTTCCTGAGATAGCAAAGCCGGAAGTTGAGAAGTTGTCAAAACCGGAGTTTACAAAGAGCCAGTTCGACGAGTTGCCAAATTGGCATGAAGAGGATTATTCTGAGGCGCTAAACTCTTTTCTTGAGAGTTGTAAAACAAGTAAAACAAGAGCACTTTATGAAGAGTTATGCAAAAGCGGCGCAGAGACTAGCGATGCTAAGAAATTCTTTATGGAAAATTTTACACCATATAAAATAGATGCGACAGATGCGAAAGATGACGGGCTTTTGACCGGTTATTATGAGCCGCTTTTAAAAGGCTCACTGACAAAAAAAGAGCCATATCTCTACCCCGTCTATTCAACTCCGCGTGATTTAATAGTTGTCAGTTTAGCTTCGCAATATCCGGAACTGCAAAATTATAGATTGAGAGGCAGGTATGACGGAAACAACAAAGTTGTTCCATACTACTCAAGAAAAGAGCTCAGCACTAGAACGTTAGATGCGGATGTAGTCTGTTATGTCGACTCGAGAATAGAGCTTTTTTTCTTAGAAGTACAGGGTTCAGGGAGAGTTTTGCTTGACAGCGGAGAGGTGATTTATGTCGGCTTTGACAATCTAAACGGATATAAATACAGCTCTATCGGAAAATATTTGATTGATGCAGGTGAAATAACTTATGCACAAGCGTCCATGAAGGGCATAAAAAACTGGTGCGATAAAAATCCAACAAGAGTAGATGAGCTGTTGAACCACAATGAGTCCGTAGTTTTTTTTAAAAAAAGAGATAAACCGGCAACAGGTTCTCTTGGGGTTATCTTAACACCTGAGCGCTCAGTGGCGGTTGATCAGAGATATCTTCCCCTTGGAAGTATGCTGTATCTAAGTGCAAAAACAAAAGAGAAGGATTTAAGCAGAATTGTCATGGCGCAAGACACAGGCGGGGCTATAAAAGGGAGTGTGAGAGCCGATCTATTTTTTGGCTATGGAGATGAGGCAGGAAGCAGAGCGGGAAAATTAAAAGCACCTTTAAAATTATGGATTCTATTACCAAAAAGCTCTGAAGAAGAGAGTTTATGAGAGGTTCTTTAGATAAGTTTAACAAAGTTGTAGATGCGCTTCAAGAGCTCCCAACGATAGGAAAAAAGTCTGCGACAAGATTAGCATATCATATGCTTATGAAGGATAGTTTTGTAGGTATGAAGATATCTCATGCCATTGAAGAGGCTTTAGGAAGCTTGAAACAGTGTGCATCTTGCGGCGGAATGAGTGAAGATGAGCTCTGCTTTATCTGCTGCGACGACACCAGAGACGAGACGCTTCTTTGTATAGTTGAAAACGCAAAAGATATACTACTTTTGGAAGAGAACAGGCTATTTCAGGGCAGATACTTTGTATTAGAGTCAGTGGCGGAGCTGAATTTATCAAGCTTGGAAAAACTTGTAAGTTCCGGCGTCAAAGAGGTTGTTTTCGCACTGACGCCTTCTATCTCAAATGATGCAGTTATGCTATATATTGAAGATAAATTAAGTAATTTTAATATAAACTACTCAAAAATTGCTCAGGGCGTACCGACAGGAGTTAGTTTGGAAAATATAGATTTGTTATCTCTAAGCAGAGCTTTAACAGACAGAGTGAAGGTGTAGTATGAAGTTTGTTTATTTGGCTCTAATTTTATCTATAATTTTTAATCTTACGGGGTGTAGCTCAAAAGCGGTTGAAAAACCGAAAGAAACGGTAATTTCTGAAGAAAAAAACGGCAATGTTGCAGATGATGAGCTTGGCGGATTTGCAGACGAAATGGAAGTTAAAGAGATTTATGATCCTTTTAGCGGCTACAACAGAGCAATGACAAGCTTTAACGACGGTGCTTACGAGTATGTTTTAAAACCTGTTGCAAATGGCTATAAAGCAGTGCTGCATGTAGAGGTTAGAGAGAGCGTTAGAAATTTTTTCAACAATCTTTATTTTCCTATGCGCTTTACTAACAACCTATTGCAGGGGAAGTTTTGTAATGCTTATGAGGAGACGAGCAGATTTGTCGTAAACACTACGGTAGGTGTTTTGGGACTTTTTGATCCCGCAAAGAGCTATTTTGAACTTGAAGCGCATGAAGAGGATTTCGGGCAAACCCTTGGTTTTTATGGAGCTAAAAGTGGTCCGCATATTGTTCTGCCGCTTCTTGGTCCATCAAACTTAAGAGATGTTGTAAGCCTTTATCCAGATGCACTGCTGAGCCCGATTGACTATACAGAGAGAAGCTACTGGACTTTAACGGATACTTCGGCGGAGTATTTAGGCGCAAAATCATTGGAAAAGATAAATTATATATCTTTAAATATGGACAGATATGAGAAGATGAGAAAAGATGCCGTGGATTTGTATCCGTATTTGAGAGATGTGTATGAGCAGTATAGAGATAAACAGATTGAGGAGTAAGAGTTGAGAAAAATATATAAGAGAATTTTGATGTTGTTTGTTGCAACGTTGTTTGCGCAAAATTTGGCAGCTAATGAGCAGGTGGAGCTAAAAGAGCATTTTTTAAATAAGATAAATGAAGTTATCCTGATAGTTGAAGATAAAAAGTTGTCTAAAAATGATAGAAACGGCAATATTGTAAAATCTTTAACACCGATGTTTGATTTTGAACTTATGGCAAAACTTAGCCTTGGCAACGCGTGGAAAGAGCTTACAAAAGAGAACAAAGATAGGTTTATTAAACTTTATGTTGAGAGAATGAAACAGTCCTACTCCGCAAAGATTGACGCGTATAAAGATGAAAAAGTTGAAGTTAAAAAGATAGAACAGCCGCAGCCAAACAGAATAGTTTTTGTTACGGATCTCGTCAGCAAAGAAGAGAAGCTGGAGATTGTCTATAAGTTTCACAAACCAAAAGAAAAAATAAGTGCCAAAGATAGTTGGCTAGTTTATGATGTTGAGATTTTGGGAGTAAGTATTCTTAAAACCGACAAGGCTCAATTTAAAGAGTTTTTACTAACAAAAAGTATAACAGAGCTAATGGACGTTTTAGCTAAGCAGTCATAGGCACTATGTTAAAAAATTTATATCAAAACCATCTTTTAAAATATCCAAAAACAGTTTTAGTTGTTATGGCTGTTTTTGTGCTTATAATGACTGTTTTTGCGTTCAAACTCGAGATAGATGCAAGTGCTGAAACACTGCTTCTTGAAGATGACAAAGATTTGGAATACTCAAGAGATGTTATAAAAAGATTTGAAGCGCCAAACTTTTTAGTTGTAACTTACAGCATAGAAGATGATTTGCTGAGTGAAAAAAATATAAACAATATAAAAGTGCTTGGTTCGCAAATCAAAAATATAGAGATAGTTGAGTCCATAAACTCTATAATCAATGTTCCGCTTTTGCAATCTCCGCCGCAACCCATAAAAGAACTTGTAAAAAATATCCCAACTCTGCAAACTCCAAATATAGATAAAGAGCTTGTAAAAAAAGAGTTTTTAAACAGCGCTCTCTATAAGCAAAATTTGGTGAGTGATGATTTTAAGACAACCGCAATCCTTGTAAATCTTAAAAGAGATGAAAAATATTTTTCTCTGATAAACGAGAGAGATAACTATGTAAAACTTAAAAAAGAGAGAGTTTTAACCAAAGATGAGAAGAGCAGCTATGAAAAAACATCGCTTGAGTTAAAAAAATATAGAGATATTTTAAGAGAGCGAAATCATCTCTCTATCACAGAAATAAGAGCGATTTTACAAAATTTTGAATCAGAACATAAAGGCATAAAACTTCACTTAGGTGGAGTTGATATGATAGCCGATGATATGATTGAGTTTGTAAAGTACGACTTGAGAATTTTTGGTTCAATTATGCTGCTTCTTTTGATAGCTATTATCTATCTGCTTTTAAGAGATGTAAAATGGGTAGTAATAGCACTTCTTATATGCAGCATCTCTATGGTCATAACAAGCGGACTTCTAGGGATTTTAGGCTTGGAAGTAACTGTTGTTTCGTCAAACTTTATTTCACTTCAGCTTATTATAAATATGTCACTAATTCTTCATCTTATTGTAAAATATAGAGAGCTTCAAGAAAAACATCCAGAAGAGACACAGGAAAATCTGATATTAGATACGGTTTCATTAATGGCACTGCCCTCATTTTATGTTGTGATTACAACGGTTGCGGGTTTTAGTTCTTTAGTTTTTAGCGGAATACTCCCTGTAATCAACTTCGGCTGGATGATGAGCCTTGGTTCGGTTATATCACTTTTTATAACTTTTATTATATTTCCTCTGAGCCTTATCTTTTTCAAAAATGAAAAGCCTAACTCTTTGCTTGTAGAGAAAGTCTCTTTTACGTCTAAAGTTGCACACGTTGTTGACAATTACAGAAAGACAATATTGTTTGTTACGGTTTTTGTAGCTCTTTTTTCTATTACAGGCGCTATGAAACTGAGGGTTGAAAATAGTTTTATTGATTATTTTAAGCAAGATACATATATATACAAAGGAATGGCGTTAATAGATCAAAAATTGGGCGGAACCACACCGCTTGATATTGTTTTGACGTTTAAAGAGCAGAGTGATGAAGTAGAAGCTGTAAAAGTTACTCAAGATGAAGATAATGCTGAGTTGGACTCTTTTTCGGATGAGTTTGAGGAGAAAGAGGGCGATAAAGAGCAGTATTGGTTCACTCAAAATAAGATGCAAAAAATAAAAGAGGTTCACGACTATCTTGATTCGCTTGAAGCTGTCGGAAAAGTGCTCTCTCTCTCAACTACCGGGGAGATTCTAAAAGTACTAAACGGCGGGAAAGAGGCTGATGGTCTGACATTGGCGCTTCTGTATAAAGAGTTGCCGCTTGAATACAAAAAAATCATTATTACGCCATACATTGACATAAAAAACAATCAAGCAAGAATAAGCACCAGAATAATCGATTCTCTTCCAAAACTTCAAAGGGATGAGCTGATAAAAAAAATAAACAGTGATTTAAAAAATATAGTAAATCCAAAATATGAAGAGTATAAAGTTACAAATATTTTGATTATGTATAATAATATGCTCCAGTCTCTTTTTAACTCTCAAATCAAAACTATCGGTGTTGTTGTTTTGATTCTGTTTTTAATGTTTTTGGCTCTGTTTAGAAGTTTTAAAATAGCGACTCTCGGTATGATAGCAAATGTTATCCCCGTTGGTGTTGTTTTTGGATTTATGGGTTGGATGGATATACCCCTAGATATGATGACAACTACAATTGCAGCCATAGGACTTGGAATAGCGGTTGACAACACAATTCACTATATTTACAGATATAAGATTGACTATAAAGAGAGTGGCGATGCGGTTGGTTCTATGTACAGTTCTCACAAGAGTATAGGAACAGCGATGTTTTATACTTCAACTATAATTATAGTAGGATTTAGCATACTTGTTCTTTCAAGCTTTTTGCCTACTATATACTTTGGGCTTTTAACTGCTATGGTTATGTTTGTGGCGGTGTTGGGAGATTTATTATTGTTGCCTCTTTTGCTTTTAATATTTGGTGTTTGAGTGGTCTAAAATCAGTTTTGTACTTCAAAATTAAACTTTAGGCTATAATTTTTTTTATTTAGTAACATTTTTTGAAATTTTGCTATACAATTCGTTTTATTTTTTTAGGGAATTCATTGAAATATATTTTAAGTTCACTTTTACTGGCGTCGTTTATACAAGTTTTTTTCTGGTTGAGTAGCGATCAGAAGTTCATCACCCCTCCTGATGCTGAAAATATCATCCAGTCTGTCTCTTATGCGCCATATACGAAAAGCAATGCAAAAGAGATGCTTAGCGAAGAGGAGATTGAGCGAGATTTGACACTTCTGAAGAGATTTACAAATACGGTTCGTCTATACTCTGCCGAAGATGCGCAACAAGTGTTGCCTGTTGTAAAGAAACTCGGTATGCAGGCGCATTTTGGTTTCTGGCTATCCTCGGATGCGGAAGATAATAAAGCAGAAATTTCATTAGCTAAAGAGCTCATAACAACTTATTATAAAAATCTAACTTCTATTATAGTCGGAAATGAGGTTCTTCTTCGTGATGACTTGTCACCTGAGGAGCTGATTGAGATAATTAGAGAGTTCAAGGCATTTATTAACGCTATTGACAATGCCGATAACGTAGGCAAAGTTGATAAAAAATCCAAAGCAAAAAAATCTAAAGAAAAAACATCTAAAGAGACAAAGCATAAAGTGTTGGTAACAACTGCCGAGATTTGGAATATGTGGCTGCTCTATCCATATTTAGGGGATGAAGTAGACTTTATTAACATCCATATTCTTCCTTATTGGGAAAAGGTTAAAGCTGAAGAGTTTGTACCGTTTTTCAAAGAGAAATACAAAAAAATAACGGACCAGTACAGCAACAAACCTATAATGATAGGTGAGATTGGATGGCCAAGCCAAGGATATAACAACAGCGGCTCAGTTGCAAGTCCTGAGAATCAAGCAACCATTGTCAGAAGATTTTTAATTTTAGCAAAAGAGCAGAAGTTCAGCTATAACCTTCTTGAAGCATTTGATCAGCCTTGGAAGGGTGTTGATGAGGGCAGCGTAGGACAATATTGGGGTATATTTGATGCTGATCGTAATCTCAAATTTGAGCTGCAGGGCGCTGTTCTTGTAACGCCTTATTGGTTTATGCAGATGGTTGCCGCAGTGCTTATCGGTGCTATTTTCACATTCTTCGGGCTTAGAAACCAGCATATAAATTTCCTGCATGCTATGACCTACGGTCTGGCTGCGCAGGGTATCTCTTTTGGTATAGTTATGTCGGCCGTTTATCCATTTATACACTATATGAATTTTGGCACTTGGGTTATGTGGGTAATGGGTTCAATTCTTATGATTCCTCTTACGTTAATAACACTTGCCAAAGCAAATGAGCTCTTTAAGTGTACAATCGGAAAACGCCCTAGAAGGCTTATTCCCCTTGATCTTAAATCAAACCATGTTCCGTTTGTAAGCATACATGTGCCTGCATACAAAGAGCAGCCAAATGTTTTAGAAGAGACGCTTAGGGCGCTATCGAAAATAAACTATACTAATTATGAAGTGCTTGTTATCATCAACAATACGCCTGAGGATTACTACAAAGCGCCTATTAAAGCTTTATGCGAGGAGCTTGGCTCAAAATTTGTATATCTCGATATAGAGTGTACGGGCTTTAAAGCCGGAGCATTAAACAAGGCGCTTCCTTACGCAAATCCGACTACGGAGATATTGGCGGTAATTGATGCCGATTATGTTATCAGTCCGAACTGGCTTATTGATTTGGTGCCAATTTTTGATGATCCAAAAGTAGCACTTGTACAAGCTCCTCAAGACCACAGAGACGGCAATGAGTCACTTTTAAAAACAGCCATGAATGCTGAATATGCAGGTTTCTTTGATATCGGAATGGTTGAGCGCAACGAGGAGAATGCCATTGTTGCTCACGGCACTATGCTAATGATACGAAAAAGCGCTTTTGATGAAGTTGGACAGTGGAACACGGACACAATAGTTGAAGACAGCGAACTTGGGCTAAGACTATTTGAAGCAGGTTATATAGGGCACTATACAAACCGCAGATATGGTCACGGTCTGCTTCCAGATACAATAGAAGCATTTAAAAATCAGCGTCACCGCTGGGCTTACGGGGCTATACAGATTCTTAAAAAACATTGGCAGCATTTTAAGCCATCATCTAAGACGCTTACCCGTGCCCAAAAGCATCATTTTATTACCGGATGGTTTTTTTGGCTTTCCGATGCGCTTGGAACAGTTACTTCAGTCTTAAATATTATCTGGGTGCCTGTGATAATCTTTGTCGGGGTAACAATTCCGACAATCGCTCTTACGGTACCGATTTTAACGGCATTTTTGGTCAATGTTATTCATGCGTTTGTACTTTACAGAACAAGAGTTAAGGCAAACTTTTACCACTCTCTTTTGGGTGCTATAGCAGCGATGAGTTTACAGTTGACAATTTTTAAAGCGGTATTTGACGGATTTGTAAAAGACCGTCTGCCGTTTAAACGAACAGAGAAGGGCGGAAACAGTAAGAAAGCTGTAGAAAGTCCTATAAAAAATGAGATTATTTTAGCTTCACTGCTAGTTGGTTCATTTACAGCGCTTGTTATGACAAACCATCAGGGAATAGTCGAAGTATATATTTTTTCTTTGACACTTTTAGTACAAAGTATCCCTTATATCTCGGCAATTATTCTTAGATTGATTGAGATAAGGTCATATAAAAAAGCCGATTAGGTTAGCAGTACCCCCCAAGTGCTTGCTAACTCTCTCTACACACTTTCTATATCTTCTTTTATCCTCTATAACATCAAAACTGTCGCTCATCATTGAGTATATGTAAAAGTCTGGGTTTTTGGCGTATAAATTTTTTAACATGTAGATAACTGTTTTTGGCGAGACGTGGTGGCTTAGGTTTAGAGTGCTCTGCTCATTTAAAGAACAAGCCAAAGCGTAGGGATTCTTTTCATCGTGGCAGCTGTCTATAAATATTATCTCATCCGCCTCTTGAAGCTCCAAAACCATCTCTGGCGTGAGCTGATGCGCGGCGATGAGTTTTGTCTCTTTTAGCGGGACTTTTTGCAGCTCTTTTATAACATCAAGCCCAAAAGCATCTTCGCCTCTAAGAGAGTTTCCGTACCCTATAATGGCTCTCATGAGTTTCTATCAATCACTTGGATTACTTTTTTGTTGTGGTCGCGCACCTCTATTTTTGATGAGACTATTCCAAGCGCGTGGGTAGAACAGCTAAGGCACGGGTCAAAACATCTTATTACCGCTTCAACTCTGTTTAGTGCGCCGTCTGTGATGTTTTTGCTATCTATAAACGCCTGTGCCGTCTGTTTTACACCCGCGTTCATGGCAAGGTTGTTGTTTCCAGTCGCAATGATAAGATTTAGCGCAGTTATGATGCCATCTTTGTTTACTTGATAGTCGTGAAAGAGTGTTCCTCTTGGCGCTTCCGAACATCCCACGCCTCTTAGGTTGCTTATTTTTGCCGTGGCTTTTACATTTTCGCTCATCGTCTCATTGTCATTTAAAAGCTCTTCTATTTTCTCAATGGCATAAATAATCTCGATAAGTCTTGCGTAGTGGTAGTAGAATGAGTTTAAAACAGGTTTGCCGC
>DAIDMU010000109.1 GCA_027448805.1 Sulfurimonas sp. | reverse complement strand
CAGCCTTTTGCTCATTGTTGCTGGCGGATACTTTCTTTTTAAAAAAATTAAACATTAACTACAAAACCCCTTTATTTTGTCTCTTATTGTTTCTATACTAGAGATTTCAATATTTGGAACCTCTTTTCTAGCTCTGCTTGGCATTCCATCAACGATTGCACTCTCTTCGTTTTGCGTGATAGTTCTTGAGCCTGCCATTGCTAGTTGTTTGCATCCCTCAACTCCGTCATCGCCTATGCCCGTAAGTATAACGGCCAAGATATCTATAGCACTTGCAAAAGGAACAAATGAGTTAAAAACAGTGTTGATATCGGGATTGTATTTATACTCCTGAGAAGATTCTACCTTAAAGCTTAGCTCATATCCGTCTCTTTTAATTGTTGTGATTCCATGACAAAAGTATACAGTGGCAGCCTTTATTGTACTATTTTCTATTGCCATTAAGATAGGATTTGCGCTGTGCTCTTGGAGTCTCTTGACAAAACTAGGTATAAAATCAACAGCCATGTGTTGCGCGATTATTACGGTTGTATCACTTAGAGGCGGGAGAGATCTGATTATTTTTTCTATTTGTCCAGGGCCTCCTGTGGAGGCGCCTATGAGGACAATTTTATTAAGTGCGGAATGTTTCAAGTTTAGCGTGCAGGTCGTCAGTCATAGAGTTTAGGTGGTCGGCCGCCGCCGCAATCTCTTCAACATTTCTTGCATTTTTAGAAGATATTTCGTTTATCTGAGTAACTTGAGAGACGATAAACTCAACATCTCTTCCGGTCTTCTCAAAGTCGCTGACAGTTTTGTCACTTGCTTTTACGGCATCTTTTACAATTCCTACGCTCTCATTGATTTTTCTCTCAACATCTGTTGCACTGTTTGAGAGCTCTTGAATCTCCTCAGAGTTAGAGTTCATCTGTGTGCTTACTTCCACGATAGATTGAACAATGACATTGATTGTTGCATTTATCTCAGTCAAGCTTCTTTGAGTGCGTTCTGCAAGTTTTCTCACCTCATCCGCAACAACTGCAAATCCGCGTCCATGCTCTCCCGCACGTGCGGCTTCAATAGCAGCGTTGAGAGCAAGAAGGTTTGTCTGGTCTGCAATGTCTGAGATAATCTCTAAAACATTTTTAACCTCGTTTGCTTCGTGTGAGAGAGTCTGCATTCTTTGTGATAGTTCAATCTCAAGCTGAGCGGAACTTTGTACTTTGTTTGTAAGATTTACTATCTCTTCTCTTGCAATGTTAAGATTATCATTTGCTCTGATAATGTCTTTTTTGCTCTCCTGCGCATCATAAATAGCATTTTTAATCTCATCTTTGATGCTGTTTGCTTTTTTGGTAGCTTCATCGATTACGCCTACACTTCTCTCAACGTTCTCTCCGACTCCCATTGCGGTTGTTGAGAGTTCATGAGAGATTGAAGCGTTTTCGCTTGAACTTGTTTTTGAAGTATCAATCAAATCTTTTAACTCTTTCATTAAGCTGTTAAAACTCTTAGCCATCTCAGAGAGTTCAAGCGGGGCATTTTCATCCACAACTAGAGTGAGATTTTTATTGTTTCCTATATTTAAAAGTGTCTCTTTAAATCTCTCGATTGGTTTAATAAGGCTTCTCTTTACCAAAAACAGAGATATGACAACAATAACAATAAGTACGATTAAAGAGTTAATGATTAACATATTGCGAATACTGTTTGGAACTATAAGAACCTCTGCTTCATCTATCTCTGAGAGTATTGCCCACTTAAAATCTTCGCCGACATTAACCGTAGAAAAAGATGACAGCACCGGATTGCCGTTATAGTCAATCACTATTTTGGTCTCACTTTTACCTGAGAGTGCTTCACGGGACGCTTCCGTGTCAACAGAACCTGTCGCAGGGTTTGCAAAAGAGGCTTCAAGAGAGTGCCCTTTTGGATCAAGGTAACTGTCGCTTCTCATTAACTTGTCACCGCCTACAAGATAATCCTCTTGGGACTCTCCGTAACCGCCTCTGTATTGCATGATGTTTTTAATCAACATGTTATCTATTTTAAATACCAGCACGCCTTTTATCTCTGCATCTACAATAATAGGCGTTCCTATAAAAATAGATGGGGCGTTACTGTCTGCCTCATACGGTTTCATGTCAACGAATGTAGGTCTTTTATTTTGGAGAGTTTTTCTATAAATTTCACCAAGCCCGCTATCTTTTAATGAACCATATGTAAGATTTGTGCCGTAATCAGATTTTTTTGCCGCACTGTACATAACATGCCCATGCTTTGCGGCAATCACATATATATCACTGTATCCATACTCTTTTAAATATTTTTGAAAATAGACCTCGTGCGGCAATCTTTGCTCTTTGGCAGATGGGTCGTTTACCGGGAACGGTTCATTTTCTTTAACCTCTAAATCATCATAAACACTCAGCAAATCCCACGTAATATTTTGAAGATTATTGCTGTTTGCCAAAACATCAATGTCCACCACACACTTTTTAAACAAACCTTCTATCTCATTTTTTTTTATATCTCTAATTGTAGTTAGGTTTGCATAACTGTTACTCATTAAAGCATCTCTGCTTTTTGAGCTTGATATGTAAGTGGCTATTATCGTAAGCAGTGTTAGCGATATCGTGGTAAGAAGAAGAATTTGTGTTTTTATTGAGATTTTTCTCATCTATATAGTCCTACTTGTTTTTTTAGTGCCAGATTGTATATGTCAATTATTACTTGACTATTACATATTGCTAAATGTAAAAAAAACTAAACCAACTCTGCAATAAGGATAGAAGATATAACTATATTGGTTGTTATTATCGCTAACCATACAAAAGAGAGTGCATAAACTACCTGAGGGGTTTCTAGTCTTGTTATTAAACTATTCATTTTTATTACCTTCTGTTATTTTATTGTTGAATTGTATATCTCAATTATTACAAAATCATTACATTATATATGTCAATTTGCCATATTTTAAACATCCCAGATTCTATAAGTGTATAATTCTTCAAATCCTCATAAAAGGCTAAAAATATGTCCAAAAAAAAGATTCTTTTTGAGTGTCAGCACTGTGGCTTAACAACTCCAAGATGGATGGGAAAATGCACAAACTGCGGAGCGTGGGACTCTTTTGTTGAGCTTAGCGAACATCAGCAGGAAGTTGTAAAGCAGACAAAGTCAACATCCGGTTCATCAGCAAAAGCGCTAAGTATAAATGATATAAAAGAGGAAGAGGTATTTAGATTTAGCTCAGGAAGCATGGAGTTAGATACTGTGCTCGGCGGAGGAGTTGTTCCCGGTTCACTCACGCTTATCGGCGGAAGTCCCGGTGTCGGAAAATCAACCCTGCTCTTAAAAGTCGGCGGAGACATAGCTTCAAGCGGGCAAAATGTTCTTTATGTAACAGGAGAGGAGTCGAGCGGACAGATAAAACTTCGTGCAAACCGCCTAAATGCAAATCATAACTCCCTATATCTGCTTAGCGAAATAAGACTTGAACAGGTTCTGATTGAACTTGAGCATCGCAACTACGATTTTATAATTATCGACTCCATTCAAACTCTCTACTCTGAAAATATCTCATCCGCCCCCGGCTCGGTAACTCAGGTTAGACAAATTACCTTTGAGCTGATGCGAATAGCCAAAGATAAAAATATAGCAATTTTTATTATAGGGCATATCACCAAAGAGGGCTCGATCGCAGGTCCTAGAGTTTTAGAGCATATGGTGGATACCGTACTTTATTTCGAGGGAGATTCGTCACAAGAGTTAAGAATTTTAAGAGGATTTAAAAACCGTTTTGGACCAACAAGCGAAATAGGTGTTTTTGAGATGAGAAGCGACGGATTGGTATCGGCAACCGATATCGGTTCAAGATTTTTCAACCGTGATTCAGAACAGGCAGGTTCTGCGCTTACCGTTATCATGGAGGGTTCCCGTCCTATAATACTTGAAGTTCAAGCACTTGTATCAGAATCACACACTGCAAATTCAAAGAGACAGGCTACCGGTTTTGATACAAATAGACTCAACATGTTGCTGGCACTTTTGGAGAGAAAGCTTGAAATTCCGCTCTCAGGGTATGATGTATTTATTAACATTACAGGGGGAATTAAAATAACAGAAACATCAGCCGATTTAGCTGTTTTAGCAGCAATTATCAGCAGTTTTCGTAATCGTGCTATTTCAAAAAAAACAATTTTTATAGGTGAGGTTTCTCTTGTAGGCGATGTAAGAGAGGTTTTTGGAATGGATGTCAGATTAAGAGAGGCGAGTATGCAAAATATTTCAAAGGCTCTTGTTTCAAAAAAACCATTAGAAAAATCAAATATTAAAACTTTTATTGTCGATGAAGTTACAAAACTTTTAGAATGGTACTAATTTGAGAAACATTAAAATCTGTTTTACTCTATTAATAGTATAATCTGCGAATTTAAATATTTTCAAAGGAAGTCGCCGTATGGATGCCCAAGTAAGAAGTGAAGAGAAGTTTTCCAAAATATCTATATCATATGAAGGAAAAGAGGAAGGTGAGTACGTATGCTCTACTATTGATAAAATTACTTCCAAATATGAAATAAAACCTGAAACATATACTTGTAAAATATCTAATACAAAAGATGTTGTAGTCATTGAATATCAAGACGATATAAACCGTGAAGCCGGTGTAATATTTGAAGAAATTATAAAAACTTTAAATATAACAAAATGTGACTAGAGAGTAGCTATTTTATAAACTAGTATAAATTTCGATATACTAACAAAACTAAACTCAAGGATGAATGATGTCTAACAAAGAGACAAAAGAAGAGTCAACTACAGAAACTAAAAAATCAAATAATAAATTGATGGTAATTATAATTGCTGTTTTGGTACTTATAATAGCTGGTGGGGCAGCAGTCGCTATTCTTTTAATGAATGAGGAAGAGCCTGCGCCTGCGCCCGTCGTCGAACAAAGCGCTCCTCCGGCTCAGCAAAAAGCTTCATCAAGCAGATCTAGAGAAGATTCTGACGAAATGGACTCTAGAAAATTAAGCGATATTGGAATTCTATATCCGCTTGACACTTTTACCGTTAACCTTAAAAGTGATGCCGGACGCCGTTACTTAAAAGCTACTATTTCACTAGAGTTAAACGGTCAAGAATTAGGTATGGAACTTGACAAGAAGGCTCCTGTTATAAGAGATAGAATTATAAGGATTTTAACCTCTAAAACATTGGAAGAGATATCTTCTAAAAAAGGGAAGCAAAAAATTTCGGAGCAGATTATTGATACACTAAATGCCATGATAACTGATGGCAGCATAAAAGGTATCTATTTTACGGAATTTGTTATACAGTAGATGATTGGCATAGACCTCATTAAAATATCTCGCATGAATCGCTTAATTGAGCGGTTTGGCGAGAGAGCGCTTCATAAATTTTTATCCCCAGATGAGATACTTCTTGTTAAAAACTACAAAACTGCTTCTGGATTTTGGGCGGCTAAAGAGGCTTGTTCAAAAGCTCTTGGCGTTGGAATAGGCTCTAAATGCAACTTTCACGATATTGTAATTTACAAAACATCATACGGAGCGCCAAAGCTAAAGCTATCAGAAAAGCTGCTAAATAATTTTAATATCTTAGATTCTAGTCTTTCTATTACACATGATGGGGATTATGCAGTAGCGGTTGTAGTAGTCGAGTCAGCCTCCGCCGACAAAATCCAGAAGCAGTTTTGTAGTTTTTAACAAGAAGTATCTCATCTGGGGATAAAAATTTATGAAGCGCTCTCTCGCCAAACCGCTCAATTAAGCGATTCATGCGAG